>JAFOIY010000156.1 GCA_017420505.1 Solobacterium sp. | reverse complement strand
TCCCCTGTACGAGGATGAACCAGGGTAATGCGGTATGCATGCAATACCTGCCCCTGTGTTTCCAGTAAACGGCACGGATGATAGTATTTCACATCACCGATCACAGGATGACCGATGTATTTCATATGCACCCTGATCTGATGGGTTCTGCCGGTATCCAGTGTGCACTCCACAAGCGTACAGCCGGAAAAGCGTTCCAGTACCCGGAACCTGGTTCTGGCACTTCTGCCGCCCCGTTCGGTAACACACATCTTCTGACGGTCGCGGGCATCCCTGCCGATCGGTGCATCGATCATGCCGCTTTCTTCATGGATGATGCCTTTCACCAGAGCGAGATATTCACGATGGCAGGTCTTGTCTGCCAGCTGGGCCGCAATGGACTCATGCGCTTTGTCATTCTTGCATACGACGATGCAGCCGGTCGTGTCCTTATCAATCCGGTGAACAATGCCCGGACGCAGTACGCCGTTGATGCCGGACAGGTCATCGCAATGGTACAGAACGGCATTAACGAGTGTACCGTGGGATACACCGGGCGCCGGATGGACCACCATTCCCTTCGGTTTATTGACGATCAGGATATCGTGATCTTCATAGAGAATATCCAGCGGAATATCTTCCGGCAGTACATCAAGCACCGTATCGTCCGGGACTTCCATTACGATCGTATCTCCGCTGCATACCTTATAGCTGGTACGCACCTCTTTCCCGTTTACGGTTACCCTTCCCTCATCGATCAGTTCCTGGATACGGGAACGGGATACTTCCGAACGCTCACTCAGCCAGCGGTCAATCCGGACACTGTCTTCATCCACTGTGTAGGTCTCGGTTCTCATGCAGTCTCCTTTTCCTTTCTCTCTTCCAGAAACATCAGAATGATGACGATAAACATACCGATGGTTATGCCGCAGTCTGCGATATTGAATACAGGAAAGCTGTATCCCAGCGGGTAGAAATGCAGGAAATCACGTACATATCCCAGCATGACACGGTCAATCAGATTGCCGGCAGCACCGCCCAGCATCAAGGACAGTGAAACACAGTATGCTGTCTCGTGTCTGCGATGCATACGGATAAGTATTACGGCAATCAAGATCATTTCGACAATGGAAACAACGGTCAGAAACGGTACTTTCCCGGAGAAAAGGCTCCAGGCTGCACCGGTGTTCCTGACATAGTCGATATAGAAGAAATCCTTGATGATTTCAATATGTGCATGCAGTGCTGTATTCATCTGGATCCAGTATTTGGAGATCTGGTCCAGCACCAGTACTGCAATCATGATTGCCCATTCCATTGTTGTCTCCTGCTGTCTGTTTAAAGCAAAAACCGATCAGTGACCGGCTTTGTACTGTTTGAGAGCTTTCGCAATCTGGTCCGGGCAGCTCGTCGGTTTGAATCCGCACCGGGTACCGTCCAGTGCGTCTATGACTTCATCGACATCCCTGCCTTTGACAAGCGCACTGATTCCCTTCAGATTGCCGTTGCAGCCGCCGATCACCTTCAGCTGAACGATTTTATTGTCTTCTACTTCACAGATAATCTGGGAAGAACAGACCCCTTTTGTTTTATAAACAATAGTTTCAGACATGATACTCTCCTTTATGATTACGCATTATAGCACAGGATACGGATCCTGTGGAATCCAGATCAGCCAGGCAATAGGATAGAAGGAATGCTGTTCCATGAACGCACCGGCTTCCATATCCATATTGCGTCTGCCGTAGACTGCATTCCAGAAATGCAGTGTACCATCATGATTGTTCCGGAAACAGGTATAGTGGCCGCCTCTTCTGTGCAGATACAGCAGAATGCCGCATTCAGCCTGCTTCATTGCCTCAACGCACTGTTTACGCGAGATCTGCACCAGCCTCACAGGAAGACCCTGGGACTTCAGCCACCGGTAGAGTACCAGCATGTTTGTTCCGAGGAAATTACCGCTGAAAGAACGTAATTCCAGCTCATGAGCGATTTTCTGCATCGGCATCGGTCTGCCCAGATATTTCAGTAGATTGTACGCAGCGATCCATCCGCATCCCCGTGACTTGGTACTGAACGCACCGTACGGCAGCCTGTCCATTTTGCCCTGGTTGATGATATAGCCGTGCTTGTCGAATACGCGGTCTTCCACTTCATAGCGCCATGGTTCGATGTTCATATAGAGCAGTTCACCGTTTTCCTGGAAACCGTTCCGCAGCAGTACAACCTTTATTGCTGCATCCGCTTCTCCGACATAGATCCTGGTCGGATGATCTGCGTTGATCATTTCCTGTATGACAGAGGGAATCAATGTGTCCAGTTCATGGACAGCATTTTCCTCCAGCGAGAAAACGGCGTACGAATTGCCCTCATCCGTGCGCCAGACTACCTTGCCGGCATAATCTACACCATCGCGGACAATCAGTGTCCGTTTCCGGTCCTGTTTTACTGTTTTAGTAATGCTGATCATAGAACAGTGCTATTATACCATGCCTGTACAAAAGAAAAACGGCCTGCTCAGCAGACCGTTTATATCAATCAGTTTCTGTGGAAGAAGGCAGGAATTCCGGAGTCTTCGTCTTCATCGAAGCTTCCGAATTCAACATCTTCATCATCGGCAGTCACAACAACGCCTGTCTTGACCGGGCTCTTCTCCTTCGCCGGTTCAACGTTGTCGATCATCGTGTTCTTCGGAAGATCGAAGCCGGTTGCGATTACGGTAACGATAATGGATTCATTGATCTTCTCGTTGATCGCTACACCGAAGATGATATCGATGTCATTGCCTGCAGCGTTGCGGATGAAATCAACCGCTTCCTGAGCATCGTACGCACTCATGGACGCACCGCCGGTTACGTTGACGACAGCGTTCTTTGCACCGGTGATCTGGCCTTCCAGCAGCGGTGACATAATTGCCTTTGTAGCGGCGTCGCGTGCCTTGTTTTCACCGGAAGCCATACCGATACCGATCAGTGCGCTGCCCTGGCCTTCCATAACGCTCTTGATATCCGCAAAGTCAAGGTTGATCATTGCCGGAACTGCAATCAAGTCGGTAATGGTCTGTACGCCCTGGCGAAGAACATTGTCTGCTTCCTTGAATGCTTCCTCGAAAGGAATATGTCCGATGACTTCCAGCAGCTTGTTGTTGGATATAATGATCAGACTGTCAACGTATTCCTTCAGCTGTTCGAGTCCGCTCTCTGCCTGACGCATACGGCGCGGGCCTTCGAAGCTGAACGGTTTGGTAACAATACCTACGGTCAGGCATCCGAGTTCCTTCGCAATCTTCGCAAACAGCGGAGATGCACCTGTACCAGTTCCGCCGCCGAGACCGGCTGTGAGGAAGACCATATCGGCACCCTCCATCGCCTGCTTGATCTCTGCTTCGCTCTCTACTGCTGCCTTGCGGCCGTTGTCCGGGTTTCCGCCTGCGCCCAGACCTTCCTTGCCGAGCTGGATCTTGTTGGGTACACCGGATGCGTCCAGCGCCTGGAGATCTGTGTTCGCTACATAGAACTCAACGCCCTGCACACCGTCATCGACCATGCGGTTAACCGCATTGGATCCGGCGCCTCCGATACCGAATACTTTGATTTTTGCAACCTGGTTATATGCTAACTCTGCCATACTATCCACTCCTATTTTCTGCTGCCTGCAAACAAGCTCTTGAATCTGTTGGTAAATGTATCTTCCGGTTTGTTCAGTCTGCTGCGGTACGAGACCGACTGCAGAAACTTGTCCATATCGATACTGTTGTCGGTGTATCCCGCAATCGGAAGCTTGTCCTTATAGGCATAGAACAGACCGAGACACGCAGTCATACCGGCGTTCCTTCCTCCTAGCGTTTCGGGAATATAGTTCCTGACTTCCGTACCTGCCTTCTTTGCCAGCACTTCATTCAGGCCCTGCATTTCACCGCCTTCACCCGTAATAATAACGGTAGTCTTTCCCGCTTGCAAGATTTTACCACAATATTTTACCATGCCGTCCACCCATTCATCCACTTTCGGACTGACGCATGTGAAGAGTTCTTCTTCATTGAGCCTTCTGGCATTTCCGTTGTCATTCCAGATATGGACCAGATTGGCAGGATTGACTTTATCGTTCAGCAGCAGGCTGTACTTGACCAGCTCCACCGCGGCTGCCCTGGTAATGCCGTACTGTTCTACCAGCGGCTCGGCGATATCACCGACACCGAACGGTACCACAACACAGTCACGCAGCCTTCCTTTGGAGAGGATGCCCAGCGTTGTAGCGCGGCGCTCCATCTTCATGATCAGGACATTGCTGTCAACGGACTGTTCGAACAGAGCTGCTTCCTTGGCTACGGCATAGACATCCAGGAAGATATCCATGACCTGCAGTCCGGCCTGTTCCGTACAGCCGACAAGCGTATACGCCATATTCCGGTCTGCGCAGATGAGGTCGATATCCACGGTCAGCTGGGACGCATGCTCACCGATGGGAATCCTTCTGGACGCAATACCGTCAATGGTATACTTCACACATACAGTCTGGATCAGCGCCAGATCACGCTCTACGCGTACATTCTGAGCAGAATCCACTGCTGTCTTGATATCCTGTGCGGTGATGACACCATCGATGCCTTCAATGGGCACGGATACCCGTACAGGCTTTCTCTTCGTATTGAGCGCAGGTACACAAAGTATCACTTTCTCGATCTTTGCGCCGAGCGTTTCTCCGGCTTCGCGCGCTGCTTCAGCTATGGCAGCTGTCAGTGCGTCCTGGTCTGTAATGGTATCATAGGAAAGTGCGTCAACAGGAACCCGTTCTACTTTCAGTATATTGAACCTGGTATTGAAAAACTCGCCGACGATCATACGCACTTCATGATCACTGACTTCCAGAGTCGCAAAGATCTGCTTTTCTTCCACTTTGAAAAACCCCTTTCGCTATTAGATGAATTCTACCACACTTTACGGTAAATGAGAACGAGCCGATCTATGAAAATCTGTCAATTCATCCGTACACAATATGTATTTGCTGGATTGATACAATCTATGTTTGCATTTTGTTTTAAACCGTGCTAATCTTATGAAGCGTTATTGGTATAAAGGAGGTATCGATCATGTCCAGAGTTTGTCCTGTAACCGGTAAAAAGCCCATGTCTGGAAACAATCGTTCCCACTCCCTGCGTGCTACCCGCCGCAAGTGGAACGTTAACCTTCAGAAAGTTCATGTGATGGTCGACGGTAAGCCGCAGACGATGCGCATTTCCGCTCGTGCACTCAAGACGCTGAAAGCAGGCGCCAAGACAAAGGCTGCCTGATCCCGGGCTGAACAATAAAACTGTATGGATTCCATACAGTTTTTTCATTGTTCAATCATTGGAGCGGATGACCAGGACCTTGCCGGAGTGAACGGTCAGTGTACCGGTTTCAGCGATGATTTCATTGGAAGTGGTATAGAGATCTTCCGTCGTAATCCGCCGGTGATCCAGCGGGTATTTCATTCCACCCAGGCTGATGACAGAGTCATCCAGTGCCAGTATGGAGAAGTAACGGTATTCACTGCCCTTGTACTGATAGATACCGCTGCCCTGTGCGCTGATTTCATTGTGCTCATCCAGCAGATATACGACCCCGGCGTATTTTTCCGCCAGTTTGAGATTGATCAGTGTATGGTCCATCCGACCGCCGAATCCACCGTAAACCAGAATCCGGCTATATCCTGCTTTGACCGCATACGTGATGGCTTCTTCACTGTCTGTATCATCCTTGATGGGATTCAGTTCCAGCATTTCATCACACATGGAACGGATGAGATCCTTCTCTTCACTGCTTACCGAATCAAAATCGCCGACGGCTGCTTTCATACGGACTCCCTGCTGTGCCAGATACAGTGCTCCGCGGTCCGCACCGATGCATACTGTATTCACTGCGGGAAGTGTACTATGCATGCCCAATACAATCAAGCACTCATCCTTCAAGAAGCTTCACCGCCTTCTTCATGTCATTGCGGAAAAAGAAGGATCCGGCTACCAGTACATCAGCGCCGGCATTGCGGGCTAGTACTGCTGTCTTCTCATTGATGCCGCCGTCCACCTGGACATGAGCATTCAGCCCCTTTTCGCTCAGTTCACACCGCAGCCAGGTGATTTTATCAAGGGAGCTCTCCATAAAGGACTGACCGCCGAAACCGGGCTCCACCGACATGACAAGGAACAGATCAAAGTCGGTCAGGAGATCCTGCAGAACTGTGACCGGTGTATTGGGCTTGATGCTGATGCCGGCTGATATACCGCGGCTGTGGATCAGGGCAGCCAGTTCTTTGATTCTTTCCTTGCTTTCCATCGCTTCATAGTGGAAAGTGATGCTGTCGGCGCCTGCGTCAATGAATACCGGTGTATAGAAGACAGGATCCGAGATCATCAGATGTACATCCAGAAACAGATTGGTCGATCCAGCTACTGCCCGGAGAATATCCGGTCCGAAGGAAATATTGGGCACAAAATGACCGTCCATAACGTCAAAGTGAATCCACTGCGCACCGGATTCATTCAGTTCCCGAAGCTGCTGTTCCGTTCTGCTGTAGTCCATGGACAGAACCGATGGTGCAATAATCATGAATACTTTTCCTTTCTGCTCTTGATCATCTT
>JAFOIY010000155.1 GCA_017420505.1 Solobacterium sp. | reverse complement strand
GGTTGATGAAGTACTCAGGGACGTGAACATCGCTGCCGAATTCCGCAATGCAGTCTTCCTGGACGATGCGGAAGTCCTCCTGCGGGAACTGCATCGCACTGTACGGACACAGTTTGACGCAGGCACCGCACTTCATGCAGGATTCCTTGATATCATTACTGTTCCGGGGATTGATCAGTCCGAGAGGGCAGACCGAAGCACAGATGCCGCACTGCACACAGTCCTTCGTGGGAACCGGACGGTTCGGTGTCAGATGCCCCAGGCGCTGACCGTGCATGCCGATCATACCGTAGTCGACATCCCTGCCCGGAACATCCAGCGCGTCCAGCATCTCCGCTGTATCCGCGTACTGTGCCGCAAGCGCTCCGAAAGCCTCCGCCTCAGCCAGATCCCGTTCATCCGGACGTCCGGTCTGGATCCGGGAAGTGAAGGAGTGTTCACCGATGAACGTGCCCCAGGCGAACGGACGCAGGCCGCAGCTGAGAGCACCGTCATACAGATCCTGCAGTGCCCGGTCGTAGTGGCGGTTGCCGTACACGGAGATGATCACAGTGGGATTTCCTTTTCCGTGGATGTTCGGCAGTTCCTTCATGAACAGCTGCACAGTGTGTCCGCCGTACACCGGCGCACACAGTACAACCAGTGCGTCTTCGGGAATGTCGATGTCCTTTCCTCTGCCTGCCGGCAGGGTCAGATCATATTCGAGCGAAGGCATGCCGGTGCCTCTGCTGAAAGCCTGCGCGGTGTTCCGGCAGGTATGGGCCGGGCTGAAGTAAACAGTAACAACCTGGTTCATAGCATCACTCCTCATCTGTACAACGTTATTCTAAAACAGAACCGTACAGCCGCAAGATACTGGGAAATGAATCAGTAACTATGATTGTCCATAGCAGGAACGGATTCATTCCTGTTTTCATTGTCGCATACGCACCTGTTTTTCTTAAACTTTTCTGTATTGCGCGTGAGTGATACAGATAATACAATTAGTACAGATAGTACAGATAGGAGGGGCCATGTTCTTACTCAATCTACAGAGCAAAACACCGATCTATGAACAGATCCAGGAACAGATCCTGAAATTCATAGAGGTCGGTGTACTGAAACCGGGTGACAGACTTCCTTCCGTAAGGCAGATGGCAATGGACAACGGGATCAATCCCAATACCGTAGCCAAAGCATACGCTGAGATGGAAAAGAACGGCTATGTATACAATCTGCCGAAGAAAGGGGTATATGTCGCTGACGTGAATATCATTGACTCCCGGATCCAGCAGATCAAGCAGCTGCTCATTCCTTTGAAGGAAAACGGGATAACAAAGGAGGAACTTCTGGAAGTTATCAATGGGATTTACAAGGAGGAAACATGCTGAAAATAGAAAACCTGTATAAATCGTTCAAGGACAAGGATGTCCTGAAAGGTCTGGAACTTCAGGTGGAGGATGGTTCCATCTTCGGTCTGGTCGGTGTCAACGGTGCGGGCAAGTCCACACTGCTGCGGTTGATCGCCGGTGTATACCGGACAGACGGCGGAAGGATCGAACTGGACGGGAAAGATACCTACCTGGAGGAAGAGACCCGCGGCAGGATTGCTTTTGTGTCCGATGAACAGTACTGGCCGATCGGCAGTACAGTAGGTTCGCTGAAACTTCTGTATGAGACGATGTACGGCTTTGATGAAGAAGCCTACCGGAAATACCTGGATGTATTCGCTTTGAAGGAGAACATGGTGGTAACCAATCTTTCAAAGGGGAACAAACGGCGCCTTGCGCTCCTGTTTGCGCTCTCCGTTCATCCGAAGCTGCTTCTGCTGGACGAAGCCTATGATGGTCTGGAGCCGCTGGCCAGGCACCGTTTTAAGCAGATTCTGACGGAACTTATAGAGGATGAGGGAATCTCTGTCATCATCTCCAGCCACAACCTGAAGGAACTCGAAGATATCTGCGATTCCTTCGGCATACTGGAAGACGGCAGGATCGTCAGCTACGGTGATCTGCTGCAGTCCAAGGAACTCATCAATAAATACCAGGTGGTCTTCAAGGAAGAACCAACAGAGAATGCCTTCGATGGTCTGGAGATTCTGCATAAGGAGAACGAGGGCAGAGTCTACCGTCTGGTCATCAGAGGAAAGGAAGAAGACGTCGTTACGAAGCTGAACGGTCTGAATCCGGTACTGCTGGATGTCCTGCAGGTCAACTTTGAAGAACTGTTCATCTATGAACTGGAAAGCAGAGGTACAGACAATGAATAGGAAGTATCTGGAATATCTGATCAAGCAGAGGAAAACAGCCTGCCTGTTCTTCGGACTGCTGGTGTGTGCCATCTCCCTGTCACCGTTCATTACCAGGAGCATAGATTCCTGGGTGATCAATCTGAATACAACTATGGAGACAGCGTTCGTGCTCGGCACCGTCTTTACCTTTGTCCTGCCGGCAGTACTGCTGGCCTGGGTACACAGTAGAAGGAGCGCAGACCTCTATCTGGCGCTGCCGGTCAAACGGAAGGATCTGCTGATTACGACGACCGTATTCATTGCGCTTCTTTCCTGGATCTATTTCCTTATACCAACAGCGATTGCCGTGCTGCTCAGCCGGTCAGGTCTGCAGATGTGGCTGGCATGCAGCGTGTTTGCCCTGTTCTTCTACACGGTAATGACCCTGTTCAACAGTATGCTGTACCTCATTGCGAACAATATCTTTGACGGCATTGTCATGATGGGTGCGTATTCGCTGCTGCCGGTTGCGGTCTTCGGGGTGATTTCAGCCTTCCTGGACATCTGTGTTGCCGGTCTGCGCAGCACGGATCTGCCGGTGACGGTAATGCGCTGGCTTTCACCGACCGGTCTCGGTGCCATGATATACAACAACCTGCTCGCGGCTTCGATGAACAGACCGCTTGCCTTCAAGGCCGGATACTTCATGGCTTTGGTCGCCTACGGACTGCTGGCGTCATATGTGCTGAAAGCGGAATTCATCGACCGCCAGAGTGAACGGGCAGAGCAGGTGTCGGACCGCTTCTTCTCCTATCCGCTGGTCATCAACCTCTATGCGCTCTGCATACTGATTGTGCTGTCTGCCGGCAGGCTCTCTTTGCAGTACCTCCGCAATCATCTGATCTGGTACCTGATCCTGCTGCTGATCTACATCGTCGCCATGTTCATCTACAGGCGCAGGATCCAGGTCCGCCTGAAGGATCTGGGTGTGTTCCTGGCAGGCATCCTGTTGAGCTTCGCTCTGTCCGCCGCTGCCTGGGGTACCCGTGGATTCGGGCTGGCTGACAGCTACCGTCTGGAGGAAGGCGATGCATTGGTGTATTCCTACTGGGCAACGGTGGACATGTATGATCTTACCAACCGGGAACAGACCGAGGACTTCTGGAGCCATTATGCAGATGTCAGCGTGGAAGTACAGCTGCCTGTGCCGCTGAAGGAACAGGACCAGCCGGTCATCGGCTTCATGGAAGAAAAGCGCAGGGACGCAATCAACCGCTTCTATGAAGGGGATGAGATCCATTACAACGGCTGGCTGCAGATCTATAACCAGAGAGGTATCGGAGAAAAAACAGAAGATTTCAACTACTGGCAGTACAATATGAAAACCCTGTTCACGGAGGAAGAACTGAAGCAGCTTGCCGAGTACGGTACGGTAACGGTATACGCTCCGGAGATCAATGATGGGGAACCTCTCTCACTGGAGGAGTTCCTGGAAGCCAGGGAGGCATACATCCATGATCATGAATGAAAAGGAACGCTCGGTATCCCTGCATGGCAGAACGTACCGCCTTACACCGATCGAATACGGGATCCTGCACTTCCTCTGCAGCCATCCGGATACCATCTACAATGCGGATGAAATCTACCGCAACGTATGGAAGATGGAACCGTTCGCTACAGAAGGAACCATAGCAGTGCACATCCGCCACTTGAGGGAAAAGCTGGAGGAAGATCCTTCCCGCCCGCGGTATATCCGTTCCCACTGGGGAAGGGGATACTGCTACACAGGAAACTGAACAAAGCAAAACCGGGATGATTGTCCCGGTTTTTCTGTATCTGCTACTTTTCGTGCACAAGCTTGCCGCTCATATGCTCAATGGACATCTCCATGGCCCCGATGCGTCCCTTTGTACGCTCCAGGATCTCCACGACTTCCTGCGCATCCGGGTAGTACTTCAGCCCGATCTGCCGGGCAATCTCCGTGATCTCCGCTTCATCTTCGATGATCCGTACCTTGCCGAAGACGATCACACTGTGCACCCAGGCTGCCCAGTCACCTTCTTTGTAGAAGCCTTCATCGAATACCGTAAACGATACTTTGTCATAGTTTCTGACGGCGTCCAGCTTATGTCCTTCCCTGGCACCGTGGAAGTACAGCTTTCCGTTTTCCGGACTGTACCAGTAGTTCAGCGGTACACCGTAGGGATAGCCATCATCACCGAGCACGGCAAGGACACCGCGCCTGCCGCTGCTGAGCACTGCTGTGCATTCTTCTGCTGTCATCTGCTGCTTGAATCTTCTCATCGGACGGAACATAATTGTACCTCGCCTCCCTGCTATCATTATAATGGTGAATATGAAGAAATACCCACTGAGAAGCGAACACCGGTATATTGAAACATCGTCCGGACGGATGAAGCTGATTCTTCTGCGCTCGGATACCAAGGATCCGGTACCCGGGATTCTCTGGATCCACGGCGGGGGATACATGCTGGGCATGGCCGCAATGGTGCACTGGTCGAAGGGAAAAATGCTCGCCGGCAGATACGGTGCCGTTGTGGTATCACCGGAATACCGGCTTGCAGGCAGGGCGCCTTATCCCGCCGCTCTAAATGATTGTATGGATGCCCTCCGGTATCTGTACCGGCATGCAGAGGAGCTGGGTGTGGATCCGGAGCGCATCATCGTGGGCGGAGAAAGTGCAGGCGGCGGTCTTGCAGCGGCGGTATGCCTGTACAACCGGGATCATGACCGGATTCCCGTATGCATGCAGATCCCGCTGTACCCGATGCTGGACTGTGAGGATACACCATCATCCGCGGACAATCACGGCAAAGTGTGGAATACAAGAAGGAATCACCGGGGATGGTCGGTGTACCTGCGGGATCTGTACAGAACGGACAGGGTGCCGAAGTACGCATCTGTGTCCCGGGAAACCGATTACCGGGGGCTTCCCGCAGCCTATACCTATGTCCTGGACGGAGAACCGTTCCACGATGAGACCCTGGCCTATATCAACAGCCTGCAGGAAGCCGGCATACCTGCGCACGTCGATGTGTACCACGGCGATATCCACTCGTTTGATGCCCTGTTCTGGACAAAGAACGCCAGGGACGCATCCGCAGCGCTCTGCCGGGCATACGAAGCCATTGTCCTGGAAGACAGGAAACAATGATATAATCAGTTCTGCTTTATACAAGGACAGCTGCATAACATGAACGATAGAAAGAAACTGCTGCATACACTGCTGGACATGGCTGAAAGGATGCTGCTGAGCGGGGCGGAGATCTACCGTGTCGAAGACACGATCGCCCGCATGGGAACCGCTTCCGGCGCATCGGATATGAATGTATTCGTCATCATTTCCAGCATTGTGATCACCATGACCTTCCCGGACGGGGAAACCATCACCGAGACGAGGCGTGTCACAAAGGCCGCATCCAATGACTTTACGGTGCTGGAACAACTGAACCATCTCAGCCGCCAGTACTGCATGGAACCGTTTTCCTGGCAGGAACTGGAACAAAGACTGGCAGAAACCGCAGAAACCCATGAACATCCACTGTCCCTCTATGCTGGCAGTGCACTGGCTTCGGGAGGATTTGCAGTGTTCTTCGGTGGTTCTGTCTGGGATGGACTGGCTGCTGGCGTTCTGGGCGTGCTCATCGGCCTGGTACAGAAGAAGGTACGCGGTTTCTTTCCCAATACCGTTTCCTTCAACCTGGCCTGCGCCTTTGCGGCAGGCTGCCTGACCGGACTGCTGACAATGCTGTTCCCGGTCCTGCATTTCGGCATGATCATGATCGGCGATATCATGCTGCTGATCCCCGGAGTCGCGATTACGGTTTCCGTACGGGATATGCTGGTCGGCGATACGATCTCCGGTTCCCTGCGCTTGATCGAGAGCATCCTCTGTGCCGTTTCCCTGGCGTATGGATTCATTCTTGCCATTATGGCAACGGGGGCAGGCGCATGATGGTTCACGCAGTACAGCTTCTGACCGCCTTCATCGGTTCGCTCGGCTTTGCCATCCTCTTCCATGTACCGAAGAAGCATCTGTTCTCTGCTTCTTTGGGTGGGTTCTTCAGCTGGGGCATCTACCTGGCCGGTGTGGATGTCGGACTGGGCATCTTCCTGTCCTGTCTGTTCGCATCTGCGTTCTCTGCTCTGTATGCAGAAATCCTTGCCAGGGTGAAGAGGGCGCCGGCGGTGCTCTTCTTCATACCGGCAGTCATTCCCTTGGTGCCCGGCTCCAACCTGTACTATACGATGCTGGGAATCGGCACGGAAGACTGGGTCAGCGCAAAGGCCAATGCCGTCCTGACGCTGCAGTACGCACTGTCCATTGCCCTGGGCATCAGTGCGATGTGGGCTGTGCTGTCCATTGCCCGCAGTATACGTGAGAAAAGAAACGCTTCATGAAGCGTTTTCTTTTTGGTGGTCATAAAGAAGTTTAGTGACTGATTCCCTGTGGAACAATTATAATGAAGGCAGGACACATCTGTGGATCAGGGAATCCACAGGCAAAAATAATGGAAGGAGAATGTTTATGAAGTACAGGTGTTTGATTTGCGGTCATATTTATGACGAAGAGAAGGAAGGCGTAAAGTTTGCGGATCTGCCGGCAGACTGGAAGTGCCCGCTGTGCAAGCAGCCGAAGGAAAAGTTCGTACCGATGGAAGAGGGAATGACCTGGGCGGCTGAGCATGTGCTCGGTGTTGCCAAGGGTGTCCGTGATGACATCATCATGGATCTGCGTGCCAACTTCGAAGGAGAATGCACGGAAGTCGGCATGTATCTGGCAATGGCCAGAGTAGCCTACAGAGAAGGCTATCCGGAAATCGGCGGCTACTACGAGAAGGCTGCGTTTGAAGAGGCGGAGCATGCGGCGAAGTTCGCGGAGCTTCTGGGAGAAGTCCTGACGGATTCCACCAAGAAGAATCTGGAACTGCGTGTTGACGCGGAGAACGGCGCAACAGCCGGCAAGACGGATCTGGCGAAGCGTGCCAAGGAACTCGGTCTGGATGCGATCCATGACACAGTCCATGAGATGGCCAGGGATGAGGCAAGGCACGGCAAAGCGTTTGCCGGTCTGCTGAAGCGTTATTTCGGCTGATCTGACGAGTGCAGACAAAGGGTGCGGTGAAGACTGCACCTTTTGTTCCGCACAGCAGCCGGGAACACCGGATGTCGTGTATCCCGGATACCGTAAATATGAACGGAAGGAGAAACAGTATGGAATTCAAGGAAACAATGCTCAGCAGAAAGTCCTGCCGTGAGTTCACGGATCAGGCAGTCGAGGCAGAAAAACTGGAGAAAGTCATCACCGCCGCTTCCATGGCACCGCTTGGTATGCCGAAGGCAGGAAAGCCGCATCTTACCGTAGTAATCAACAAGGATATGCTGAAGACGCTCGGCGGACTGGCAGGTCCGGAGCGCGGGGATATCATCTACGGCGCCCCGGTCCTGATCATCGTATCCTGTCCTGTTACCGCACCCGGTCTGGCAGAGATGAACGCAGCCTGTGTCGTAGAGATGATGTCGCTTGCCGCAACAGATCTGGGACTCGGCAACATCTACCTGTACGGTGTTACGGCCGCTTTGCAGCATAACGATGCACTGAAGGCAGAGCTCGGCATCCCGGAGAACTGTATACCGCTGTCTGCGCTGGCACTCGGCTATGGTACAGAACACGTTACTGTCTGCAAGTCTTTCACAAAGACTCTGACGGAGAACAGAATTGATTGATGAGAATCCCGCAAGGGATTCTTTTTTGGTAGAATGGAATCAAAGAGGTGAATACACATGACATTGAAAGATCTAGTCATCAAAAACCGCAGTTTCAGAGCCTATGATGAATCCTTCAAATTCACAGAAGACGATATGCGTGAGTTCGTTGAACTCTGCCGCTATTGTGCCACATCCGGCAACCAGCAGGCCCTGAAGTTCTATATCGCCTGGGAAAGGGATGAAGTGGATGCGATCGCCAAGTGCACGCACTGGGGCAAGGACCGCCCGTATCCCGGCATCAACCCGAGCGGATTCATTGTCATTCTGCAGGACAACGACATCGACAAGCGTGCCTGGGCATGGTGGCGTGATGCCGGCATCGCAGCCCAGACCATCCTGCTCCGTGCAGCAGAGCGCGGTCTCGGCGGTCTGATGATCGGCAGCTTCGACAAGAAGCCGCTGCGCGATGTCACCAAACTGGCAGACAACCTCAAGATCCTGCTGGTCGTTGCCATCGGCAAACCGACCGAAGGCAGTGTTCTGGAAGATATGGGAGAAGACGGAAGTACACTTCCGTACCGTGATGAGAACGGTGTCACACACGTACGCAAGCGTCTGCTCGATGATCTGATTGTCAAAAGAGGCTGATTGATGAAAGAACGGATCCTACAGCTTTACAACAGTGAAAAAGTAAAAAAAGCCCTGGCTTTCATTGAGGAAGACGAGGCACATACCATTGAGCAGCAGGTAGAGCTGACGCTGATTCCTGCCTATTCCAACCACGAAGAAGCCAAGGCGGCCCGCTTCCGGGAAATGATCGAGGAGCTGGGATACGAGACCTTCCAGGATGAAGTATGCAACACCTTCACGATCATTCCGGGACCGGAAGACGGACCGGTGGTGATGGTGACAGCCCATCTGGATACGGTGTTCCCTATGGATACCGTACTGGAGGACAGGCGGGAAGGAACCCGGATCTGCATCCCGGGCATCTGTGATGATACACGGGGAGATGCGGAGATCCTTGCCATTCTGCGGGCGATGAAGGCCGCGGACCTGAAGCCGGCATGCACGCTGATCATCGGCGGAGATGTCGGTGAGGAAGGCATGGGCAATTTCCGGGGCGTCCGGCATATCTTCAATACCAAAAACACCAAGGTGGACGCGTTCGTGTCCATCGATGGCTGCGGCAAGGGGCTGACCTACGGTGCTGTGTCCGATGTACAGTACCGGATTACGTTCCGCGGTCCGGGAGGCCATTCCATGGGCTCCTGGGGCGTGGTGAATCCGGTGATGTGCATGGGACGCGCCATTGCCCGCATCTCCCAGGAACGTGTTCCTGAAGATCCGTTTACGATCTTCAACGTATCCACGGTGAGCGGCGGTACGGGTGTAACCTCCATTGCCAGTGAGTGCTCGTTCACCATGGACGTCCGCAGCGCGGATGCCAGAGTCATGGAAGACTTCCGGGACAAATGCCTGCGCATTGCACAGGAATGTGCAGCGGAAGAGTATGACCGCTGGACACAGGAACGCAGTGTGATGCAGGAGAAGAAGTTTGCCCACAAGGAAGACTATGAGGCAAAGGTGACCGTTTCCTACGAGGAAATCGGTGGATCCTATGGTGGTGTTCAGGCAGAAGACTGTGAGATTGTGTCCATTGTAAAGGCGGCGTTTGAAGTCTGCGGCATTGAGCCGGAGATGGAGCCGCTGTCCAGTACAGACGCAAACATTCCGCTGTCCCTGGGCATTCCGGCGGTAACGATCTCCTGCGGAGGCCGCTCCGGCGGTACGCATGATATCAGTGAGTGGTATGAACCGGAAGGGGCATCGGAAGGAACCAGGAAAAACCTGATGTGCATTCTGGCACTGACCGGTGCGGAAGGGATCATGGAACCCTTGATCTCAAAGACAATTTCAAAATAAGAGAGGAATCATCCTCTCTTATTTTTTGTAGTCTGTGCTTGGTTCGAAGGTCATGAAGGGCAGGGGGCAGATTTCCTGCATCGTGTGGCTCCAGACATCACCGTCCGGGTTGGTAACGTAGACAGGAACCTCCAGGTCCTTGCAGAATTCAGTCATGACCTGGCGGCAGGCAAGGCAGGGTGCACTGTCTTCCTTTCCGCTTCCGGCGACAGCAAGGGCGGTGAACTTCCGGCAGCCGTCCGCTACCATGTTGAAGATGGCTACACGCTCTGCGCATACCGTCATGCCGTAGCTGGCGTTTTCAATGTTGCAGCCGGTGTAGACCTTGCCGTTTTCTCCGAGAACGGCGGCACCGACCATGAAGCGGGAATAGGGGCAGTAGGCATTCCTGCGGGCTTCTACTGCGGCTTTGCAGAGGTTTTCCTTCATTGTATTTCTCCTTGTGTGCTCTCCAACCATGTCTTTAGTTCTGTTGGTATACGGGTAACGAAGCGTACGGTGTTGAGACCGTGCGCTTTCAGTTCATTCAGAGGATATTGTCCCTTATCGTAGAATTCCTGGGCCATAAGCCCTGTCCATCCTTCGGCATTATGTCCGATGACTGTACAGCGCAGAATGAGGCAGGAATACGGGGCAGCGTAGTAGAGGTAGACCGTGTCTCCCTTGGACATCTTCTTCCGGGTCGGCCAGTAGTGCAGCGGGT
The DNA here is from genome assembly GCA_017420505.1 of Solobacterium sp. Taxonomy (GTDB): domain Bacteria; phylum Bacillota_I; class Bacilli_A; order Erysipelotrichales; family Erysipelotrichaceae; genus Bulleidia. The sequence goes on along the minus strand of JAFOIY010000155.1, from coordinate 13,283 downwards.
TGGCTCTGAACGCACCCAGCGCATCGTAGATGGCCGGGTTGGCAGGCAGGAGCCAGTCATGTTCCGCCAGTCCGCTTTTCCGGATAACTGTGAAGGAACGGCTCTCTTCGATGAGCTTCTGCAGTGCTTCATCACTGACGTCTTCATCCAGTATGACGGAGACCCAATTCTTCTTGTTCATATGGAAAGCAGGGTAGATGCCTTTGATTGCCAGGCATGCCTGCATTCTGTCTTCCGGCACTTTCAGATTCAGTACTTCTACGGTCTCCTCGCCGGCATCCGGTTCAAAACGGTTGCGGGGAATCTCTCCGATGATGCCGTACCATTTGCTGGTGTCATGGTTGCGGATAACGGTGTAGCCGTTGTCCTTCTTCCAGGGCTTGTCGGGACGGTCGCCCCAGCGTTCGTGGATCCAGGAAGCGAGACGGTTTGCCTGGTCGGTGAGGAATTCTCCGGGAACGAAGCATTCCCTGGCGATGCTTTCGAGAATCTCAAGATAGGCACTGCGCACTTCTGCGGCATAGCTGTTGCGTACCGGTACGTGGACCAGTGCGTATTCTTCTTCCAGGTCCAGGTCGATGACCTTTCCTTTGATCTTTTCCTTACCGCCGACGGTAATCTCGGCGAGAAAACGGTCATCCATGAAGCGCTGTCTGCAGACATAAAGACCGTCTTCCCGGACAAAGCCGTAGGAAAGCAGTTTATCAGGATCGGGAATCAGTTTGCGGAAAAGATCGGTTTCCAGGCTCATAGAAATATTATAATCGTGGACGGATCGTATCAGCAATCCGCCGGTAAAAAGGAAAAGCATCCGGAAGCACCGGGTTTTCATCTTTTTGAAGTGTGCTTGCTGGCTGGGCGTGCTATTGTATAGAAGTGATTGAAGGAATGGTATTGCTATGAAGAACAGAAGTGCAGCGATCCGTGCAGCAGTGTACACTGTGTGCGCGGTGGTGTTTACCGTACTGGTGAAGAAGGTCGGTGTGGAGGCGGTCGGTCCGCTTGGATCCGAAGTAGGCTTCGCGAGCCTCAACAAAACAGTGTTTGATCTGATCGGTGAGCGGAAGATCTTTGATATTCTGAGTGAGATTCTGGCCATCGGTGCCATTCTTACTGCAGCTGCGTTCGCACTGAAGGGAGCAGTGCAGCTGTTCCGGAAGAAGAGCCTGTTCAAGGTGGATTTCCGGCTGCTCTGCCTCGGTGCCGTATTCCTGGGTGTAATCATTCTGTACTTTGTGTTCGAAAAGATGATCATCAATTACCGGCCGGTGACACCGGACGGTGTACTGGAAGCTTCCTATCCTTCCTCCCATACGATGGTTACCATTGCCATCTTCGGCTGTGCATCCGTCTACGCACAGTCCTGCCGGGGCTATGATCCGAAACTGGTCCTGGTGCTCAGAGCATTCTGTGTCCTCGCTCCGGTCCTGCGCCTGCTTTCAGGCCAGCACTGGCTGACGGACATCATCGGCGGCTGTCTGTTCAGCGTCGCCTTCATCGCGCTCTACCGGGCTCTGATCGGTGCAGGAGAAAACGCATGAAGAAAGCATTGATCATCGGTTCCACCGTTGTGGACGTGACGATCCGCGTTGACCGTCTGCCGGAGCGGGAAGGGGACGCAAATGCCCGGATGCAGAAGATGCGGCTCGGCGGCTGTGCCTGCAACATTGCGAATATGTTCCGGCTGCTGGATGTACCGTATGACCTGGCATCCCCTGTCGGCACCGGCATCTACGCGGATTTCGTCCGTGAAGAGCTGCAGAAGCGCGGCATGCATGCACTGTTCACGAGTGACGAGGAAAACGGGTGCTGCTACTGCATCGTGGACAGGGCAGGCGACCGGACGTTCCTTTCCGTCCATGGCGCGGAATATCAGTTCCGCAGGGGCTGGCTGGACGGTCTGAATACAGAAGACTACGCACTGGGGTACTGCTGCGGTCTGGAGATTGAAGAAGAAGGCGGCGAACACATCATCCGTTTCTTTGAGGAACATCCCGAACTTACGTTCTGCTATGCCCCGGGTGTCCGCCTGGCGAATATACCTCAGGAGAGAACAGAGCGTCTGCTGGCACTCCATCCTATGCTGCATCTGAATCTGCGGGAAGCCCGTACACTGCTGGATAAAGACTGCAGTATGCAGGAGTGTGCAGAAGCGCTGTATCAGCGGACGAAGAACACTGTAGTCATCACCGATGGGGGAAACGGATCCTGCGTCAGGTATGACAGGGGGTACTACCAGTGCCCTGCAGAAGCGCTGGAAGAGATCGTTGACGGTACCGGTGCCGGGGACGCGCACTGCGGCACTTTCCTGGCCTGTGTCCTGCGCGGGGATGATCCGGTATCTGCACTGCAGTACGCATCGCAGATCGGTGCAGCTGTATGCGGCATGGAAGGCGCCATGCTCGATACACTCTGAACAGTACGCTTGTGATGAAGGAGATAACCATGAACAGCATTTATCATAGAGTCAGTATCAGGAAATACCAGGACAGACCGGTGGAACCGGAGAAGACAGAAGCGATTCTCCGGGCAGCGATGCAGGCACCCTCAGCCTCCAACCAGCAGCCCTGGGAGTTCTATGTCGTAACCAACAAGGATACGCTGAAGGCACTGTCGGAAGCGAGCCCCTATGCAGGCATGACAGCGGACGCTCCTGCCGCCATCGTACCGGTCTACCGTACAGACTGCAGGCACCCGATCTACGCCCAGGTCGATATGTCGATCGCCGTGGAGAACATGTGGCTGGAGACAGATGCGCAGGGACTCGGCGGTGTCTGGATCGGGATTGCACCGGAGGAGCACAAGATGAAGGCGGTGGAGGAGATACTCCATCTGCCGGATCGCCTGCGGGCATTTGCCATCTTCGCTTATGGCTACCCGGCAGAAGAGCGGAAACAGCAGGACCGGTTCGACGAGAGCAGGATCCACTACGTACAGTAAAAGAGCAGGGAAACCTGCTTTTTTGGTATATAGTACTGCGTTCAGAAGAAAGACGGGACAGTTGTCTGTATGATCCGGTACATCAGTAAGCGGGAATCGGAACACTTCGATGTATGATTAGGGTAAACAAAGCTAAGAGAGGGAAAAACAATGGCAAACACACCGGTAAACTGGGAACTGAAGAACATTCTGTGGGGACTTACGGACGAGAATACGGAAGAGGAGATCAGACAGAAGGTTTTTGAACTGATCAGGGATACCAGCTTTTTCCCGACAGCGACGGTCAACAACGGTCAGCCGGAGAACAGGCTGATTGACTACAATATGCTGCCGGACGGAGAACTGTATTTCATGACGTCGAAAGGCAAGCCGTTCTACAAACAGCTGATGGAGCGGCCGGAAATCGTAATCTGCAGTGCAGTGGACTCACTCTATTCTCTGAAGCTGAGAGTGTGGGTGAAAGAGATTCCGGTTACCGATACATGGGTATGGGATGAATTCTTCAAGCTCAATCCCGGAACCGTAAAGATGTACAGAAAGAATTTCAGTATCGTCAGCGTCTTCAAGCTGGAGAAGGGTGACGGTGAGATCTTCCACCTGTACGCAGAAGAAAAGATCCGTAGACTGCGCTTCGCTTTCGGAGGCGGAGAAAAACTGCCTATGACCTATTCCATCACGGATGCCTGTACAGGATGTGGATCCTGCATGGACAACTGTGTAGAAGGGGCCATCCATATGGGAGAAGACGGCAAATGCTACATCAGGTACATGGACTGTGATGACTGCGGCATCTGCTACACCAAATGCCCGCTGGCGGGGACCGCAATGATTTCCCGCCTGGTGGACTGATTGCGGCATAAGGAGGAATACGATGCTGAAAAGGTTCTGGATTGCTCTGGTGAGTGCTGTTGTGCTGCTGGCCGGGTGTTTGTTCAACAAGGATGAAGAGGAGTCCCAGGCTGCGGGCGGAAGCTATACCCATATCAGCCAGGAGGCCGCAAAGGAAATGATGGCCAAGGATGACGGACACATCATCGTAGATGTACGCCGCCAGCTTGAATACGATGAAGGGCATATTCCGGGCGCGGTCCTGATTCCGAACGAGAGCATCGGCACGGAGAAGCCGGAAGAACTGCCGGATCTTGATCAGATCATTCTGGTCTACTGCCGCAGCGGCAGCCGCAGCAGAGATGCGGCACAGAAGCTGGCAGACATGGGATACACAAATATCTATGAATTCGGCGGCATTCTGGACTGGACAGGGGAAATTGAAAAATAAGAAGGATTCAGCTCGGATCCGCTCGTCGTAACGGATACACTCCAGACCAAGGAACCCGGGCAGGCAACCGTGCTGGCCGACGGGATTGTATATCGTATAACAGTGAAATAGAACCAGAGTGAAGGCTCCGGTTTTCCTGACCGCGGGGAAGAAAAGACCGGCTGCAGTCATTGAACGCAGAACAGCATCATTCTAAAATAGGGAAAAGGAGAAAAGACTATGTATGCAACAGTAAACGGATACCGTATTTTCTTTGATGTAGAAGGTCTTCAGTATGTCCCGGACGGTCCGGTTATGAGAGAGAAGCCGGTCTGTCTCGTTCTGCACGGAGGGCCCGGATCCGACCACACGCATTTCATGCCTGACCTTTCTCCGCTCTCAGAGTACTGCCAGCTGATCTATATCGATGACAGGAATACCGGCCGCAGCGAACGCAAGGACGTTCATACAAGCTCCATCAAACAGAACGTAGAAGATGCAGAAGCACTGCGTGAGTATCTCGGTCTCGACAAAGTGTTCATCCTGGGCCAGTCCTACGGCGGAATGAAAGCGCAGTATTACATCGCACATCATCCTGAGCATCTGTACGGGGCGATGATTCTCTCTACAGCAGGCAACGCTGCTGCGATCGACAATGCTCGCGTCGCAGCACATGTCAAGGAGTACGGAACGGAAAAGCAGTATGAGACCTGGACTTCCGGCGCGGTCTTCAAGGGAGAGATCACGTTCGATGAGTACTGTGAGATTATGCTGCCGCTGTACCACGGCAAGGGCAGGTTCAACCTCAAGGACATCATGAACGGTCAGAAACGCGGTCTGAGCAATGATGATCTGATCCAGTATCAGTTCACCAACGAACTGGCGCACTTCAACCTGATTCCGGACCTGAAGAATGTCAATCTGCCGGTCGTACAGATCTGCGGTGACAAGGACTTCATCTGCGATCTGGAAGCCAACAAGGAAATCGCCGATGCCATCCCCGGCTCGGAGCTCCATGTCATTCCCGATGCATCACACGAAGTGATTGCCGACTTCCCGGAGATCGTCTTCCCGATCCTGAAGGAGTTCATCGACAGGAATTTCAAAAAGTAGTACAGAAAAGCGGATCAAACGATCCGCTTTTTGAGTATGCTGGAGGATCCAGTATCTTCAAAAAACCTCTCCGAAGAGAGGTTTTCGTATGAAAGGGAATCAGGCGTTCTCTTCCGCTCTGGCTTTCTTCTCCGCTTCTTCCCGTGCCTTGCAGATATCCGCCCATTTCGGTACAGCCTGCAGTGCTTCGGTGAACTTTGCCAGCTCATCGGGGATGGCGATCCTCTGCGGGCAGATGGCTGCGCAGGCGCCGCAACCGATGCAGGCGGAAGGAAGCTTGTCTTCCGGGAAGGCATCCAGCTGCATCGCTATGGTACTGCCTGCTCCGCCGCGCAGCTGGTTGTACTTGTACAGCAGATCGGGGATATCCAGACCCATCGGACAGCCATCGCAGCAGTACCGGCAGGCGGTGCAGGGAATCAGATCCATCATCGATGCAGCGATGGCTTCCAGCGCAGCGTTCTCCGCTTCCCCTGTAGGATCTTCATGGTCGAACGACGCAACGTTGTCGATCATCTGTTCCATGCTGGACATACCGGAGAGCACCATGGTCACATTGCGGAACTGCTGGGTCCAGCGGAAGCCGAAGGAAGCCGCGCTGCCCTCATGAAGCGCATGCAGTGTGTTCAGATCTGCTTCTTCCAGAGACGCCAGCTTGCCGCCGCGCACCGGCTCCATAATCCATACCGAAATGCCTCTTTCCGTCAGGATCCTGTACTTTTCTTCTGCTTTCTGCAGCTTCCAGTCGAGCCAGTTCATCTGGATCTGGCAGAACTCCATTTCATCTCCGTACTTGTCCAGGAACTCCTTAAGCAGGGGAATATCTCCATGGCAGGAGAAGCCGAGGTGCTTGATCCTGCCCAGCCTTCTCTGCTCCAGGAAATAGTCGATGATGCCCCACCGGGGATCTTCATAGACCTGGATCGAGTTCTCGTAGACATTGTGCAGCAGATAGAAATCGAAGTAGTCCGTGCGCAGCTTCTTCAGCTGGCGCTCAAAGACATCCTGCGGGTCGTACTTTTCAACGATCATATGACCGGGGTACTTGGTGGCCAGGTAATAGCTGTCCCGGGGATACTTCTCCAGGATCCGTCCCATGACCATTTCGGAACGGTTGTTCATGTAGGGCCACGCAGTGTCGATGTAGTTGACACCGTGGGAAAGTGCGTAGTCGGTCATTTCAGCAACGAGCTCTTCATTGATTGCGCCGTCCTCCTTCAGTGGAAGGCGCATGGTGCCGAAGCCGAGCATGGAGAGGGACAGTCCCTTGAAGTCACGGTAGATCATAGGTTTTCCTTTCTGTTGTTGTTCAGATATTCCATCAGCATCCCCACGGCCTTTGCACGGTGGGAATAGGTTTCTTTGAAGGAGATCGGCAGGCTGGCGGTGGTTTTCCCGTCTGCGTCTTCCGAGATGAAGATCGGATCGTAGCCGAACCCGTTGGATCCTTCCGGCCGGTCCGCAATGACACCGTGCCAGATCCCTTTGAAGAGATGCGCTTCCCCGGTTTCGTCCATGAAGCAGATGCAGCAGATGAACCGGGCGCTCCGGTCCTCTTTGTCCTTCAGACCATCCAGGATGGCCTGACGGCGTTCCGCTTCCGTCTCCAGCCCCTTGTAGCGGGCGGAGTAGATGCCCGGTTCATTGTTCAGGGCTGTGACCTCCAGACCGCTGTCATCGGAGATGACACAGGTATGCGTGAGATCGTAGACGGATTTCGCTTTGAGGTATGCGTTTTCTTCGAAGGTAGTGCCGGTTTCCTCTACATCGATGTAGATTCCTTTTTCCTTCTGGGAGAATACTTCATACCCGAAAGGCTGGAAGATATCCTTGTATTCCCGGACTTTGCCGGCATTATTCGTTGCGATGATCAGTTCCACAGTCAGTCCTCCTCAGAAATCATCATGGTCTGCGTCTGTATTGCGGTGGTATTCCATCCGGTCCGCGGCTTCCTGTGCTGTTTCCGGTCCGAACGTGTCTTCCAGCCAGCCCAGCGCCATATCGATGCCTGCGGATACCCCGGCGCTTGTATAGATACTCCCGTCCTTCACCCAGCGTGCTTCCCGCTGCCAGTCCGTGTTCCTGCCGCAGCTCTTCACCCATTCGAAGGAGTTCTTGTTGGATGTTGCCTTTCTGCCGTCCAGCCGGCCGGTGCAGGCCAGCAGTGCGGAGCCGGTGCATACAGTCAGGATCGCTCCGGCATCCACCAGCAGTGCGTCCAGACGCTCTATAAAGGCGGGATCCTTTGCCAGCGGCCGTGTACCGGGACCGCCGGGTATCAGCCAGAGCTCTCCCGGAACAGGTTCAGCTTTCTCTGTTTCAATGCGGATTCCGTGCCGGTTCGTGATCATTCCGCCGTCCATGGATACGTAGTGTATGTCATACTGTCCGCTCATGCCGAAAGCTTCCACCGGACCGAATACGTCCAGGGATTCAAAGTCGGTGAAGAGCAGGATATTCATTCGTTTCATTTCCGGTCCTCCGTACACTTGTGTGTTTCCGTCTTCCTGCGTTCTGATTTCATTATAGCGGGTTTTCTGGGGAGAAAGAAAACAGGACAGTACTGTCCTGCTTTATGGTGGAGCTTAAGGGATTCGAACCCTCGACCTTCCGATTGCGAACCGGACGCTCTCCCAGCTGAGCTAAAACCCCGTGCACAAGGGATTATAGCACCAAACATTACCGTAATACAAATGAAACCTTTGCTTTTCCTTTGAAATAGTCCAGATTCATGACGGCACCGTTGATCATGGTCATAGCGCCGGGTGTATGGCCGATATCCGCTTCTGTAAAGAAGGGGATATCACCCAGCGCACGCCGGGCAGCCTCTTCATAGGTCATGCCGGTATTGGAAGAGGGGAAGATGACCCTGCCGATCAGTACCGCTGCTGCATTGCGGAACCAGCCGGCATACTTCATCTGCAGCAGTGTCAGGTAGAACGTTTCCGCACTGAGCGCAAAGTCATCGAAGTACCAGATGAAGCCGTCCTCTGCATATTGATCGATGTATTCCCGGACCGGTGCGTAAGGGGTGCCGATGAGGTCCTTGAGCACATCGATGCAGCCGCCGGTGCAGCGTCCGCTGGCATGCAGTTCGTTCACAGAAGAATGCCAGGCATGCGGACGGTCGAAGTGCAGCGGACCATCCGAGAACGGTGCGTCGGATGAGATCAGATCATTGCTGTACTGTACCGGATTCCTGCCGGCCAGGATGTCCAGGCAGTCCTGCAGGGAAGAGTGGAAGGGAACCATATCAAAGGCACCGGCATTGTGCCCGTAAAGGGTTGATATGCCGTATTTCACCGTAAGGGTGAACAGCAGGGAGGTCGGATCCGAGGCACCCATAATCCACTTGGGGTGATCCACAATCGCTTTCCAGTCCACACAGGGCAGGATCTCATACAGGAAATCTCCGCCCGACGCACACAGTACAGCAGAGACCTCCGGGTCCAGGAACAACTGCTTCAGTTCATCTGCCCGCCCGGCAGCGTCCGTGCTGCGCAGATCATTCACCCGTACACTCTTTGTTTCCTTGACGGCCCATGTCCTGCGCAGGACGGCCAGTGACTGATCAAAGGATTCGAGCTTTCTGCCGACACCGGCGCTGGGCGCGCAGATGCCGAGTGTATATCCCTTCTGTGGGAATGCTGGATAGTACATAGAATGTCCTCCCTGGTCCTATCTTAACGGAATCAAGGTCGGCGTTCAACGTATGGTATAATGAAGCAGGTTTTCTGAGCATGGGCTGGTTCATAGAATTTCTGAAATCATGGGTATACGGGATCGTATCTGCAATTGTGGAATGCCTTGCGGTCGGTACGGATGTACATAAGGTGCTGCTGGCAGGGTTTCTGCCTTTTTCCGTAAGTGAAACCGCGGCGGACAATCATCTGTTTCTGGAGATTCTGTCTGCTGCACTGCGCCTTGGATGCGGCTGCGGGATCCTGCTCACACTGCAGATGAAGTACGGGATCCGCAATGCCGTCAAGGAAGAAAGCCGGTATCCCGGCATTGCACTGCTCTGTGAAGCCTCCCTGCTTGGTGCTCTGTATCTGCTGTTCGGCAGAAAGCTCCGCACCAGGCTGCTGGCACCTTTCTATGTATCTTTGATCACAATTCTGTCGGGTTTCGTGCTGCTGTACGCCTCAGGCAGGCGGGGCAGGCAGACATCCGTCTCCTGGCAGACCGCTCTGAAAGCCGGTGTGCTGCAGGCGCTGTACCTTCTGCCGGGAACGGGATGCCTGCTGTGTGCACTGTCCGGCTGTCTGATTGCCGGTCTGAAGCGTACGGCAGCCCTCCGGTTCTCCTTCCTCTGCACTGCCTGCATCCTTATCTGCAGCGGTCTCTTCGGCCTGTTTTCCGGCATTGCGTCCCTGTCAACCGGGATGCTTGTACTGCTCTGTACCGGAACAGCTGCAGCATTTGCTGTATCTGTACTGGTGAGTGCAGCGTTTTTACGGTATTGTAAATACAGCAGCCTCAGGCTCTGTGCTCTGTATACTGCGGCAGTGGGAATCCTCACGCTGGCAGCGGCACTGCTGAGGATCCTGCCTCCGGGAGTGATATTGTAATGAGCAGTTCCATCGGCAGTATGTTCGGTCTGTTTCTGGAAGGTCTTCTTTCCTTCTTTTCTCCGTGTGTTCTTCCATTGGTACCGCTGTACATCGGCTATCTGATATCCGGCGCCCAGGACGAGGAACCGGGAAAGCGCAAGAAGTATACCATCAGAATGACCTTCTTCTTTGTACTGGGCATCTGTACGGTATTCTTCCTGGCAGGGCTCGGCTCCAACGTCCTGCGTGCCTTTTTCCGCCGGCATGAAACCGTATTCCTGTTTCTGGGCGGCTTCTTCCTGGTGATTATGGGTCTGTTCTCCTTCGGACTGATCCGTATTCCTTTGCTGGAAAAGGAGTACCGCGCTGGATTTGATCCCCGCGGACCGATGAGTGCCGGGAAGGCCTGGCTGATGGGCTTCTTCTTCAGCTTTGCCTGGAGCCCGTGCATCGGGCCGCTTCTGGCATCCGCGATCGCTGCGGCGTCCTTGAGCCCCTCGCCGATGGTGGGCTGGTTCTACATCGCAGCGTACTCCCTGGGCTTCATTCTGGTGTTTGTCCTGCTCGGACTCTTTACGGAAGAGATGCTCTCCCTGCTGAAGAAGCACAGGGATGTGGTGAAATGGACGTCGAAGCTCGGTGCAGCGGTTGTGTTCGGCATGGGTGTCTATATGATCGTGCGGGGTACACAGCGCATACAGGCAGTGGAGCCGGATGTGCCGGCGGAAACCCAGGATACCGTTGAACTGCGGGATATCGAGCACTACGATTTCCGTCTGATGAACGGGGAAGGGGAATCTGTTTCCCTGTCCGATTTCGACGGTACCGGCATCATCATCAACTTCTTCGGTACGTGGTGTACCTACTGCAAAATCGAACTGCCGCATCTGCAGACACTGGAAGAGACCCGGGATGACATCAAGATCCTGCTGATCGCCGCACCCGGCTTCAACGGGGAAGGTACAGTGGAAGAGGTAGAGCAGTGGATGAGTGACAACGGCTATACGATGGAGGTTCTCTATGATACGGATTTCCAGGTGTCGTACAACTACGGTATCCAGGGATATCCGACAACGTTCATCATGAAGCCGGACGGCTATTATCTTGGATACATACCGGGTTATCTGGAACCGGATAAACTGGACGGTCTGATCAATGAAGCGGTCAAATGACAGGAGGCTTGAATATGAAGTATGTGATTGCGGATGAAGTGTTTGAAAAACTGCCGGATGTGATTGTCGGCGTAGTATGTGTAAAGGATGCGGACAATACCAAGCCTGTACCGGAGATTACAGCGATGCTGGAGGAGAACTACACAGCACTGGCGGAAAAGCTGGCCGGGGTGAAGGTCAAGGAGATGCCGGATGTGCAGCCGTACCGGGAAGCGTTCCGTACACTGGGCATGAATCCGAACAAGTTCACCTGTTCTGCAGAGGCGCTGCTCACCCGCATCTCCAAGGGCATAGGCATGCCTTCCATCAATCCGTTGGTGGACCTGAACAATGCCGTTTCGGTAAAGTACGAGATTCCGATGGGAACGCATGATCTGGATACGATGCACGATGAGGATCTGGAAGTACGCTTTGCGGTTGACGGGGATACATTCATCCCGTTCGGCAGCACGGAAGAAGACAATCCCGATGCGGGCGAGCTGGTCTATGTCTGCGGCCATGAGGTGCGTACAAGGCGCTGGACATGGCGGCAGAGCGAGATCGGCAAGATCGATGAGAACACAAAGACCGTTATCTATCCGATCGACGGGTTTGCGGGCTTCAACGAAGACAAGGTGATTGCGGCAAGGGATGAACTGGCAGAGCTGCTGAAGAAGTACTTCAGCGCGGAAGTCATTACCGGCTTTGTGGACAAGGATCATCCCGCTTTTGAGATTGAGTTCTAGAGGGATTCTATGACGCTTCGCGGTGCTGTTTTCGACATGGATGGAACGCTGTTCGATACAGAACGGATCTACATGGAGATCTGGTTCGAGCTCGGCAGGGAATACGGGGTATCCCTCGGTGCGGACTTTACGAGAGAAGTGTGCGGCACCGGCGGGGAGAAGATGTACCGGATCCTGGAACAGTATTTTTCTGTGCCGGACGGATCGGTGGTGGAACGGAAATGGCAGGAACGGTCCGTTGAGCGGATGAAGTATTATGTGACTTTGAAGGAAGGTACGCTGGAGCTGCTGGAATGGTTCCGGGACCATGGATATGTGATGGCGGTGGCGAGCAGTTCACCGATGTCCTGGATTACCCATTATCTGGATGTGTCCGGTACAGCACAGTATTTCCGGGAAGTCATCAGCGGCAGGCAGATTGCCAGAGGAAAACCGGCACCGGATATCTTCCTGCAGGCCTGTGAACGGCTGGGTGTGGAACCGGCAGACTGCTGGGTGTTCGAGGATAGTAAGAACGGTGTGAAGGCAGGGTACGCGGCAGGATGCCGTACAGTCCTGATTCCGGACCTCACGGAGCCTGATGATGAGACCCGGGCGCTCTGTGCAGTCTATCCGTCGTTTACCGTGTTCCTGAAGGAACTGAAGGAGGGCAGAATATGAATACAGTACTGATTCTGGTGAGCCATGGAACGCTTGCGGAAGGTGTGTATTCGGCTGCGGCGATGATGCTGGGCGAGACGGACGGAATCCGGTGCTTCTGCCTGACGGACAAGGATGATAGTGTTTCCTTCCGGCACAAGGTGCGGGAAGGAATCCAGGATCCTGCGGACAGCGGTGTTCTTCTGCTGTGCGATCTGCTGGGCGGCTCTCCGATGACCATGGCGCTGGATGAACTGGTGCAGGCGGGCATCCCGGTCAAGGGTGTATACGGCGGTCTGAATCTGGCCATGACCCTGGCAGCCTGGATCAACCGGGACCGTGACGATGTGCAGGAGAGGATCCTGCAGGAAGGCACTGCGAGCATTGCGGCGCTGGATATTCAGGGGAAAGAGGAAGAAATATGATCGTTCTGCTCAGAATCGATGATCGTCTGATCCACGGCCAGGTTGTCGTGAACTGGGTGAAGGCATTCCCCTGTGAGGGTCTGATTGCGGTCAATGATGCGGCCGCATCCGTACCGCTGCTGAAGATGTCCTACCGTTCCGCGGCACCGGGCAGGAAGGTTTTTGTCTGGTCGAAAGCGGAATGGGAAGAGAAGAAGGATAAGGTTCTTGCCAGCAAGGACCGTTACTTCCTTCTTGCCCGGAATGCGGCGGACATGGCAGACCTGCTCCGCGGCATCCAACCCGGTGTACAGGAGATCTATGTCGGCCCCTGCAGCATGCAGGAGAATGCCGTACGGATCGGAGACAACCAGGCATTGACGCAGGAGGATGCGGAAGCGCTGGAAGAGCTGTCCCGTTCCGGCTACGAAGTGATTTTTGCGCTTGTCTATGAGAAGGAAAAGGGCAGGTGGCGGGAT
>JAFOIY010000154.1 GCA_017420505.1 Solobacterium sp. | reverse complement strand
GTTTCCATTACCGGAATCTCCGGGTGGTTCTCTTCAATATAGCGGTAGTACCCGTCCAGGATCCGGTTGGCTTCCCCGGATGTCTGCGATGTTTGCATATTCTTCCTGTGACTGCAGGTCACCCTTTCGTTCACTGAGCAGGGTCCTGATCACAATGACTTTTGTCTGTCTTCCCGCCAGGTCAAGGAAACGCTCGAATGCCCGCTGCCAGAGAATCCTTTTCTCTTCGCTGCCGGCCGGAATCCTTCTTCCTTCGCTGCAGAACGCGGTGTATGAATCACTGCCCTGCAGGGCATCGCTGTCCGTCAGATATCTGCCGTGCCATTCCAGGAGGCCGAATCGTTCTTCCATGAGATCGATGAATACGGTCTGCGGCTTCCTTTCCGCGGAAATCCGGCAGAAATCCTGCTGGATCTCCCGGTTGATCATCATTTCCCTGTACCGGTTCGGATGCCGTACTGCCGGTGTATCCTTTGCTGGTTCCAGCAAGGAGACCATGCTGGAGAAACTGAAGCGGCAGAACGGATCCTGCAGAATATCCAGATGCACCAGAATCCGGTTCAGTGTGTAGCTGCCCCAGCACAGATAAACCTGATTGTCCCCTTCCGGGAACTGTTCTTCCAGAAAGTTCCGGCAGTTCCGGACCAGCTCACGGAAATCCTCCGGACTCTTCCGGTGAAACTGCATGGCCAGAATATCGCTCAGACGGTACTTGATCACCCCTTCCAGAACATCCCTGTACCGGCTGTACAGACCGCAGCGCTGGAATTCATGGACCAGGAAGCGCATAGCGTCAATTCCCAGTGTATTGTTCGCTGTACCGTCCTTTGCGGCATAGCCTGTCTCCACCAGGGATTCCGGGCGGAAACGGCGGTACCAGTACAGAGCTTCCGGTACATAGGCTGTCCCTTCGGCCAGGGCGAGTATCAGTGAGTAGACAGCAGGCGATTCAAAGGATACCGAGGGGATGCGGATCCGGTTCCGGTCCCACAGGGGCTTCCTGCTGAGAGCCTTGTACAGTGCTGTCGGACCGTACTTCATGTGTTCTTCCAGTGTATAGGGAACCCCCATCCGGCTGCCGCAGGAACGGTAGATCCGGGATCCGTTCCGGTTATTGTACCGCCAGAGATCGCACTCTACGTATTCTGCGCCTGTTTCCTGCATCCTGCTCAGCAGCTTCTCTACGTAATCCGGTTCCAGCCAGTCATCCGGGTCCACAAAACCGAGGACTTCTCCTTTGGCCAGGTCCACACCCAGATTGCGCGTCTTCGCCACTCCTTCGTTTTCCTTGTCGATAAAAACGATCCGGGGGTCTTTCCGTGCCCATTCCCGGCATTTCTCTGCCGAACTGTCCGTAGATCCATCATTGATCAGCAGAATCTCCAGGTTCCTGTAGGTCTGGCTGACGACACTTTCCATGCACTGATCCAGATAGTCTGCGACATTGTATACCGGCAGGATCAGGCTCACTGTTTCATTCATCCGCAGATCCTCTTGCATGCTTTCAGATAGTCGATTTCTTCATCGGTGAACCCGCTTTCCCTGAGGAACAGTTCACTGACCCGGTTCCTCTCATCCAGCAGTTCATAGTACTTTTCACTGTTCGGGTAGACCCGGCAGTTGACGGCTCTCAGTCCGGTATAGGCCGCAATGGCCAGCCTGTGCAGACCGTCGATCACTTCATCGTCTTCCGTCAGGAAGATGGGTTTCGTCTGGTCGTACCCTTTTGTCGTTACTGTCTTCATCAGCCTGATGAAGTACTGCAGACGCCGTTCTGCTGTCTCTCTGCTGCAGTGCAGCTGCATCGCTTTGAGGTATACATGCCTGCCCATGGATTCCTGCAGGAAGTAGGAACGGATGGCTGCGTAGCGTACAGCAATCCAGTATTCGTCTTCATTCTGGTGCAGGCGGATCCAGTTGGTAGGAATCATCTCTTCCCGCAGAGCCGGTCCGTACAGCATGTCGCAGAGAAAGGAATTCACGGAGATCATCTGCACGCCTTCCTTCTGCGGAAGGGTGTCAAAGGCTGAGGGGTGCACTGCAGCCAGGACGACGTCGTCATCCGCAACGTCCACATTCCGGTACGCAATCACCGGCTTGCCATGGAATACGGCATTCCCGCGGCATTCCGTAACCGTGAAGCACTTGATCCTGTCCGCCAGATTCTTTTCTTCCAGTGCATAGTAAAGTTGGCCGGCTACGAATCCTGTGCCGAATATGATCAGATTCCTTTCATTGAGCAGTCTGTAGATCTCCGTATACGTCATGGTAGTTTCAAGGCTGATACGGGGTGTACCTTCCTCTCCTCCTCCGGGGGAAGAACCCGGTAGTCTCCGTATTTGAACCGCAGGTATTCATCGTATTCCGCAATGCCCGGGAACACACGTCCTTCAAACATTGTATCCCTGCTCGCTTCATACCATTTCCTGCGGTAGGCATAGGTCCTGTTGGGTGTCGGAAACATCAGGATCCGTACATAGTCACTGTGTTCCGGGGCATGAAGGATCATACGGTCCAGCCTGCGCTTCAGCGCTTCCTCCGGAATCCGGTCCAGCATCCGGTAGATGCCCCGCTTGAACCTGTTCCTGTCCGCGGTCTTTCCGACTCTGGCATACAGCGCTTTCCGCAGGCAGAAGCACCGGAACTGGTCCACACAGCGCAGCAGGTAGTTATTGTGCACAGCATCCAGAGGGAATACATCCAGGAAGATGCCCTGTTCATAGGGCATATGTTCCTGATGTTCGCGCAGGAACAGTGTATCCTTGCGCCGCAGCTTTCCGTATCCCCAGCGGTAGCCGGGTGTTGTGCGGTGATCCTGGAAGTAGAAGCGGCTATGGTCCAGATCCCTTGCACAGGCTTCCACGAACCGGTCATATTCGCTCCTGAGCATCGCAATGTCTGCGTCATCATCCCAGGGTATGAATCCGCCGTGCCTGACAGCACCGAGCAAAGTACCGGCAATGATGTTGTAGTGGATATGATTCTTCCGGCAGATCCGGTCTGCTTCTTCCAGCAGTTCCAGTTCAACCATCTGGATCCTCCGCAGTGTATCTTCGTCGTATCTCAGCATGATCTTTCAGTCTGATATCCTTTGCACCCAGGATTGTCTGCCATGGGCAGACGTGATTGCCATTGGAGGGATACATACAGCTGCTGCGCTGTGTCCGGCAGGCAGCAGGACGTAAAGGAAATCACCTGCTTTACCGTAATCTGCAAGCGGTTTTCATGGTTCCCGCCCGCAGCTGTCCCGTCCAAAGAACCAGGTGCTTTTCCGTTCGATGTTTGTTTCAGCACGAATGTACAGAAAAAGCAGACTGGTTGATCACCACATTTATTGTTGTCTTTTATACCGCATTTTTCAAGGCTGTTCGGCAGCATCAAACCGGACCTGCTTTGTCTTTCCGGGCAGGCAGGTCTGCAGAATGTATTCGCTGGAAAGAAAATGGTATAATGCATAAGGTGTGTTTATACGGTGCCGGAACCGTGGGAGTAGAAAGGCGATTGTCCAATGGATCTTCAGCAGCTGCAGGAAATACAGTTTGAAACATTGAAGGATATAGCATCGGTCTGTGACAAACATGGTATCCGGTATTCCATATACTGCGGCACCCTGCTGGGTGCCGTCCGGCACAAGGGCTTCATTCCCTGGGATGACGATGTTGATCTCGCTATGCCTCTGAGCGATTATTACCGCTTTCTGGAAGTATTCCCCCGGGAGATGCATGACAAGTATGACGGGCTCACCTACCGTACGGAAAAGAACGGCAGATGCCTGTGGTACCGGATCTACAGGAAAAATACAACCTACTGCCCGGTGAATCAGCTGGAGCTGGAGATCGATCACCGGATCTATACTGACGTCTATCCCATGATCGGTGCATCCGACACACAGTGGAAATACCGGATCCAGCAGTTCTTCACCCATCTGGCGCGGGTTATGATCCGGGCGGACTACATCCGGCTGACAAAGGAAAAGTACACCGGAATCAAAAGAATAAACTATCTGACCCATGTGCTCCCCCGTTCCTTCCGTGAGTGGTTCTGCAGGGCTGTTGAGAAATATGCCTGGATTGATCCGGCGAAGACCAGACGTATGGGAACCATCGACGGTGTACTGTTCGAAGGCAAGTTTACACATGCACAGTGGGCAAAAATGACCAAAGGCGAGTTCAACGGTGAATGGTTCAACATGCCGGAAGATTACGATACTGTACTGCATATCATGTACGGAGACTACATGCAGCTGCCTCCGCCGCAGATGCGGGTACCGCACTTGCCGGAAAACACCGTGATCTGTGTTGATCAGGACAGCAAAGCTGTCCTTGACGAAATGAGAAGGAAAAAGCAGTGATCCAGGATATCAAGAAGAAGCTAAAGCGTGCTTTCCCACGGACCTATACGGTTACCAGGGATGCCTATCATCTGGCATTCGATCTTTTTCATACTGTCCTGTCCAGACAGAAAGCCCGGAAATATCCGTCTTTGTACCGTCTGTACAGTCCGTTTTTTACATTTGGTGTTGCAGTAGACTCCTGGAAGACCCGATTCCCTTTTCCGATGGAAATCGGCAATCCTGAAAAGGAACAGTTGATACTGCACTGCTTCAACAGTATTACCTGTGAGAACAGTTTCAAGCATCTCTACTGCTTTGATCCGGCAGCAGACTGTTTGTTCCGGATCAGCCCCGCTGCGAAGCATGTGCTCACGTTTGCAAAGAAGAATCATATAAAACTGCGCCTTCACGTTCTGGTCTGGCACAGGCAGAGCAACCTTTCGGTATTCTGCCGGGACTATCAGTGTGTATACCTCGATGATGACCCTAAGCAGCTTGATCCTGCATGCCTGGTCAGCCGGGAAGAGCTGATCCAGCGGCTGAAGACCTACATATACGGAGCGGCTGAATACATCTATGCCAATGGATACGCCGACTGCATCTCCGGATGGGATGTTGTCAACGAGGCTGTATCCAACCATAGGAATGAATTCCTGCGGACCAACAGCCTCTGGATGCAGATCATCGGACCTGAATACATCTATTACAGTTTCCTGTATATGCGGGAGGCCGGTGCACGTTACGCCGAACAGTACAAAGACCTTTACGGAGGACGGCATATCAATCCACGCTTGTTCTACAACGATTACAATGAATGGTTCCCGAAGAAGCAGGAAAAGATCATCCGCCTGCTGAGAGATACCGTACTGAATCCGGACCATTTGATCCAGAGTGATGCTGTAAACCCTGATGGAAACGGTACTCTGCTGGGCGACGGGCTGGTGGATGGAATCGGAATGCAGGGACACCTGGATACAGATGTAGATGTTTCACAGTTCATGTCAGCCATGAAAGCATACAATGAACTCACGGGTCTTGTTCATGTAACAGAACTGGATGTGGCCAACCGTAACTATCCTGACACCGAAAAAACGGCACTGCTCTACAATGAACTGTTCCAGGCTTTTGTCGATGCGGTGAAAAACGGAATCGGGCTGGAATCGGTAACTGTCTGGGGTCTGATGGATGACAGAGCATATAAGAGGGAGAAGCATATAACCCTTCTGTTTGATGAGAAGCTGAATCCTAAAAAAGAATTCTATGCCGTAGTGGAGGCAGTGAAGGATGATCACGGATAAAGAGATCCAGGATTATATTGATAAATACGGGTTCCACGATGATATCCGGAACAACCACAATGCTTTCTTTTTCTACTGCCTGAGTGATCTGAGAAAGGCACTGCTCTGCTGGTATCCCCTGAAGCCGGAATGGAATGTACTGGAGATCGGCGGGCAGATGGGAACATTGACGGAATACATTGCCGGCAGAGTGCACATGATCGACACAGTGGAAGAAAAACCGTTCTTCCGCAGTCTGATCTCCAGGCGGCTGAAGACCGTGGACAATGTACACGTCCTCGGTCAGATCCCCTCCTCCGGGCAGTATGACTGCATCCTGGTGATCGACCATACAGATCTTAACGGATGCAAACCGCAGGAACTGTTTCCGGTCCTGACCGGATTGCTGAAGGAAGATGGTGTCCTGCTCGTGGGATTCCACAACCGCTGGGGTATGAAGTACCTCTGCGGGAAAACCGATGCTTTTGTGGACACACCCTTCGGAGTCTTTGATGACCGTACAGGACTGTATACAAAGCAGCAGATGGATGCGTACGCTGCACAGAACGGCTTTGCGCATGCGTTCCACTATTACCCGCTGCCCAATCAGATGTTCGTGCAGGCTGTATTCTCCGACGGGAAACTGCCGGACCAGCCGGTCCATGACCGGGTGTTCCCCTTTGATCCTTTCGGGAATAAGGGCATTCTTTCCGAAAAGGATTTGCTGAAGCAGGTTACGGAAGAGGGAACACTGGATGTATTCTCCAACTATATCCTTGCGGAATACAGGAAGACGGAGCGGTCCTCCCCGGTGTATCCTGTCTCTGCCTATCTCTCGGCAGACAGAGGAAAGGAGCACAGTTTTTCCGTTGTCTTCCGTTCGGACCGCACCGTCCTGAAACAGCCGGTATACAAAGAGGGACGGACTGCGCTGGAGCAGATGTACTTCAATCTGGAGGAGCTGAAGGACAGAGGACTGATGATCGTTGATCAGGAGCTGGCACCGGACGGTATTCTGATGAATGAGTGTACGGAAGAAACTCTGCTGGCCTATATGGGACAGTTGATCCGGGAGGAGGATGCAGAACATCTGCTGGAGCTGCTGGATCTTCTTTGGCGCAATGTACTGCAGTCCTCCACCCGTACAAAAGAAAACAGGCTGAAGAAAGCCTGCATTGATATGATTCCCTACAATGGATTCTGGACAGGATCCGGCATCAGGTATTATGACCAGGAATTCAGCCGG
>JAFOIY010000153.1 GCA_017420505.1 Solobacterium sp. | reverse complement strand
CCAGTGGTTCGAATCCATCCGCCACTATACACTCGGATGCGGCGGCCTGCATCTGTCTACACCGGAGCTCTCCCGCTTCGCACAGCTTGTTCTCAACAAGGGCGAATGGGAAGGAAAGCAGCTCGTATCCAGAGAATGGATCGAGGAAGCGACAAAGAAGCAGATCGATAACGCGGTTCCGGGAAAGGTACAGCCGATCGACAGCTGCGCCGGCTACGGCTACTTCTTCTGGCGGTGCGCCAGGGACAACGCCTTTGCAGGACACGGCTGGGCGGGCCAGTATATCATCATCTTCCCTGATCAGGATGCATGTGTGACGATTATGTCCCACGACTTCAACGGCCAGGCAATCTTCGACAGCGTTTGGGATACCATTGTCCCGCAGCTCAAGGCTAACGCTTAATCCAGAATCTGTATTACATAGAAAGTCATCATTTCAAATTAAGGAGGGAAACGATGAAAAAGTATTTGCACAAGATCGCTGCTGTTGCGCTGGCTGCTGGAATGCTGCTGGCTACAGCCTGCGGCGGCGGTTCCGAGGAACCGTCAGGCACTGCCGGTGAGCCGAGAGACGAATTCAAGGTTGCGGCAAACAGAGAGCCTGTCTCACTCGATCCGACTGATGTAACAGTCACATACGCTTCTCTGATCGAAGCCCAGATCTACAACAAGCTGCTGAAGTTCGACAAGGAACTGAACGTAGTCGGTGATCTGGCCGAGTCATGGGAAGTAGCAGATGACGGTGTAACATGGACGTTCCATCTGCGCCAGGGCGTCAAGTTCCACAATGGTGAGGAACTGACCTCCAAGGATGTTCTGTTCTCATTCCTGCGTATCTATGATGCACCGGCTGTTGCAATCTCCGTTGCTTACATTGACAAGGAAGGCTTTGAAACACCGGATGACTATACATTCGTATTGAAGACAACTGTTCCGTATGCATTCCTCGAAGCTGAGCTGTGCAGCGGCAACATGTGCATCATGAATGAAAAGGCAGTTACTGAACTGGGCGCTGACTATGGCAGAAACCCTGTCGGTACCGGTCCGTACAAGTTCGTCAGCTGGGCTGCCGGCGACAACATCACTGTAGAGCGTTTCGATGATTACTTCGGTGAGCCGGCAATTACAAAGACAATCATCTTCAAGATGATTCCGGAGAACTCCTCCCGTACGGTTAACCTGGAGAGCGGCGACGTTGATCTGGTCATCGATATCCAGGAGAGCGACGTTGACAGAATCGCTGATGGTGAGGATACACTGCTCGTTACCGGTTCCACCGGTTCAGTCCG
This sequence comes from Solobacterium sp., assembly GCA_017420505.1. Lineage (GTDB taxonomy): Bacteria > Bacillota_I > Bacilli_A > Erysipelotrichales > Erysipelotrichaceae > Bulleidia. Next base: position 6,651 of record JAFOIY010000153.1, on the reverse strand, counting down.
CTACATCGGCCTGAACTGCAGGCATGAGATGTTCCTCGACAAGAGAGTCCGTCAGGCAATGTGCTATGCAACGAACATCGACGAAATCAGAGGTGCGGTCTATCCGCATGCTACACCTGCACAGGTAACACCGGTTCCTCCGGGATTCGTAGGCAGAAACGAAGGTCTGGCAGGCTATCCGTATGATCCTGAAAAGGCAAAGGAACTGCTGAAGGAAGCCGGTGTTGAAGACGGTTTCACTGTACAGTACATCTATCTGGCAGGTGCTGCAAACGACCAGACAGCCCAGCTGCTGCAGAAGCAGTGGGAGAAGGTCGGCGTTACGCTCGTCCTGAACCCGATGGAGTCCGGTGCGCTGTCCACAGCCATGAACAAGGCTGAGCAGGATGCCTGCTGCGCAGGTTCCAACATGTCTTCCTTCGAAGCCGGCAAGGGTCTGTATGACTTCTTCTACAGCGGCTCGATCGGAAACACATCCAACCGTACTTACCTGGATGATCCGGAAGTTGACAAGCTGCTCGAGGCGATTTCCACTGAGACAGATGCCGACAAGAGAGCCCAGATGGTATACGATGTTCAGGAACTGATCATGGAAGATGCACCGATGGCTGTTATCTGCCATACAAATGCCTATGTCGGCATGCGCAAGACAGTACATGGCTTCGAATTCCTCCCGACAGGGCTCTACGACCTGTCCAAGGTCTGGTTCGAGGTCGAGCCTGAGTAATCAAAGTCCTGAGGACCTGTAATCCATAAACAACGGAAAGGGCATCAAAATGCTTTTGGTGCCCTTCATTTGCATAAAAGAGAGGTATTGATATGCTCAAGTATATCGGTAAGCGGTTGCTGATGCTGATACCCGTTCTTCTGGGCGTTACGGTAATCGTATTTACGCTGATGTATATCACTCCGGGTGATCCCGTTGATGCGCTGCTGGGCGATGCTGCCACAGTAGAGGCGAGGGAGATGCTCAGAGAACAGCTCGGCCTGAACGGCGGATACTTCGAGAGGCTGTTCCGGTATATCGGAAATCTGCTCCATGGCGATATGGGCATCTCCTACGCCACGAAGCAGCCGGTATTCACCAGACTGCTGGAGACATTTCCGAATACGTTCAAGCTTGCGCTGCTCGGCGTAACGTTTTCCGTGGTGTTCGGTCTGATCGTCGGAACGATCTCCGCAGTCAAGCAGTATTCCATCTTCGATTATGTGTTTACATTCATCTGCATGATCGGAAATGCGATGTCCAGCTTCTGGCTTGGGCTGCTGCTCCTGCTGACGTTCTGCCTGAAACTGAAATGGTTCCCTGCCTCAGGCTTCTCATCGCCGAGGCACTGGGTTCTGCCGGCGTTCACCGTCGGTTTCCACTCTGCAGCCAATATCGCCCGTATGACGCGTTCCAGCATGCTGGAAGTCATCCGTGCTGACTACATTACGACCGCAAGAGCAAAGGGACAGAAGGAACTGGCTATCGTTATCCGGCATGCCCTGAAGAACGCACTGATCCCGGTCGTTACAACGATCGGTATGCAGTTCGGTGCGCTGATCGGCGGCTCGGTCCTGGTCGAGTCCATCTTCGTCGTGCCCGGTGTGGGCAAGATGATGGTCGACTCCATCAAGTCCCGTGACTATCCGGTCGTACAGGGCGGTGTCCTGGCAATCGCCTTCTTCTTCTGCATCGTCAACCTGATCGTTGACGTGCTGTACGCATACATCGACCCGCGCATCAAGGCGCAGTACAAGTCAGGAGGCAGACAACAATGACACAGAACAACGCTGCCGCTTCCGCGCCTGTACAGGAAACCTACAAGAAGCGCGGACAGGGCAAGGAAATATGGCGGCGGTTCCGCCGCAGCAAGAGCGCAATGCTCGGTTTGTTCATACTGCTTACGCTCATCTTCATGGCGGTATTTGCCGGTGTACTGACACCGTATGATCCTACGGAGCCGGATGTACCGATCCGTCTGATGAAGCCGTTCGTTGATTCAGCGCATATCCTGGGTACCGATGAGCTCGGCAGAGACATCTTCACCCGGCTGTGCTTCGGTGCAAGAATCTCCCTTGCGGTCGGTCTGATCGCGGTCAGTATTTCACTGATCGGCGGCATCACGCTTGGCTCACTTGCCGGATATTACGGCGGTACGCTCGACAATGTCATCATGCGTTTCATTGATATCCTGATGGCGATTCCGAGCATCCTGCTGAACATATCCATTGTCGCAGCCATGGGGCAGGGACTGCAGAACGTTATGATTGCGATCGGTATCTCAAGCATGCCGGGCTACTGCCGTATCATGAGAGCGTCGATTCTCTCGCTGAAGGATCAGGAGTTCATTGAGGCTTCCAGAGCAGCCGGCGCGAGTGATTTCCACATCATCGTTCATCACATCATCCCGAACTGCCTCGCTCCGCTGATCGTCCAGGCTACGCTCCGTGTAGGTGGATCCATTCTGGCCTGTGCATCGCTGAGCTTCATCGGTGTAGGCATCGTCCCGCCGACTCCGGAGTGGGGTGCTATGCTGTCGACAGGACGAGACTTCCTGAGAGACGCACCGCATCTGACAACGATTCCCGGCATCACGATCATGCTGGCAGTGCTCTGCATGAACTTCATCGGTGACGGTCTGAGAGACGCGCTCGATCCGAAGCTGAAGAACTAAGAGAGGTATGCATGATGAGTGAAGATAAACTGCTTGAAATCAAGGATCTGACCGTTGAGTACAGAACCGTTGACGGCGTCGTGCATGCTGTAACCGATCTGAATATCAGTATCGGAAAAGGCCAGACACTCGGTCTTGTCGGTGAAACCGGCGCGGGAAAGACCACTACCGTAAAATCCATCATGAGGATCCTTCCGGACCCTCCTGCAAAGATTGTCAGCGGTGAAATCCTCTTCGAAGGAGAAGACCTGCTGAAGAAACCGGAAAGCCATATGCGTGAGATCCGCGGTGAGAAGATCTCCATGATCTTCCAGGATCCGATGACCTCACTGAACCCGACCATTCCGGTCCTTGACCAGATTTCCGAAGCAATCGTCCTGCACAACAAGATCACCAAGCAGGAAGCTGAACAGCGTGCCGGCGATATGCTGGAGCTGGTCGGCATCCGCAGAGAGCGTGGTTCGGACTATCCGCACCAGTTCTCCGGTGGTATGAAGCAGAGAGTTGTCATTGCGATGGCTCTTGCCTGCAACCCGCAGCTGCTGATTGCCGATGAACCGACGACAGCGCTGGATGTCACGATCCAGGCCCAGGTTCTCGAGCTCATGAAGGAAATCATCCGGACAAGGGATACCTCCGTGATCATGATTACGCATGATCTCGGCATCGTAGCTGAGATCTGCGACTATGTTGCGATCATGTATGCCGGAGAAGTCGTGGAATACGGAACACTGCGCCAGGTGTTTGAAAACCCGAAGCATCCGTATACGGTCGGTCTGTTCGGCTGCATCCCGGACCTCTATGCCGAAGATGATGCACTGATCCCGATCAAGGGGCTGATGCCCGATCCGGTCAATCTGCCGGAAGGCTGCCGTTTCCATCCCAGATGCAACCAGGTATGTGAAAAGTGCAGCAGGGAAAGACCTCACATGGTTGAGATCGAACCGGGGCATTTCGTCAACTGCCACCTGATGGTGCCGGAAACGGAGCAGGGAGGTGAACAGGATGTCTGAAAAACTGATTGAAGTCAACAACCTGAAGAAATACTTCAAGACAAAGAACGGACTGCTGCATGCCGTGGATGATGTCAGCTTCCATATCGACAAGGGTGAAACGCTCGGCCTTGTCGGTGAATCCGGCTGCGGAAAGTCCACGCTCGGCCGTGCGATTATCCGTCTGTCCGATCCCACTGCCGGTGAAGTCATCTTCCATGGCCAGGATATTACGAAGCTGTCTGCACGGGAGATGATGAAGATCCGCCAGAACATGCAGATCGTATTCCAGGATCCGTATGCTTCCCTGGATGGAAGAAAGAACCTGTTCGAGAGCATTGCGGAACCGTTGAAGGTACAGAAGGTGTTCTCCAACAATGCCGATCTGGAAAAGAAGGTATTCGAACTGATGGATACCGTCGGTCTGGCAAGACGTCTGGCCAATACGTATCCGCATGAACTGGACGGCGGCAGACGGCAGAGAGTCGGTGTCGCAAGAGCGCTCGCTCTGAATCCGGAGTTCATGGTTCTGGACGAGCCTGTTTCCGCGCTGGATGTTTCCATCCAGGCGCAGATCATCAACCTGCTCGAAGAACTGCAGGACAAGCTCGGTCTGACGTATCTGTTCATTTCGCATGACCTGAGTGTCGTCAAGCACATCAGTGACCGGATCGCGGTCATGTACCTTGGTAAGATGGTTGAGCTGACGGATTACAAGACGATCTTCAATGATCCTCTGCATCCGTATACACAGGCTCTTCTGTCGGCGATTCCCGTTCCGAGGCTGGATGTCAAGCGTGAGCGGATCATCCTGCAGGGAGACGTACCGAGCCCGGTCAATCCGAAGCCGGGATGCCGCTTCGCAGGCCGCTGCATGTTCTGTCAGGACAGATGCCGTGAAGAGGAACCGGAACTGAAGGAATACTCGCCCGGCCACTTCGCTGCCTGCCACAGGGCAATGGAGCTGAAGGAATCCGGAGGCAAAGCAGAATAACAGAATCCTGCAGGAGTATTCCTGCAGGGTTTTACATCTGTATCAAAAGAAGCATATGATCGTCAGTCAGGTCACATTGGAAGAAGTCCTCGATGCCAGGGAACGCCGCGCTCAGCTGCAGCACCGGTATCTGGAACAGTATGCCGTACCGGTCGTTTCCTTTACGATGAATATCGCCGGTCCTGTAAAAACCAACCCTCGGATCCGGAGGGTGTTTGAGCATGGACGGACTGCTCTGGAACAGAGACTGCAGGCAGAAGGCTGCCGGATTGTCCGGGTGCAGACCGTCCATGGGAAAACCGGCGATGAAGCGCTCTATGCGGTGGACGGCAGTGCAGGTAAACTGAAAGAGATCTGTACAGCCATCGAGGACGGATTCCCGGCGGGACGGCTGTACGATATGGATGTGATCGGTACGGACGGAGTAAAGCTTTCACGGGAGAAGGAGCGCAGCTGCATTGTATGCGGACGGGCAGGAAGGTACTGCGCCTCCCGGCGGATCCACAGTACAGAGGAACTGCAGAAAGCGACTGAGCGGCTGATCTGTACCGCGTTCGAGGAAGAAGACGGGAAATGGATCGGCAATCTGTGCGTCAACGCACTGCAGGAAGAAGCACTGACGACGCCCAAGCCCGGCCTTGTGGACCGGAACAACAACGGCAGCCACAGGGATATGACCCTCTCACTGCTCATGAAGAGCGCGGATTCTCTGAGACATTACTTCACGGAATGCTTTGCGGTTGGAAGAGCATACAGCAGCGGGAGCCCCGGGGTGATGTTTCCGGTGCTGAGGGAAGCAGGCATCCGGGCAGAGCGCGTCATGCTGGAAGCGACCTGCGGTGTCAACACGCACAAAGGTGCCGTGTTCCACTTCGGACTGCTCTGCGGCAGTGCGGGATATCTCTACCGGGGTGTCAGACAATACAGCATCGATGAGCTCTGCAGCATCGTACAGTCCGTCTGCGCGGATGCACTGGCAGAGTATCTGAAATCCCTGCCGGAACGTACAGAACTGACGCATGGTGAAGCACAGTACATCAAAAGCGGCATCACCGGTGCCCGCGGAGAAGCCGCATCCGGATACCGGTCTGTCAGGACATACGGACTGCCGGTTTTCGAGAGGGTGCTTGCCGGAACGGGGGACCGTGAGCAGGCAGGCGTGCAGGCACTGCTGTCGCTGATCGCTCACACAGAAGATACGAACATGATGCACAGAGGCGGCTGGAAGACCGCAGGTGAGATCGCATCGGCACTCCGGGAAAGGCTGCAGGCCGGCGAACCGGTCAGAGAAGAAATACTGGCACTGGATGAGCAGTTTATCAGACTGAATCTGTCTCCCGGAGGCAGTGCAGACCTGCTGGGTGTTACCTATCTCCTGCACGATCTGGGTGCCTGTGCTGAAGAATGAACAGATGAAGAGGATAGAATGATATGAAAGCATCGCTGAATGAAATCCTGGAACAGAACGGGATCATGATCATCGACGGATCCATGTCCACTGCGCTGGAGCATATGGGTGCCGATCTGAACAATAAGCTGTGGACAGCCAGCATACTGGCCAACCAGCCGGAACTGGTGAAACAGGTCCATCTGAACTATTTCCGTGCCGGTGCAGACTGCGGAATCACCTGCAGCTACCAGGCAACGATTCCCGGTTTCATGGCGCAGGGCTATACAGAATCAGAAGCTGAGGAGCTGATCCGGCGCTCTGTAGAACTGTTCCTGAAAGCCCGTGATGAGTGGTGGCAGGAAGAGGGAAAGGATTCCGGAAGGCCTTATCCGCTCTGCCTGGGTGCAGTAGGGCCTTATGGTGCCTATCTTGCGGACGGATCGGAATACAGAGGCAACTACGGTCTCAGTGATCAGGAACTCTATGATTTCCACAGAAGAAGGATGGAGATTCTCCATGAAGCCGGCTCTGATATCCTGCTGATTGAAACCCAGCCGTCCCTGCAGGAAGTCTTGGTGGAAGCCCGGATCGCGGAAGAGCTCGGTGCTGAATTCT
>JAFOIY010000152.1 GCA_017420505.1 Solobacterium sp. | reverse complement strand
CATAGAATGCCAGGCTGCCTGCCAGCAGGACCAGCCAACGGTGCTTCAAAGGCACACAACGGTACAGTAATAGTACAGCAGGCAGAAACAGCAGCAGTTTCAGGGACGTATAGGTCATATCTTTTTTATTTTACTATGAAACACCGGCAAAGAAACGGGAGAGTACCGTTTTCCCGTACAATCTGCCGAATGAAAAGCAGGAGTGCCCTGCCCGTTCCGAAGACAGATCACCCCTGCAGCATCATCCTGATCATATACAGCAGCAGCGCATGCCCCGGATAGAAGAGATAGAACAGCCATTTCAGACCTCTGCCCCTCTTCCCGTTGTACAGTGCCAGCGGAAGGAAGCTGAGACCGGTCGCTCTGTAGTACCCCATTGTCCGGGTCAGAGCCAGGAAGGCGACACCGGAGCCGCTGTGGATCAGCGGATGCGCATTGCGTGAGATATAGAACAGAAAGACCGCAATGACCCCGAACATCGAATAGTCCGTACGCAGCACAAGCGCCAGCACAGCGACAGCCATAACTGCAGCATTGCCGAGGAAGGTCCTTACGGTACCGTACCGGCCGGTTTCTTCATTCAAAGGTCCCCGGAGCCGCTCGAACAGCTCCAGAGCGATCAAAGCGAGGAAGAACGTTACCATGATGTTCTGGTGCTCGAATCCCGGTCTGTCGAAGAACGCCAGATCAAACGGGATCTCACTGATCAGCGCAAAGGCACCCATACGGGCAATGTACTTCCTTCTGTCCCGGGTATGTGCATACCCTTCCGCCACGCAGAACGCAAACACCGGCATTGCGATCCGGCCGGCATAGCGCATCCACCTCACACCGGGAAAGAAAACATCACCGACATGATCCAGCACCATACTGATCATCGCAATGATCTTCAGCGCTGTACCGTCCAGCACCTGATATTTCCCTGTCTTCTGCATGTCTATTTTTGCTTCTCCATGGCAATCCTGGCCATGCGCACGGCATCGCTCTTCGTCCCGGCACCGGCAAGGAAGCCGCTGGGATGGCAGAAGACCGCCGTTTCCACACCGGACACCTTCTGCAGCTCGTCATAGCGCAGGCCGTACCACTCGGAAGGAAGCGCATGCCGGTAGCTGGAACGGTCATCCGAATCCAGCAGCACACACTGCACATTCCAGCCTCCCCGAAGTGCCGGAGAGATCACAAACCAGATGTCATGGGCTTTCGGATCATACGAAGACCGGCTGTAGATGACCCCTTCCCACGGTGCGAATTCATCCATGATCATCATATGTTCTCCGGAATAGTAGATGCACTGCATCACATAGTCCCGGCCGTCCAGAGAAGAAATGATACTGTCGATCCGGTTCAGCAGGATATCCTTCGCGAAGCTTACCGCGTCCATGAACGCATCAAAAGGATCCATGGATGAATTCCACGGAGGATTGACGTCCTTGATGATCTGGGAAACGCTCATCCCTGTCTTTGCCCGCTGGACAATATCCGATTTCACGGCATCATCCAGGTTCAGCCCGCTTACCGCGTCCAGCACCGGATCATAGCCATTGTCCACCGCATCGATCCCGATGACCAGGGAATTGTCAATCCTCCGGAACACCGTATCCATATAGCTTTCCGGACAGTCCAGCGCTTCCAGGACCTCCCGGTAGTATTTCTTCCACACCAGTCCGCAGGCTGCGTACGGTACATCCGTACCCGGATGAGTACCGTTCCGTTCCTTGTTCTCCACGGAATGATGATCCAGCGCACCGCCGCCGATATCATAGATGATCCAGTTCACCGTATCCTGCGGAATGTCCGTATCACTGCCCCGGACAATATTCAGATCATCGCTGATGATTGAAAACATCGCTGTTGCGAACACTTCATCCGCATGGAACTGACCGTCATGCGTATACAGATTCAGCCTCTCTCCCATCGTTTTCTACCTCACAGAACCATTATACCAATACTGTCTGAATCACTTCATTGTTGATTTTCAAGCATGATCTGCTATTATTATCTTACTGTGCCGCTTTAGTATAATGGCAATACGCAGCAATGGTAATGCTGAACTGGCAGTTCAATTCTGCCAAGCGGCACCATGAAGTCAAAAATCCGCATAACAATGCGGATTTTTTGATATCACCAGCCGAAAAGTTTGCAGAAAGTTTGTACTTTTTCAAATTCAGCATTCTGGAGTTGCCATATAATTACTTCTTTTTCTTCTTTACAAGGCTGTTTAACGCTGCCAGTGAAGCTGACTGCTTGTTGTCGAAAATGTGAGCATAACGGTCCATAGTGACTTTGGGAGATGCATGACCAATTCGTTTTGATATCTCTGGAACCGGTACGCCGGCATTCCACAGCATTGAAACATGGCTGTGCCGGAGATCGTGAATGCGCATGTGTTGCAGACCGGCTTCCTTAAGATCGTTTTGGAAATGTACATCAATTTTTGTGAGACTGATCGGTGTCGCATCTCCAAACAAGTATTTTCCTGGACGGTTTTTCAGATACAAGAGCTTACTCCTTGTGTCATCATCAAGAGGTACCCATCTGGCGTTACCTGTTTTTGTCGTTTTTACCGAAGATTCATATCTCCTCATTGATTTGAAGATGTGTACCTGTG
>JAFOIY010000151.1 GCA_017420505.1 Solobacterium sp. | reverse complement strand
GTCTGCCTCCTCGCCCGGGTTCTCTGTCGGTTCAGGACTGTCCGTCGGCTCGGGACTGTCCGTCGGCTCGGGGCTGTCCGTCGGTTCCGGACTGTCTGTAGGCTCCGGCTGATGCGCGGTGTACGTATGGGTTTCCCTGGCGGTATCGCTGTTGTCGTACTTCGCTGTATCTGCCGGCATAGCGGTAATCAGGATCTTGTAGGCCATGCCGTCCGTCAGCCGGTCTGCCGGAATCCGTACCGATGTCTGGGTGGTCGGATCCATCTCGATATCACCGACGCTGACCTTGTAGGCTGCGGCACCGTCCACAGCCTTCCAGGTAATGGTCCAGTCATTGTTATCCTCGACCTTCAGCGTAGCAATCTCCGGAGTAGACAGTTTGACGGCCACTACCGGCGCATGGTACGTGAAGTCCATCTGGCCGCCGTTGCTTTCGGTATAGCGGGCATTGTTGGACAGTGCTGTGACATAGACCGTGTACTTTTTGTCATCAGTAAGATGGGTCGCGTCCAGAGTTATGGAAGTACCGGTGCTCTTCTGCACCATGGTCTCTACCGCAACATTGTAGTAGTCCGCCTTGTTGACCTTGTCCCAGCTGACTGTGATCGTGCTGCCTTCCTGCTTTACCCGTACATTCTGCGGGGCATCCAGCTGGATCTGCGCAGCAGAATAGGTATAGGTCACTTCCACCGGGTCACCGTCTTCATACAGTTCCTTGTCCGAAGCGTGAGGTGTGATGCGTACGGTATACGTCTGTCCGTCCACGAGCTTATCGTCGGAGATCCTGGCTGAATTCGCTGCGGAATTCATCTTTGTCTGCGGCTGTGTGGAGACAATCACTTCATAGTACTTTGCGTTTTCTACACTGTCCCAGTTGATGACCAGTCCGCTGACTGTTACCGAGAAAGTGATGTTGGTCACTGAGGCCAGCTTGGTCTTCTCCACCGGTTCCGATGAAGCGTCCTTGCTGTATACATTGTAGAAATTATCACCGAGGCCGATGATCTTCCCGTCAGAGGTCAGCGCGATCAGGGTTTTTCCCCTGCCGGCAATGTACCGTATGCCTGTCCATTTCTCCGCAGCTTTGCCGAATTCCCTGTCTGCGCAGAAGACGCGTACGTTTCCGGTATTGTCCAGTACAGCCGCAAAGCTGTTGCCGGCCGCAACGGATACCGCACCGCTCATCTGCGGCTTCAGGGCAGACAGATTCCCGAAGGTTTCCATTGTACCGTCACGGTAGAGAATGACAGCCCCGTCATCAGTCAGTGCCAGATCCTTTACCGGGCTCTTTCCGTCCAGTGCTTCCGCCAGTGCTCCGCTGCCGGACACATGCAGACGGCCGTCCGCGTCCAGACCGGCTGTGAGATCCTTGCCGGCGTAGACAGCGGAAATACCGGTCCATTGGGACACATCACAGGCGGTATCGTTTCCGGTACAGACAACCGTACCATCATCCTTTACAGCGCTGATATGCCGCTCTCCGGCTGCGATATCCACCAGATGATCCCAGTCCGCTGTATCATACCGGCCGGTTGTCACTGCAGTGCCATCACGCTTCAGGCCCAGCAGAACATCCGGACCTGCACTGATCTTCACAAGGTCCGTGAATCCTGTCAGCTCTGCGGTTGTTCCCATAGTCGTCAGACGGTACTGTTCACTGACATATCCCGAGAAGCGCTCTCCCAGTACCAGACGGTCTTCCTGGTTCACGTCCAGCAGAACCGGATCTTCTGTATCCCGGTTCCCCAGCATCCGCAGCAGACCGGCTATCAGTGCCAGAACCACCGCAATGGTCACATAGAGCGCTTTACGGTTTCCCTTCGGTTCTTCCGGTTCTGCAGCGGGCTGCTTTACCGGTTCCAGCGCACGGATATCACTGATCTGTATTACCCGTGTAGAAGCGAATTCCCGGGTATTGCTCAGGGGTTCCTCCTTGACTGCCGGTACCTTGACAGTATCTCCGGATGAAGGCGGTACCATCTGCCGGTAGCTGACATCATCCGCAAGCGGAATCTCTACACTGTCTTCGGAAGGCGGCATCCCGTACAGGATCTCCTGTGCCTGTGCCTGGTCCAGTTCAATGCCTGTCCCCTTTGCACTGCCGCTGAAGGAAGGAATCTCTATACTGTCATAATCATGTTCCGGATCGGGCAGGTCCAGTACAGCGGTATTGTCCACCAGTGCCTGCAGGGGAACACGGTAAAGGTCTGCCAGAAGGATCAGCTGCTCGATCCGGCAGAGTGTACTTCCGTTCTCCCATTTCATGTATTCACTGACCGGCACATTGATTCTTGCCGCAATATCCCCCTGAGCGTAGTGATAGCGCTTGCGCAGGGTTGTCAGCTTTTCAGGCAGCAGATTTGTCATACTCCTATTTTAGTGTGATACTCTCTTCTTTTCAAATCCCGTTGTTATCCAGCATTCCGTACCGTCTACCGAAGCGTTCCGCTGCCATTGCCCCCCTGATTTGCATTATCCGGAAAAACAGTTCATAATATACGGGTATGAATTGTACAGCAACAATCAGAAAGTGCTTTGCGGCTCTGGCGGCCCTGATGATGACGGTATTCTGTCTGCCTGCTGCAGCTGTGGAAGCACATGCCGAAGGCGAAGAGAACTGGACAGCGCCCAATCCTTACTACGGTGGTTGGTCCAACTGCACCTGGGGTGCCTGGCAGCTTGTGTACAACGCGACCGGTGTAGCGCTCCCCCGGCTGGGAAATGCCGGTGAGTGGTATGCCAATGCGGCTGCCTGGGGATATGAAGTATCTACGGAACCCCGGGCGAACTCTGTCATTGTCTGGCCGGGACACGTTGCCTATGTCGTTGATTTCGACGGACAGAACATCTACATCGCGGAAGGCGGGTATATGGGCAACTACAACGAAGGCTGGTGCGATGGCTACGGTCCGCGCTTCGGACGCCCTATCATCGGGTACATCTACATCCCGGCAGATGCGTCACAGATCGTTGCGCCGACCTACAACGAAGTCATTGAGACCTACGATTATGTACCTCCGCGCGTTGATATGGCTGTAGATGCCGCGTTTGCGGACGAGCAACTCATTGAAAGCTATGAAGAAGAGCTGATCCGGATGTACATCGATCTCGATACCGAGACGCTGAAGGATGAAGAGCGCGAAGCGATCCTGGATGTCCAGGCGGAAGAGCGACAGTTCGAACGTTCTGCGAGCGAGGAAATGAAGAAGTACACACCTCCGTACCAGAACGGAAACGGCATTGTAAAAGAATGAGGAACCGAAGTTCCTCATTTTTCGTTCCTGGTTATTTCAACTGTGGATGTCCGTGGTTGTACACGTAGTCCCGGCAGTGCTCGCTGAGCGCTTTGGCAGCTGACTGGTACAGCTGATAGAACCAGGTGCCGTCATGCCACGGATCTGCATTCAGGGCCTGGAAGCCGTACCTGCCGGAAACGCCGCTGAATGCCGGCAGGATCCGGATAAAGCAGTACGGTGCGTCATCATCCCGGTTCTTGTAGCAGTTCCAGACGTTGAGACCGCCCTCGGCAAATTCATACAGTGCTGTATTCAGTGTTCCGAGGGTATCCGTCAAGGCTTTGAAATGCTCGGTTTTCAGATTGTTCCAGACTTCGTTGAGGACGGCTGTGATCTTCGGGCAGGTCTCCAGTGTATGCTTCATATCGTCTTCGATATTGCCGATGATGGAGATCTGCAGCGTATACTTGTCGATGACCTTCATGTCCGCCAGGAAGCCCGGGCTGACGCTGAACGTGCCGTCGGAGCGCATGGTGAACCGGTCATTCATTTTGTACGATGACACGATTGTCTGATAATCCTGCAGTCTTGCCTGCCGGTAGCCCTGGATCAGCCGGTCCCGGTCAATGCCGCCGGCATTCGAGTTGTAGTACCGTTCGGCGCTGAGGGGCTGCCGGTCCAGTGCGTCCCAGCTCTTGTTGAGCAAATCATTCAGATCCAGGACGTCCTGGTTGATCTTATGGTACAGGTCCTCATTGTAGCCTGCCTCATCGAAGTTCAGGGTTGTACGCATGTACTTGAACGGCTTGCTCAGCATCATCAGCATCATCAGCTCCCGCAGCTGTTCCATTGGTTTTACCAGTTTTGCAGCATCGGCGTAGAAATGCTGTGACGCGTCAAACGCCTTTTTTTCTTCCGCGGAGAGATTGCCGTACCACGGCGGGGCAGAGCCTTCATCCGTGAATTTGGCAAACGTGCCGGCGTTGGTGCTGCAGAACAGCGGTACAAACCCGCTCGGGCTCAGATCCTGCATCCAGAGGTCACTGTAAGCCTTGTTTGTTTTTTCATAGTCGTTGTCGTAGACCATTCTCTCCAGAAGCCGGGAAACGTTGTTGATCCGGGTGATCAGGCCGGTAATCTCTTTCTTGATGGCGTTCTCGTCGAGGTTTTCCCATGAATTCGGCACAAAGCCGGGATCATTGCTGAAATCCAATCCTTCTGACATATTCTTGTCTCCGTTTATTCCTAGAATCTCATCTCGTAGTCACGTACGTACCATCTGCCGCCGTTGGTCCGGATGAGGTTTCTTCTGACCGGACTGCCGAGCTGCTTGCCGTTTTTGTCAAAGGATACGGTCTGCACGGAAGCGTATTCCACCTTGTCGCCGTACCGGGCTGCGATCTTTGCCTGGTCTTCTGCTGAGAGGAAGTAGGACTCCAGACCGCTTTCATCGCTGTAGCCCTTGACGACCGTGATCTTTGTGGCTTCCGGCACGACATCCGCGTGTACGTATTCCCCGTGGAAGCGTTCCTGGTGCAGGTCCCAGTAGTACAGCAGCAATGATTCCTGGGTCGGATTCTGCCTTCGCTCCGGCTGGATGCAGTCTACATAGAGATCGTAGTTCTTCTCCTTGATCGCCTGGCGGAAGATCTCCACCAGCCGCTCCGGCGACACGTCTTCCGGTACGGACTTCTCGGTATACCACTGTGCCTTGATGGCTGCTACTTCGTCTTCGCCGACAAAGTATCCGCTGGTTTCCCGCTCACCGTCATACAGGCCGAGCACGTGTCCGGGTACATACAGCGCCACCGGCTCTACGACCGGAGCATATACCGGACCGCCTACCTTCTTCTCTCCCGGTTCGGGAATCTCCATCGTGATATCCGTCATTCTGCCCAGGAGTGTCCACTTGTCCACTTCCATCATCGTGCTGTCCACCAGCCGGCGGTAGCGCTTGACGGCTTCGTAGGGTCCTAGCCATTTCCGGCCATCGATCGCTACGAAGTACATGCCTGAGGAGCGCTTGCCCGTCCAGATGTATTCTCCGGTCACACCCATGAACTGGTTGGCCGGGTATCTGATCTCATCCAGGACAACATACTGGCCGATGTATTCTTCCTGGCGCATGGTCCTGACATCCGGGGCAGGGAAGACCTTTTCCCTGATCTCTCCCTGGTACTGCGCCAGCAGTCCGTTCCAGCCATCCTCGCTCTTGCGGGCATACATCTGCCGCAGGTTCTCTTCGTTTTTCAGGTACACCACCATGTCATCGGTAATGTCGGTGAAGTTGCCTGTTGCACCGATGATGCAGTTCTTTGCCCGCTGGAACAGATCCTTGACCCGTGGATCGTCCGGGGCGAATTCATTGAGGATCATGATGCGGGACAGTGCGTCTTCCTTGGACCGGAAGATCCCGGTTGCCCCGTTGGCACGCTTGACTTCGTTCTCAAACTCCTTGAGGTATATCTCAGCCTGTCCGATCCGCATGGCAAGGTTGGCCGCATTGACCGAAAATGTCGTTTTATCAACCATGATGCATCATTCCTTTCCTGATTGATTTTATTATACTTGAATTTCTTCTGCGGATGTCAGCTCCTGGGGGATGAAGTACAGATCATGATACAGAAAGGCAGTCCCCTGTAACGGGAACTGCCCTTCTGTATTATTTCCTGTTCTGTATCCGGAACACTTCCGGCTTATTCAATAACGGATTCCGTTGTCTCCGTTCCTGCGCACATCAGTGCCAGCAGCATCGCAATCTGGGCGCCTTTGTACGCTTCAAACTCACAGAACTGCTCTGCAGTGGAATGGCACTTGGAGTCCCAGTCGCTTCCGCCGCCCAGGCATACTGCCGGCAGGCCGGCTTCCAGTGCCCGGTTGCAGTTGGTGGATCCACCGTGTCCCAGGACCGGCTCCTCACAGCCGAGATACTGTGATACAGCGTAGGTCGCTTCGACAATCGGCGCGTGGGGATCCTGTGTACCGGCATTGACGTCCATGAAGTGCTTGAAGTCCCAGGTAATGGTATCCTTGCCCCAGCGTGCTGTCTCTTCGTCGCAGGCTTCCTGGATGGCCGCAAAGATCTTCTCCTTTACCTTCATCAGTTCCGTCTGGTCGTTGGAGCGGAAGTTCAGTGTAATGGTCGCTTTGTCCACGATCGCATGGATCGCTGAATAGCTTCCTGCGTACAGACCGGTCACAGCGAAAGTCGTACGCGGGAACTCCGGTACCTGAATTTCCGCAATCTTCGCAATAGCCCTGCCTGCCGCATGGGCGGGATTGGCAATCTCACCGAAGGTACCGTACGCATGCCCGCCGATGCCGTAGAAATTGATTTCATAGGTCTGGATACCGGTTGCTTCGTAGGTGATTTCCTGATATCCTGCACCGTCCACTGAGATGGATGCCTGCAGCTCGGGATGATGATTGACATAGTACTGCATGCCTCTGAGGGCGCCCATGCCTTCTTCCTGGACCGTGCCTACGAAGTGGATGTCGCCTTTCGGCTGGATGCCGGCTTCCTTCAGCGCCCGGATCGTGGACAGCACGGCCGCATCACCGCGTGTGTCATCTGTAATGCCCGGGCAGTAGATCCACCCGTTCTCCCGGCGCAGATCCAGCTTCGTATCAAAGTCGAACACGGTGTCCATATGCGCTTCCACCAGTGTCGCCTTTCCGCCGCCTGTACCGTGCAGAATGCCGACAGCGTTGCCGTATTCATCGATATGACAGTCGTCCAGGCCGTACTCCCTGAACAGTTCCAGGATCCGTGCGGCCTTCTTTTCTTCATGGAAAGTAGGCGCAGGGATCAATGTCAGTTCCATCTGTCTCTGGATGATGTACTCATTGTCCTCCTCCATGAAACGGAGGGCTTTCTGCACTTTCTCATCCGCTGTCAGTGCGTCCAGTGTTTTCCGGACCTTTTCCGATACTTCGTATGCCATAGTTGTCTCCTTGTCTATGATCAGATTATACTCTGCCGCAAAAGAAAACGGCAGTGCCGTTTACTTTCTGAAGGTGATATGGATGTGCGGATTGGTGTCTGCGGCTCTGCCCAGCACCATGAGGATCCGGTAGGCATAGTCATTGGTGCACATGAAGCGGATGCAGTCCCCTGTCAGGATGAACCGGATGTCCTGGTCGGTTTCCGAGAGCCAGTCGTTCAGCGCGTCCAGATTGTTTCCGTAGTAGGAGGGTGTATTTACGTTTTCCCGGAAATAGGCATGGGCTTCTGCCCGGGTGCCCAGTCTTTCTTCATCAAGCGTTATGTATTTCATGGTTCTTCCTCTCCGTACAGTTGTTCAAACGAATCGTAGTGGTCGGCGGTATAGAAGATCAGCCCGTCATCGGAGTAGACGATGCGCTTCTCCCCGCGGCTGCGGGACTGAAGGGTATCGATATCGCACTCATAGTACGTATGGTCCTCCGGCAGAAGGCCTTCCAGATTGTCGAATTCATCCCCGCCGATGCACATGCCTTCGATTGTAAGATGCAGCGCACCGCCGTCCCATCCCTGTTTCCTGGCTTCCTTCTTCGTCATGTAGTTGGCAGGAAGGTGACCGTAGACATGGATGTACTCCGCGACTTCATCCTTGGTGTCGTATACACCGTCTTCCTGTACTGTGACGGCAGGCTCTGTTGCCGGAAGCAGGAAGCGGAAGCACAGAATGGCTGCCAGCAGGAGCAGGAGGACAGCAGGCCATAGTTTCTTCTTTCTCATGAGCAAATGATATCACAAAAGACCGCCGGGGATGGATCGGCGGTCTGTCTGTGTACGATTATTCACCGGATACGGCGATGCCTTTGAACGCAATGCTCGGTGTGACGATGGTATGGTGCTTCCAGTCCAGATCATTTCCGACAGCAGCAGTCTGCTTCAGAAGATCCAGAAAATTGCCGGCAACCGTGATCAGCGTTACACTGCGCTCCCGGGCACCGTCCTTGACAGTATATCCTGAGCACTGCAGGGAGAAGTCCGTAGTGACAGGGTTGATTCCGGCATGCAGACCGGCCAGATCGGTGATGACCAGTCCGTCCTTCATGTCCCTGCACAGTTCATCCAGTGATTTTTCTCCCGGTTCTATGCAGCAATTGACCGGGTGCACACCCACCGGTGAAGAAGCCGCATCCTTGAACCCGTTCCCGGTGCTCTCCGTATGCATGCGCGATGCGCTCTGGGAGTTATGCAGAATCGTACGGAAGACACCGTGGTCTACGATGGTCTTGGCACAGGTCGGGCATCCTTCATCATCGAACGCGTACGCAACAGCGGCTTCCGGACGGCGGGGATTGTCTGTAACTGTAATCAGTTCAGAGAATACGGGGGTATTGAGCTTATCGCGCAGCGGGGAGATTCCCTTGGCAATCAGTTCACCGGAGAACATGGAACTGAATGCGGTGAACAGAGCAGTCATAGCACTGCTTTCGAAGATGGCCGGATAGGTACCGCTGGGCAGTCCCGCAGCGTTGAGTTTGTTCAGTACCTCCGTACAGAGCTTCTCCACAAAGGCATCCCGGTCAAACGCAGCAATGTCCTCAATGACTTCGGACCTGTATGCATTCTTGACGTCGTTGCCCTCCCTGGCAGCCGCGCCGCAGACAAGAACCTGAACCGTACCGGCATCTGCCAGGTCCATTCCCAGTGAGTTGGTAATGGAGCGGGTTTCTGTTTCTTCCGTCCATCCTTCGCGCATGACCATGAAGATACGCTCATCATACGCCAGAACGCGCTTCTCGATTTCTGTCAGCAGCTCTTTGATCTGTGCTGCGGAAGGACGCACCCACGTTCTCTGCGATTGTGCCTCTGTTACCGGCTGCGGTGAGCGGATGATGCCCGGCTCATCGGCGGTAATCGCGCCTGCCTGCTCCTTCATGGAGGAGATGATGGTTTCCATCAGGTCATCGGAAAGATCCTCTGTGGCATAGTTGACCATCTTGCCGCTGTATATACCGCGCAGTGAAGTGCTGAGTACACGGCTGGTCACAAACGTATCTATCTTTCCTTCAAACCAGGTCCAGGAACGTTCATTCTTCCCTTGCTGGTAGATTTCAAAGCTCTCAAAGCCGGCCTGGACAGCCGCATTGATCCACTTCTGCTTATTCATTCGCTGTACCTCCTACCGTAATGGATGAGACACGGATTGTCGGCTGGCCGACATCGGTCGGTATGGATCCGCTGAGGGAACCGCACATTCCCTGTCCGGTCTTAAGGTTGCTGCAGACCCGGTCGATGTTCTTCAGGATCTCAGCACCGTTGCCGATGAGGGATGCTCCGCGTACGGGATAGGATATCTTTCCGTTTTCGATCAGGTAGCCCTCATTGACCGCAAAGTTGAACTCACCGGTCTGCGGGTTGACGCTGCCGCCGCCCATCTTCTTTGCATAGAGGCCTCTTTCAATGCCTTCAAAGAGTTCTTCAAAACTGTCCTCACCCGGCAGGATAAAGGTATTCGTCATCCGGGAAGTCGGTTCGAACTGGTAGGACTGTCTTCTTGAGCTGGATGTGGACTCCGTGCCCATCCTTCTCGCATTCAGTCTGTCGATCATGTAGGATTTCAGCACACCGTTTTCAATCAGAACACGTCGCTTCTGGAAATTGCCCTCATCATCAATGTTCTGGGAACCCCAGGCATTCGGGATGGTGCCATCATCCACTGCACTGACACAGTCAGCTGCGATCTTTGTGCCGAGCTTGCCGGAGAAAACACTCATATTCCTGGCTACAGAGGTAGCCTCCAGTGAATGCCCGCACGCTTCGTGGAAGATAACACCGCCGAAGCCGTTGTCGATGATTACAGGCATTCTGCCGGACGGGCAGTCCTTTGCGCTGAGGTTGACCAGCGCAACCCGTGCTGCCTCTCTGCCGGTCTCCTCCGGTGTGACTGTGCGGTAGAATTCCAGCCCCATTCCAGCACCGGGACGGTCTGCGCCGCTCTGCAGGTTTCCGTTTTCTTCAGCGAAGGCAGTGACCATCATCCGCGTACGCACCCGGACATCCTTGATCAGCCTTCCTTCTGTATTGGCGATCTGTACCTCCTGCTTTACATTCAGCAGCTCGCTCTGTACCTTTACAATCCGGGGATCAGCAGAAAAAGCGGCATCGTTTGCCCGCTTCAGCAGGTCTGCTTTCTCCTCGAGCGGTATGGACATGTAATCAATCTCAACAGGATTGTTGTTGGTGTAGGTGACTTCGTCGAGTGACAGATGCACTTCCTTGTCACAGGTGCCCAGCGCTTCCGTCAGATCCTTGATGAGTGCGGCAACTGCATCTTCCGATTCATCATTTGTATAGGCGTAGACGGACTGCAGGTCCTTGTAGAGGCGGATGCCGAGGCCGGCGGTAATCACCTGGTTGACATCCTCTGTTTTTCCCGAAAGCGCCTTGATCGTTTCGCTGTGCTCCAGTTCTTCGTAGATCTCGGCAAAGTCGGCTTCCGACTTCATGCATTCGGAAAGGCAGTATTCCAATTGTTCTTTGTTAAGCATAACCTGTCCTTTCTCAATGGTCCTATTGTACCCTTTATGCAGAAAGAACACAAAAAGGGTATTGTTCAGTACCAACTGATTCACAATACGTCTCTCTTTGTTCTGGTCTATTGTGTTCAGGTGCTGGCGTAAGTCCTGTTCAGTCCACCTGGAGCTTTTCCAGGCCAGCTTCAGTCATAGTGACAATATTCATGTAACGATCTCTGAAGAAATCCCGGGTAAACTGAAGGCCCTCTTCCCATTTATCAGAGGTATCACCGAAACGAAGATAGTAATCCTCCATCAGAGGTTTCCACTGAGCTGTATACGATTCCAGTGCCTGCTCAACTGCCTCATAGGAAAGATTCTCTGTGCCGATCGAGCGCAGTGCATCCAGAAAGAGTTTCTGGAACGAGGGATTCCGGATTGCGGAAGCGAAGAGAGGGTGCCCTTCCAATGCCATCCGGAAATGGTCCGTACCGGCGCTGGTGGTTTCAAAACCATACGTCCCGGAACTGTATTCCGTATCACAGAGAATATACTGCCATCTGCCATCATTGAAAGAACGGTCCCTTGAGCGCCATAAGGCTTCGTTCTTGCCCATCATCCAGTCCGCATTGCCGATGTAGATCTGCGCTGCACAGTAGTCAGCCATAGACTGTACATCCATCACCTCGGAAAACTGTTCATAATTCCGGTCTTCAGAAAGGTCCATGTCGATAAACGAAAGCAATTCATCATACAGGAGAATATCTTCATCTTCTCCTTCTTCCAGTTCTCCGTCCTTGATCATGACGACATTGTCTGCGTCTACCCCGTAGTGCTCCTGAATATACATGCCGGACAGTTTTTCAATCAGACAGTATGGTCCCCAGTATTCTCCGTTGATGAATAGAACCGCCGGTCTGGAACTCTGGGTAGCAAACATACGGTTCCGAAGCATCTCCTGGAGAAGCGCATCTTTGAACTTCAGCTGATCCGTGTCGTTTCCCCCGTTCCGGAGACTGAAAGACTTCAGCCGGTCTACATCCGGAAACAGATCATAATCCAGGGTTTTGGAGCCGTATTCTTTGCGGAAATACAGGTTGAGAGAGCGCTGGCTGTATTTCCGGGACAGTCCGCCCTTAACTCTGATGCCGCATGGCATCTCTGCTCCCGGGGAAGAGGCACCGGGTTCATAGATCTGCAGCAGTGCAGACCGCTCCCATTCTTTTCCGTGCTGGGAAATGTTGGATTCTATAGACTGGAATTCGTACTGCAGACCCCATAATTCATATATTTCCAATGTCTTTTTCCCGCGGTCCGTCTCCACCCATTGATCATAGATGGCCCCCTTCACAAAGATTCCCCGCTCATAGTCCAACAGATCCGCTGGGTCTGCCACCAAGGAAACAATCAGACAATCCGGCCACCTGGCTGCAAGATCTTCTCCCAGCAGATAAACCTCTGTCCGGTACTCCTGAACGGTTCCCTGCGGGTCTACCGCCGCAACCTGAAGCACCACACCGTATGGAAGTACTTCATTATCCTGGATCAGTGGTTCACCTGGATAGGTCATTTCTTCCGCATAAGCGGTCAGCGTACCGCTCATGGAACGGTCGAGCGTCAGCGTAAGCGTACTTTCCCCGGTGGTCCGGTCTGCCTGCGGCACGCTTCCATCAGTGGTGTAAGCGATGGTACATCCCTCCGGCGCAAGAATCCGGACTTCCAGCGTTCCGTCAGAATAGATCCCGGAATCCTTGGATAAAACAATCGATGGATTATCCTGGGGTATATTCTCCTGGGGTGTATTCTCCTGGGGTGTATGATCCTGATTGCCGGCACAGGCAGCTGTAAACAAGAGCGCCGTCAGAAACAAAGCTCTTGATAGGAGATAGATGGGTTTAGTCAGGAACCCGGTCCGAGTATTCATTTTTGTTCCTCTCCCTGCATCTTGATGGGCACTTTGAACCTGTCATCGTACATATGCTGCTGTACCCAATGATAGCCATCTGCAGCATACATCTCCTCCGCAACTGCCGGGGAAATGACCTCACCTT
>JAFOIY010000016.1 GCA_017420505.1 Solobacterium sp. | reverse complement strand
GTACGCAGTTTTGCCTCGACGGTTCGTCTGGACGCCGGACAGGCATCCAATATCGCCCCGGGTACTGCGAAGGCGTTTGTACCGCTGGATACCGAGACGGTCCGCCGCAGTGTTTCCGGTATAGAACTGCCGGAGAAATTCAGCTGGACCCTGACCCCTGTGGAAGGCGGTACGGAAATCTTCATGCAGGGAGAGAGCTGCCACGCATCTCTGCCGTGGGAAGGTGCCAACGCGCTGCAGGGACTGATCTATCTTATGAAGGATCTTCCGCTGGCAGCAGAAGACAAAAAGAGTATTGACGGTCTTGTAGAGAGTTTCGACATGGGCTATTACGGCGAGAATCTCGGGCTGGATTTCGAAGACTACTCCGGCCGGCTGACCTGCAACCTCGGTGTTATGCACTGGGATGAAAACGGCTTCTTCATTACCCTGGACCTGCGGGTGCCTACCAGCATGGAGGCGGATTTCCTCCACAAGCGTCTGGATGAAGCTGCGGCTGCGGCAGGCGGTACACTGGAGCGCTGGTACTATGGACAGGGTTTCTCAATTCCGGAGGATTCCGAACTGGTGCAGGGTCTGCTGAAGGTCTTCATCGACCGGACAGGCGAGACAGACGCAAAGCCGATGCGCATCGGCGGCGGCACCTACGCAAGGCATCTGAAGAACGCTGTCAGCTTCGGTCCGGAAGGCTACAAGTGCCCGAGCAGCGTCCATGTAGCGAATGAATTCATTACCATGGAGCAGATCGATCTGAACACCAAGCTTCTGGCAGACGCCATAATGGCGCTGGCAGGGGAATAGTACAGACAAACAGCCTGGCCGGAAGGCCGGGCTTTTTCTCTGTGCATACGAAAAAAGACCGCCTGCTGGCGGTCTTTTTGTATTTCTTCTGATCAGACAATATCAGGCACGGGATTTCCGATTATGTCCGTAATAGATAAAACCGATCAGGGTTGATGCCAGGAACGCCGCAAAGGCCAGGATGAACGGCCTCATCGGTCCGGATGCGTAGATCAGTCCGGCGAACAGAGCACCGAAGATGCCGCCGAGGGAGTTCATGGACTGATAGAAGCCCATGACTTCGTTGGATGTACGCTCGTTGGACTGGTTGGCGGCCATGGTCTGCAGCAGAGGCAGACGCAGGACCATAACACTGCTGTAAATGATGTATACAGCAATGAACAGGATCTGGCTGTGGTTGACCAGCACCGAACCGGTCAGAACGGTACAGGCAGCGAGAATGAAGATGAAGGAACGGTTGATGTCCGTTTTCCGTTGGAGCCAGAGGCTGACGGTGCTGTTGAGCAACAGTGTCAGTACAGCAATGGCTGCCTTGAAGATGCCGTTGTAGGCGGAAGTCATCCCGTACTGGTCCTTGATGTAGTAATTGAAGCACTGTTCATAGGAGTTCTGGCCGACAGCAGATACCGCGACAATCACAAACAGCAGGGCCAGTGCTGGGGTGATGAAGGTACGTACCGCCGCAAAGGCAGCGAAAGGATTGACGTCCTTTACATTGAGCGGTGTATCCGGCCTGGTTTTGTACGCTGTATCATCGATGCACAGCAGCAGGTAGAGCAATCCGGACAGGGACAGCAGGATTACCTGTGCGGTAAAGGCAGTTCCCACGGAGAAGATGCCGAGCATACCGCCGACAAAGAAGCCGACAGCGCTGGAAACGTTCTGGATGGTTGTCAGCCAGACCAGATCGCGCCCCCGGTCATCGGTAAGATTGATGACATGGTTGGCCATGGCGGTGTATACACCGCCGGTGAATATGCCGGCAAACATCCGGCCGCCTACGACCTGCAGCTCACTCATTGCCGTACCGAAGATAATCTGGCCTACAGAGTAGCCGAGGCTGCACAGGAAGATGATTTTCTTTGTGGAAACATAGCTGCAGAGCCTGCCCCAGAACGGGGAAAAGAGGAAGTTCATGGTCATCATTGCGGCAAACGCAACACCGAACATCGAACTGTCCAGATTCCGTTCAACAATCAGGGTCGGTGTGACCGGATGGGCAAAACTGGCGGCCATGTTGAAGACGAATGTAATGACAAAGAATACCAGCAGTCTGTTTTTTCTCATAGAAACTATTGTACGCAGGGAATGCCGGACGGGCAATAAAAAAGGCAGGGTATTTTACTCTGCCTTATCCGTTATTCTTCGTCCGTGTTCCGGGAGAGCTTCCACCCACCGAAACCCAGTGCACCGAGAGCCAATGCCAGCAGGATCCACAGCCAGGAAGTGTTCTTCTTCACGGGCTCTGCCGGAACGGTTTCTGCCGGTTCCGTCCACCTGGCGTACACAGTCGTATCGGCATTGATCGGTGCCTGGAAATCGAAAGGTTCCGTCAGTTCCTTGTCCTTGTACCAGCCATCGAACAGGAATCCTTCCTTGGCAGGATCATCCGGCTTTACGGCGGCTGTTCCGGCGTTTACAGTCTGTGACAGGATCTCTGAACCGCCGTATGTTTCAAAGTAAACCGTATAGGCAATGTCTGCCGGTGTTTCCGGTACATATACCGGTGCCGTCGGTACAGTATAGGTATAGGTCGTCTTTGCGGGCTCTGTCCACACAGTGTTATCTGCAGTGACAGGCGCTGCAGAGACAACTGCAGCGGTGCTGCTGGAATTTGTTGTGTTGGTTCCGGGTTTGTTTTCATCCGGTTCAGGCTCTGTTGGATCATCCGGTTCAGGATCCACCGGTTCCTCCGGTATTGTATTCGTGCCGAAGATCACCTTACCGTCGCCTGTCTGCGTGGAACCTGCTCCGGTTCCTCCGAGTTCACCGTTGCCGGTGAAGGCCGCGTCGGAATTCGTGGAGGAAGATCCTCCCTGGCCGCCTCTTCCGATGCATTCGAGCACCCGTACCATGATCACATCATTCAGGTCAAAGGGCGTCCGGTCATCCATGAAATAGCGTTGACGGTTGAGGTAACGATCAATGATTTCCACAGCGGTGAAGTATCTTGCCTCTTCGGATAAGTGTCCCGGTGTTATGGTAGTGCCTGTGATTCCGCATTCTTCCAGGAAAGATGCACAAGTGTAGCTCTGGTCTGTCTTCCGCTCTATCGGCTCCAGGGCCGTGGCCCCTTCGATGATCCATTTGCGGGACAGGAATTCATTCGAGACCAACGTATCCACAACAACGAATGTCATCATGGGAATCGTATCGGCCTGTGCCAGTGCGGCTGCGGCTTCGGCGGTCATGTTCAGCGGATCGTTCGTAGACTCTGTATCCGCAGCTGTATAGTATACTCTGGCTGCCGAATCATAAGGAGCGATCGGCAGGTTATCCGTCTGTGTTCCGGTGTATTCCACCAGACCGGCATAGGCATTGACGGTTCCTCCGGTGATGGAACCCCGGATGGTCAGGACACAGTCTTCTACATAACGGGGAAGCTCACCGGTGGTGTACGGTACATATTCATGATTGTTGCAGACAACATTGAGTGTACTGCCGGAGTCGAGATTGATATCACCGATCGAACAGAAGCCGCCATTCTCATCCAGAGTATTCATTCCAACATAGGAAGTCCCGGAAGCGTTCAGCAGCGGAATGGTAATGGACTGTCCGTCTAGATAGATGATGCTGTCCTTGAGCTTCGGCGGGGTAACCGTCATTCCATCGCCGTTGATCCGCAGCCGGCTGTTGTCAAGCAGAACGCTTGTGGAGAGACTGCTCTGGGGATTGAGTGTAACCTCAGTGGACTGAAGCGTCCCCTCGCCGGTGACCGATCCGCCCTCGTCAAGCGTCACAAAGCCACCCTCGACAACGCCTTCGATGTCCAGGATTCCCTGTACAATCAGTTCGGCGCATTCGGTACCGATACCGATCTGAACGCTCTTAAGGACAATGGATGCCTCGCTGTCCACCGTCAGTGTACTGTTCTTTCCGAGAACGACGCTGGCAACCGCACCTTTGAGCTCAACCATTCCGTCATGGACGGAATCAAAGGCTTCGAAAGGTACATCATTCGTGTATACAGTGACTTCTTCCTTCGGCTGTCCGTTTTCAACCCAGCTTTCCGTGCGCACTGCAGCAGCGCCGAGCATCAGGGAGGATCCGTCCGGTATCCGCAGCTGGAGATCGTCCAGGCTGTAGGTTTCATCCAGGATTCCGGGGATGCCGCCGTTGAGGAGCAGATAGGTTGTTCCATCATCCTGCAGCAGGAAAACAGCTGCACTTCCCTCGTCATAGAGAGCAGTGTTGGGGTGCAGAGTAATCGTATTGCCTTCCGTGATGTCAATGCTGTCAATCAGTACAATGCCGGTGCCGACGATCTGAACGGAGCAGTTGCCGGACAGGGAGCCGATCCGGTTAACGCCGGCGACAGACAGCGTCAGGGTGCCTCCGTCTGCGGAGATGGTGCCGCCGCCGCTGTAATCGACCATTGCGACGTACTGCCCGGCTACGTTCTTCCAGCCGGTGCCGTTCGACCAGCAGGAGGACTCATCGTCATCAGGGCTGAATTGAGTACCGTTGATGTTTATGGTAACGGTTCCGGCAGTTTCTGCATCGCTGTCCGTGTTTGCTGCATCGGTCTGCTGGTCCTGTCCGGCTACAGCAGGCGCAGCGAAAACAGCCACGGCCGCCCGCTGTACAGGGACATCTTCAGCCGCCGGTTCCGGTACATCGGTATTTTCTGCATCAGCTGCCACGGGTTCTTCCTCCGTATCCGGTTCAGGTTCCTCTGCAGGTGTTTCTTCCGTATCGGGTTCGAGTTCTTCCACAGCTGTTTCCAGCGGCTCTCCCGGTGCTGCTTCGGGTTCCTCCGCAACGGTCTCCGTTACCGCCGCCGGCAGTTCTTCAGGAATGATTGTCTGGATTTCCTCCGGTGCGGGTTCCGGCTCTTCGGAAATGATCACTTCTGCAGGAATCTCCGGTGGATTCTCCTGATTGACGGGTTCCGCAACCAGGGAGTTTTCCGGCTCTTCCGTTTCTTCCTCCAGTGCATGGATACCGACAGTATTGAAAAACACCAGGGTCAAAGACAGACCGGAGCGCAGCATGATTTTACGGGGCATTTTTCCAATGCGTTTTTTCATATGATCGACCCCCCCTTGGCTGTACCGAAGGATGGGTGCTCCTTCGGATGCGGGCTGTTAGCACACAAAAAGGTATAAATCTCCTTTTACATTATACTGGAATATACCGTTCCCCTCAACGACCGGTATATGAAACAGACACACTGAGGATACAAAAACCACCGTTGTATACAGCGGTGGTGAGGTTTTTCTATGCCTGGCTGTAGTCCCGCAGGAAGTCGCCGATATCCCGGATGGCCTTGCGCAGTTCATCCGGTTCCGGCAGAAGGATCATCCGGAAGTGATCCGGCGCCGGCCAGCCGAAGCCGGTACCGTTGACAATGAGGATATGCTTGGACTCCAGCAGGTCAAAGGCGAGCTGGATATCATCCTTTACAACGATTCTGTCGGATACTTTCGGGAAGAGATAGAAAGCAGCCTGCGGAGCATTGTATGTAATCAGACCTTCTTCCTGGAGCTTGTCCAGCTCTTCGATCGCTGCTTTGCGCTGTTCGTAGAGCCGTCCGCCTGCAGTAATCATTTCCTGCGTACTTTCCGGATCGTTCAACGCAGCAGGAATGACCAGCTGGGTCAGGGCATTGCCGCACAGGCGCATTGCGGCCAGCTTGAACATTGCCTGGTTGATCTCTTCCGTCAGATCACGCGGCCCGCTGATGACAGCCCAGCCGCAGCGGAAGCCGCAGATGATGTGGGACTTGGACAGACCGTTGGTGGTGATAACAGGGATATCCGGCGCCATGCTGGCAGTGGATGTGAACGGAATGTTCTCAAAGATCAGACGGTCATAGATCTCATCGGAGATGATGAGCAGTTCATGCCTGCGGGCGAACTCAATGACCTTCTTTACCGCTTCCGGCGGATAGACCTGGCCGGTCGGGTTGTTCGGGTTGATGAGCAGGACCACCTTGGTCTTCTCCGTCAGCTTCCGTTCCATATCTTCAACATCCGGAACCCAGCCGTTCTCTTCTTCACAGTGGTAGTAGACCGGCTTTGCCATAGCAAGGTATACAGCGTTGGTCCACAGGCTGTAGTAGGGCATCGGTATCAGCATCTCATCACCGGCGGAAAGTACACTGGTGCAGATCATGCTGGCAAGCTCGCTTATGCCGTTGCCGATGTAGACGTCATCCAGCTCCAGACCCTGGATTCCGCGGGATGTATGATAGTCGATGATCGCCTGACGGGCTTCGTCCATGCCGCGGGGATCACAGTAGGCAACCGCTTTGTCCGCATTGTTCAGCAGAGCGTTCCTGACACTGTTCGGCATGCCGAACCCGAAGGTTGCCGGGTTGCCGGTATTCAGACGGGTAATATGAATACCCTGCTTGCTCATTTCAAGGGACTTCTGGTAAACACGGCCGCGGATATCACTGCGGATCAGCTTCATCTTATCGGAACTATCAATCTTTCTCATACAGCACACCTCAAAAGAATCCATGAAGGACATTATTAACTATTCTATATCAAGTAAATCTGTACAGGAAACAGAGAAAAGCACAAAATTCCGGGAAATATCATAAAAGTAATGAAAAAATGAGAACGGAGCAGGTGCGGAAACCGGGTTTCGGTATATAATGATCTGGTTTTCAGGAGAAGAATTATGGAAGAGAACAACAAGGAAAGAACCGGGATTCTGCTGAGATGCTGCATGTGCATCGGCGGAGCCATGGGTATGGTAAGCAACTGCATGGGGATCTACTTCTCCCCATTGTCAAAAGCGTTGGGCGTCGGTGTCGGAAGGATCTCGATCATCGTTACACTGGTGTCCCTGGCGAACGCGTTCTTTGCGCCGGTATTCGTAAAGCTGGAAGAGAAGGTGAAGCTGAATTACCTGATGGGATCCGGTATTGTTCTGTGCATGATTTCCTATGTACTGATGTCGTTTGCGTCCAGTGTCGGGATGCTGTATCTGTGCGGCCTGCTGTCCGGTGTGGGCATGTGCTGCTTCGCGGCGCTGCCGGTTACGATGATCCTGCGTGACTGGTACGGTGACCGCAACGGCTCGGCCGTCGGTGCAGCACTGGCCTTCAGTGGTGTATTCGGAGCCGTTATGAACCCGATCCTCAGCCGGATCATTTCCGGTATGTCCTACCAGACGTCCCTGCGGCTGATGGCCCTCTTCCTGGGCGTGGCGGTACTGCCGTGCGCACTGACCCTGCGGATGAAGAACGATGGAAAAACGGAGGTGAAGACGAATCTTCCGGGCTATGAACCGGTATCCCCGAAAGTACCGCTGCCGATCATCGTCGTCCTGTATTCCACCTGTGTATGCTACTGTATGCTGTGCGGTATGAACCAGCACCTGTCCGCACTGGCTGTCTCCCACGGCTATTCCCTGGAAGCGAGCGCAACGGTACTGACGGCTGCCATGATCGGTAATATTGTCTTCAAGCTGGTCTACGGCTTTGCGAGCGACCGGATCAACCCGGTCTATGTATCTGTCGCCTGGTCCATCATCGGGGCTGCCGGGACAGTAATGATGCTGGTGTTTGCGACCAGCGGCATACTGATCCGGGCCGGTGCTGTGCTCTACGGCGCGTATTTCTCCCTGAGCACGGTCGCCCTGAGCATGCTGGTGCAGATGGTGGCGAAGGACCGGTACGCGGAAGTCTATTCCCGGATGGTTATCTTCACCTCGCTGGCCTATGCTCTGTCGGTTTCCCTGTACGGTATGTCCTATGATATCCTGGGTTCCTATGCACCGGCACTGGTACTGATTGTAGGCATTACCGCGCTGTCCGTTGTACTGGCGCTGACGCTGAACCGGAAGACGGCTCGCAATTGATGCTTAAAGAAAGGCCGCGGGCAATGCCTGCGGTCTTTTTCAGTACTCGATCAGCCTCTGCAGCAATGCGCAGCTCTCTGCCGCATCTTTTACATGGAAGCCGGCCATAGCGTCCGCATCCTGCTCGGCAATGGTCCGTGTGCAGTCCATACCGTCCGCGCTGTAGCGGAAGGTGACTTCCGAGAGATTGCCGGTACACGCGATGAGGACCGCAGCGATCCGGTCCATCTGCAGCTCCTGGGCCTTCCGGTCATACAGGGGCTCCTCAAGGATGATGGTCCAGCCGTACGGTTCCGCTGCCGTCTGCAGTTCATTGGTGAACGGACCGAAGTACTGCGGCACACCCGCTGCCATTGCAGTCCTTGCGTTGGCAGACATGTCCCCGACATACGGATGGACGGTTTCCCATACTGCGGCGGTCCTGGCGGAAATGGTTCTGCCGTCCTGCCAGACAATCCTTCCGTTGACCGCTACGGTACGGATGGCTTCTGCAGCGTGGATCTCCTGGAATTCCGTACTGTGGTAAACCGGGTTTTCGGCTACCGAGGAGACTGTTACATTGAGGAGTTCGCCATCCTCGCTGCAGGAGACAGAACGTACGGCACGGCCGTCCGGAAGGGTACCGGAGATTGTCAGTGCGCCATCACTTTCCTGGACATAGGCCTGGATCCTGTCTGCCGGCTCTTCCTTTCCGATGGCATAGCGGGCCATGCCCACGACCAGCAGGATGCCCGCCAGGGTCGCGGCGAGGAAGGCTGCGATTCGCTGGTTGGTCTTCATGCGGGTCACTTTCAGGAATTCAATCTCGATCGGATCCTCCGGAGGACGTTTGTCGCCTTCCTTCATGGTTTCATAGAGTTTCCGGCATTCTGCACAGGTACTGAGGTGTTCTTCGATGATTTCATTGGTTACAGGGTCTGTCAGGCCGTCAATGTAGGACGGAAGCAGGTCCTTGATTACTTCACAGGGTATCTTCGTCATGTTCGATCTCCTTCTTCAGCTTTTCCTTGCCGCGGTAGTAGTTGACCCTTGCCCAGTTCTCGGTCTTGCCGAAGATCTCTCCGATTTCTTTGAAGGACAGGGTTCCATAGATCCGCAGCCAGAGGAGTTCACGCCAGGGTTCTTCCAGATGATGCAGCGTCTTCATCAGAGCGACCCGGTCCATGGACGCCAGCACCGTTTCTTCTGTATCCGGTGCTGTCCGGGTATACTCCGTGACTTCCGCTTCTTCCGGATGCTTGCGACGGTAGGCGAGCAGCTGGTTCTTGGCGATGGCGCAGAGCCAGGTGGACACCGTGCAGGATTCATCGTACCGGTCGATGGTACGGACAGCCTGATAGAAGGTTTCCTGCGTCAGTTCCTCTGCCAGATCCCGGTTCTGAGTCCGGGACAGCAGATACTTGTAGACCGTCGACGCATACTTCCGGTAGATATCCTCCATCTGCGGCATGTCTTCCTCCTTTCACCCTGTTAATGCTGAAAACAGCTGTTTCGTTACAGGTTTCAAATATATTTTATCTGTTTTGCGGCAATACAGAATTGATATAATAAATAATGCAGAAAGGAGGCAGGAAGTATGGCAGAAGAAACGAACATCATGGAAGAACCTGTACAGGAAGCAGAGGAACTGCTGGAGTGGGTTCATGATCAGGTGGAAGATCCGTCCTATCTGGCCGGGTTCAAAATCCTTCCTTCCTGCACATGTCCGAACTGCGGATACCACGCGAACAAGGAAAAGAGCGTGTGCCCGCACTGCGGCAGACAGTTCAGACAATAGCAGATTCCGGACCAGGATCCAGAGCAGAAACAGAAAAGTGAACCCTGCAGGTTCACTTTTTGTTTGCCAGCCACCAGGCGATCAGATCATCGGTCACTTCTCCGTAGGAGCGGATTCCGCTTTCTTCCGAGAAGGTCTTCAGATAGGTATCGTTGATCCGGTCGGAGATCTCCTGCAGGGAGGAGTCATAGGAACGGTAGACTTCAGCCGTATCCCTGCGGTCCAATTGAATCAGAGCAACGCCTTCCTGTGCATCGTATTTGTGGTAGAGCGCTGCGGCAGCTTCCGGATCGCTTCTGTACAGGGAAGAGAAACAGTAGGAGAAGGCCTGGTAGTATCCACTGTACAGGAAGGGGAGGCGGTCATTGCCTGCACAGGCAAGGAAGGCTGCGAAATTGGCTTCTTCCTCACTGGCGATGCCCAGCCTGTGCGCGGCTTCATGCGCCATGGTGAAGGGCATAGGCGCGGTAGGCACGGAGGCCGGTATGCTGGCTTCTCCGCTCAGCGGCATGAACATACCGATGATTCCGTTGTACATGAG
>JAFOIY010000150.1 GCA_017420505.1 Solobacterium sp. | reverse complement strand
GGCGCCCCGTCGATCACGGATGCCGGTCCGGCCTGAATGCCGAAGACAACATCCTCCAGACCGGAGTACTCAACCGGATCTCCCGGGCGGAGGCTTGTGTGCGGGGAGGAAAGGACGTATCCGGCAGAGGGGACAGGGGTATTGCCGCCGTAGCGGACATCCACTACCGTAGATCCTATGACTACTATGTCATGAAGGTGATGATAGGGCGTTTTCCGCCACTGAGGACGGGTATAGAGCGTTCCCGGTACATTGATCCGGATATCCTGCAGCCCGGTCTTCCGTACCGTAATCCTGCCGTCCCGGTGCACCAGCAGCGCCTCCCGGTCATAGAGCGGCGGATTCAGGATCCGGCCGTCCTTGACCATCAGTCCGTAGGGTACCCCGAACACATCATAGAGAGAATCACAGTCCAGAAGATCAAAGGTAAAGAAGGAACTGTTGACCGCCAGCTTCGCATCCAGATCCGACAGGAAGCCTGTCTGCTCGGTATACGGCATAGCACTGTGTTTGAGCGCACGCCGCCCGCGGATGACGGACAGACAGTTCCTGTCCTTCAGCGTATGCAGCAGCCAGCGCGCTTCCGTCGAGTACGGGTCCTTCTCCAGCAGCTTCTTTGCGGAAGCCAGCGAGAGCTGTCTGCCGGATACAGAGAGTTCTTCCGGCATACGGTACAGATACAGCGTTCCGAAATACCAGGGATACTTCTCCACCATCTCCCTGCGGTAGACGGAGGAGAGCACTTCGAATGCCGCATCGGTCATCCGGGGGAAAACAAACTCAAAATCCGTCCAGCGCTCACAGGTGACTTTCTGGACATTGACGGCTTTCCGGTGGATCCGGTAAGTGATGATCTCTGACTGAAGCATAGTTCCATTATACAGAAAAGACCGCTGGTTCATCAGAACCAACGGTCTTCAGGGTCAGGTATTACTTAACGGTAACCTTTGTTGTGTGGAGGTTCGGTCCCTCATACCAGTAGAGGAATCCCTCAACATCGATGACATCGCCGACCTTCAGGCCTTCAACAGCCTTGTATACGTCTGTGTCAGCGCCTGTGAGGTAGAACTCAACGACGAAGTCATAGGTTGTATCGCCCTTTGTGACCTTGAAGTACAGATCATCTGTCTTCTCTTCCGCATTCTTGTAGGCGAACGCAGCACCGGTCTCGTCATAGGCTTCAACTGTCAGGCCTGTGAAGAGGACCTTCTGGTTCTGGCGGGTAATCAGGTCAACGGAACCCCACAGATCATCTGCGTTGACTGCTTCAGCGATCCAGTTTCCTTCTTCGATCTCGAATGCTGCGTCGATGATCTCTGTCTCGCCGGCCCACTCGCTCTTGTAGCCGGTAACCTTGATCTTCTGGCCGTCTACCAGCTTGGCAGCGTCTGCTTCCGTGCAGGCCATGTTGTACAGGAAGTATGCGCCGTCCGGATCCTGGGCATAGACGGTGATCTTGTCATCCCACCAGGACTGATGTCCCTGGACATATGCCTCGATGGTGACCTCTGTATCCAGATCCGCCGCGGCATATTCTGCATACGTCATGACACCTTCCGACTTTGTGAAATCCTCTGTCGGCTCCGGTGTGTTGTCTGTTTTGCCGGTGCAGCCTGCCAGCATCGCTGCGCCCAGCAGAATAGCAGTAAGTTTCTTCATTTTCTTTCTCCCTGCTGCAAGTATTTCTGCAGCACATACTATTATACTTCAATCGTACTGTTTTTGCAGAAGTTCTATGTACGCTGCTTCATTTTCTGCAGTGCCAGGTAGATTAGGATCAGAACCCAGACCGCAGCCAGTGTGCCCAGCAGCGCTTTTGAGCCAGCAGGCAGGGGTCCGAGATCTTCCCGGTCAGCAGGGGACGCACCGCGCTGATCGAGCCTGTACAGGGCATTGACGTCCTTGAAGTTCTGTTCCATCCAGGCATCATCGACCGTCTGTTTCCGGCGTACAGCCTTGACTACGTTCTCGATGAGCTGGCCTGCCGCGTCACGCAGGGAAGCGGAACCGTTGAATACCGGTGTGACGAAGGTATAGTCCGGGTGCTCCAGCAGGAGACGGGAGGCCTGGATCTTGACGAAGTAGTGCTCATTGTTGTCTTCGCCTTCCCGGCTGAGGTAGTCCTGGTATTCTGCAGTGTTCTGCGCCTTGGAGGTGACAGGGACATAGCCTTCCGTCTCTGCGTAGGCAATCTGGACATCGTTGGTGATCAGGTACTGTGTGAACAGCCAGGCTGCCAGGACTTCCTGCGGATCCTGCTTGTTGAAGATGCACAGGGAAGGTCCTTGGGAAATCATCTGCGGATGCTCCGGATCGAACTGGGGCACCATGCGTACATCAATATCGAAACGTACGACTTTGGTCGGGTGGATATCCATAAGCGGGGCATCCGGACCGAGCCAGGTGGCTCCGGCGGTCGAATCAATGGCGAACAGGCACTGTCCGGCATTGAGGAAATTGCCGGGATAGCTGGAGATCTTGAACGTGGAGAAAGCCCCGGTCAGGGCGTGGTCGCGCACCATGTAGAGCAGGTCCCTCGTTGTATCGTTGAAGATTCCGATGGTCCCGTCTTCATCGGAGTAGCCGGCGTCCAGCTGCTTCAGCATCTGGATCATCATATTGTCGGTGGACTTGTAGATGATGGGAATCATGACCTTCTGATTGTTCAGCAGGTAGTTTCCTTCTTCATTCATGGCCATCGCTGCATCGCCGACTTCGAACATCCAGTCCCAGGTGAGGACTTCCGGCACTTCGTAGCCGAGCGCTTCGACAAATGTCCGGTTGATGTACACCGCCTCGGTGGAACGCATGTACGGTACGGCGTACCAGTGCTCCCCGATCCGGCATTCCGCCAGGAACTGCGGGATGATTTCGTCTTTCGCCGGTCCGTCGTACTTCAGTTCCGTTCCGCCGAGCCCGTACCTTTCATCATCGAAGATTTCATCGAGCGGTACGACGACGTTCGTTCCGGTCATGTAGGTTGCGATATGGTCAGGATAGGTGATGCAGACGTTCGGCGTTGTGTTCGTAGCGATGTTGGTAATGACATCGTTGTAGATCCGTCCGTAGTCGGTATACAGGCGCATGTTGACCTTGATGTTCGGATACAGTTCCTCGAAGTCCTTGATGGCCTGGGTGTAGATGGCGGTCTGGACCTTGTTCGTATCGTTCTTCGCCCAGAAGGTGATTTCGTAGTCCCTGGATTCGTCAAAGGATTCCGGCACCGCAAAGGCAGTCATGCCGCGGGAGCCGTGGCAGCCGCACAGCAGCAGAACCGCTGCAGAGAGACAGAGCAGTTTCTTTCTCATGATCCTTTGGTACCTCCCCGGGATACACCCGCCATGATCTTCTTATGGAAGATCAGGAAGAGAATGATCAGCGGTACGGAGATCACAACAACCGCAGCCATCATGGCCGGGATGTTCTCCCGTCCGAAGCCGTTCTCCCGGATTTCCTGGATTCCGTTGGAAACGAGGAAATACGCTGCGTCATCGGTGATCAGCCGCGGCCATACATAGGAGTTCCAGCATTCAATGACCTTCAGGATGACGACCGTGACAATGGTAGGCTGGCAGATCGGAATCATGACCTTCCAGAGGTATTTCAGATCCGATGTACCATCGATCTTGGCTGCCTTGTACAGTTCTTCCGGCACCTGTTCAAAGTTCTCCTTGAGCAGGTAGATATAGAAGATGGAAGTAACGCTCGGCAGAATGAGGCCGAGGAAGGTATTGCGCAGGTTCCAGTCGGTGATGGTGACGAAGTTCGTGATGATGACCAGTTCGTTGGGAATCATCATCAGGGCCAGGAAGAGGGTGAACAGCAGGTTCTTTCCTTTGAATTTCAGCCTGGCAAAGGCATAGGCAGCCAGAACGGTCACCACCAGCATGATTCCGGTGGTTGACAGGGTAAAGATCAGGGTATTGGTAAAGTATTTGGCCAGGGGAACAGCCGTAAAGGCATCCCTGTAGTTCTGCAGGGTAGGCGCCAGGGTATAGAGCTTCGGAATGTACTCGGAGTTGTAGGAACCGTAGCTCTTTACGGAGGTGAG
Source organism: Solobacterium sp. (assembly GCA_017420505.1). Classification (GTDB taxonomy): domain Bacteria; phylum Bacillota_I; class Bacilli_A; order Erysipelotrichales; family Erysipelotrichaceae; genus Bulleidia. The sequence goes on along the minus strand of JAFOIY010000150.1, from coordinate 7,117 downwards.
CAGCATCCAGTAGAAGGGGAAGAGGACGATAATCGCCCAGAGCACCAGCAGAATGTAGGTGACGGTACTGAGCGCGGTTCTCTTCGTACGGGCCTTCTTTTCAATCTGTTCAAACGTAGTCATGGTCCACCTCACACATTCACGGATGTACGCCGGCTGACCAGCAGGTTGATGACCGTAATGGTCAGGACGATCATAAAGAGGATCAAGGCTGCAGCGGACGCGTAGGACGGATAGCCGCCGCTGTCTCCGTACAGCATATCGTAGACAAAGCCGACAATCGTATTCATACCGGCTGCGTTCAGGTTGGTGCCGAAGATGGCAACTTCATCCGCATAGGCTTTGAAGGCCCCGATAAAGCCGGTAATGACCAGATAGAAGATCATAGGGGAGATCATCGGCAGGGTGATCTTCCGGAAGATCCTGCCCCGGGAAGCCCCGTCCACCTTGGCTGCCTTGTACAGCACCGGATCCACGGAGGCCAGTGCACTGGTCAGGATCAGTATTTTGAAGGGCAGGACCACCCATACGGTATAGAAGCTCATGACAAAGATCTTCGCCCAGTAGGGCCCTTCGATGAAGTCTACACTCTGTCCGCCGAAGAAGTTGATGAGCAGGTTGATGAACCCGTCGGAATACGGTGTCTTCTTGAACAGGATCATGAATACCAGGCCGACTGCCAAAGTATTGGTCACATACGGCAGAAAGAAGATGGTCTGGAAGAGTTCCTTGAACTTCGGAATGGAGTGCAGTCCCAGTGAGATCAGCAGGGCAATGCCCGTGGAGAGGGGTACGGTAATGATGACCAGAATGAAAGTGTTCTTCAGAGCCTGCAGGAAATAAGGATCCCGCAGGACATAGGCATAATTGTACAGGCCGACACCGAAATAGGTCTGGGAAGCGGAATTGTAGCCTTCCTCTACGGAATAGACCAGAACATCGAACAGGGGGTAGACCATGAAGATGCCGAGGAAGACCAGCGCCGGCAGCAGATACAGCCAGGGTTTTATACTCGCCTTGCCCATATCAGAACCGGATCCTTTCGCCTGTGTCTGAGCGGAACAGATGTACCTTGGCCGGCTTCAGTGCAAGGTGTACTGTACCGGAATCCCTCTTCACGACGGTGTCGGAAGGCACGATGGCCCGTACCGTATCTCCCCGGAACTTCGGATGCCGGCAGATCAGGGTTGTATCCCGGCCCATGACTTCCACCCGGTCCATCTCCATGGAAAACGGACCGTCCGCATCCAGAACAAAGCCCTCTGGGCGGATACCGGCAGTGACTTCCTGGTCCGGAATGCCGGGTGTATCCAGTACCTGCTCATCGCCGATATACAGCGCACCGTCCTTGATCTGTCCGCTGAAGACATTGATCGCCGGCGTTCCCAGGAACATCGCTACAAACAGATTGACCGGATCATCGTAGACATCCTGCGGCATACCGGTCTGCTGCAGAACACCGGCAGACATGACAACGATTTCATCGGAGATGCTCATGGCTTCTTCCTGGTCATGGGTAACGAAGACGGTTGTGATGCCCGTCTCCTTCTGGATACGGCGGATTTCCTCCCTCGTCTGCAGACGAAGACGCGCATCGAGATTGGAGAGGGGCTCATCCAGCAGAAGCACTCTCGGCCGTTTGACCAGCGCTCTGGCAATGGCTACACGCTGCTGCTGGCCGCCCGAAAGCTCTCCGGGCTTCCGGTCCATCAATTGATCGATCTGCACCAGACGGGCCGCTTCCGCAGCTTTGGCGTTCATCACATCCTTGCTCAGGCGGTCCTTTCCCTTCAGGTTTTCCAGCGGAAACAGAATGTTCTGCAGGACCGTCAGGTGAGGGTACAGGGCATAGCTCTGGAATACCATGCCGACACCACGGTTCTCCGGAGGGAGCTCCGTTACGTCGTCCTCTCCGAAGAAGATACGGCCGGATGTCGGAGGCTCCAGCCCGCAGATCATGTTCAGCAGGGTGCTCTTCCCACATCCGGATGGTCCGAGCAGACCGATGAGCCTGCCGTCAGGAATGGTGAAGTTGAAGTCGTTGACAGCAGTTACGAAACCGCCGGCTTTTTTGTTCTTGTTGGGAAACTTCTTTGTCAGGTGATCCAGCGTGATCTTCATACGCGCAATCCTCCACAATGATAGATATATTGTACCATGCAGAGAGAAAGAAAAAGCCCCGCAGTGCGGGGCAGAGCCTGTTACAGGCAGGAATCCAGGAAATCGATGATATCCATTTCCACGACGTCCTTGAGATCGGCGTAGTTGTGGATTTCATGACGGTAGCCGCTGTAGAGGTGGGTCTTTACATTGTGCCCGCTGTCAATCAGCCAGTTGGATACCTGATAGACACCGGTACCGAAGGAACCGACCGGGTCCTGGTCACCGGCAATATTGAAGATCGGCAGATCTGTGGGAACCTTCTTTGCCCACTCAGGACCGGTGATGTCTTCCATCATCTGCTGGAAATACAGCCAGGAACGGTTGGAAACCGGCTTGGTGAAAGCATCGAACGGATCAGCCGCATGGTCCTTCTGAACATACGGATCGTGGCAGATCCACTCATTGCCGAGCGTAACACCTTCCTCAATGCGGGAGAACATCCATCCCATCATCGCGCCGCCGAGGGTAGGATCCGAGCCCTCAGGATCGGTTTCCGCGGCTTTCTTCACCAGTTCGATGCTGGCAGGATCGCCGGACCAGACACCTGCTGTACCGCAGATGACGGCTCCGTCCAGATCTTCACCGTACCTTGACATGTACATTCTGGTGATGAAGGAGCCCATGCTGTGTCCGAACATGAAGTACGGAACATCCGGGAACATGTCCTTGACGATGTCATGCAGGCGCTTTTCGTCCTCAACCATGACGGTATACCCTTTGCCGCCCCAGTCGCCCCATTTATCGTTCTCCAGCGCTGTCTTTCCGTGGCCGACATGGTCATCCGCCGCAACGATGTAGCCCGCTTCCATGAAGGACGTAATCATGTGCAGATAACGGCGTGAATGCTCTCCGAAGCCGTGGATGAGCTGGATGATGCCTTCCGGTTCACAGGCAGGAACGTAGACCCATCCGTAGACAGTATCCCGTTCGTTGAATGATGAAAACTTGATCTCGTGAAGCATACATTGACCTCCTTTTATATCAGTGTTCTCTTGATTCTATTCTATCATACGGGCAGAAAGAAAATGCACAGCAGGGCTGTGCACTTCAGTAATGTATCAATTGCCGGATCTGCAGCTGCTTCAGTTCATCCAGGAAAGGATCATGGAATTTCAGGCTGCTGCACTGGTTTTCCGTCAGTCTGCCGATATGCCGGTTCATAAGGTCCGACAGGTCCAGCACGGCGTTTCCGGCAGAACCGGAACGACGGAAAGCCGAAAGGATCACCTGCAGCATCTTCCGCTCTGTCTCTTCATCCACAGGCGCAGTATGAAGCACCATCAGCAGCGTGTCCTCATCCTTAAAACAGACTTCGTAGCCTTCCTTGAGATATCCTTGTTCCGCCGTACGGCGCATCCATTTCTCCGCACGGTACAGCAAAGTATACTTGTTCATTGTATCTGTACAGCATAGAAAAGCACCTTCCGGATGCTTTTCAGTCAATCCCTACCGTTTTGCTGCGGTATTCCATAATCGTGGTGTCCTGCCAGACACCGAACGCATCCCGGGCAATCTTCTCGCGCGTACCGACGAGCCGCCAGCCGGCTTTCTCGCACATCCGGATGCTGGCCTTGTTGGAAGAGAAGATATGGCCGTAGAAGGTCCAGATGCCGTTCTTCTCGCCTTCCCCCATCTCCGCTTTCAGCAGTGCAGTGCCTACACCGCCTGCCCGGTATCCATCCCGGATGTACAGGCTGACTTCCGCAACGCCGCTGTAGTGCGGTCTGGATGACGTGGGGGAGAGGGCAGCCCAGCCGATCAGAAGATCCCCTTCGTAGGCACCGACCCTTGCAAACGGATGATGCCCCTTGTCCCACTCCTCCACGGACGGAACCGTTCTTGTAAAGGTGCTTCTGCCCGATTCTACACCCTGGGCATAGATCTCCAGGATCTGGGGAATATCGGAATACGGAATGTTCCGGATCTCCATCAGGCTTCCGCTTCCTTTGCCTTCTTCCATTCCAGATAGGCCTTCAGATCCGGTTCGGACAGCTTCAGCGCCGCCGCGATGACTGCCAGATCGTCCAGCGCACCGATCAGCGGAATGCTGTCACTGATCAGATCCTTGCGCTTGATGAGATAGAGCAGCGCACTGACCAGAATCGCCGCGGTCTTCGGAGAGATCCCGGTATATTCCTTCTTTGCGTAGCTCTTCACCATCTGAAGCGTGGTCCGGAAATCCGCGGACGCGGTATTGAGCACCGGTGTTTCCTCGATCTTAGTCTGTACTTTCGTCATCAGATCGTTCAGCTGTTCATTGTTCTTGATGAGGGCAGATGCCTGATCGATGCCGCTGTCAATGATTTCCTTTGCCTTGTCCAGGCTTACAACTGTATCCATGGTATTACCTCCGTCAGCTTCATTATACTGCAGAATGAACGGACAGATGTTTTTCAAACATCATACCTGCTAAAATGGATCTGTAGACAAACAACAGGAAACGGAGGTCAAACATGCAAACAGTAAAGACTACGGCCGGAGCGGTACAGATCTACCGCAGCGGCGCAGACGTGACCCGCACCGGAAGGACGGAGCTGGTCAAGGGAGTGAATGAACTGGAGATTGCGGGACTGTCCAACAACGCCGTGATCGATACCGTGAAACTGTTCTTCCCTGCCGGAATCCAGCTGGCGGATATCCGCTTCCGCCACGGTGCAGATGAAGAAGACGATGACCGGGAATCGGTAAAGATCCGGGAACGGATCGCTGATCTGCAGAAGAAGACGGAAGTACTGGAACTGCAGGCAGAGCTCTGGAAGGAGAACGGCTCCTTCAGCGGTACAGCAAAGCCGGATCTGGCGGAAGTAGAGCACTATATTGAAAAGCTTCCCGAGCGGCTGAACGGTCTGTACGAGGAAATCAACAGCCTCAAGAAGGAAATCAAGCTCCAGCAGAGAGCGCTCAAGGAAGCGGACAGACTGGAGAACCTGCCGATGATTACCGCGGTGCTGGATGCACCGGAATCCGGCACCTATGACTTTGAAGTACAGTACCATGAACAGGCCGCAAGCTGGGAACCGGTGTATGAAGTGCATACAGATGCCGAAGGACCGCTGACCCTGAAGGTACGCGCAAGGCTCTTCCAGCATACCGGAGAAGACTGGGAAGCCGTAAAGACATCACTGCTGACAAGCACACCGTCAGGCGGCAGCCTGCCCGTGCTGGACCCTGTATATCTGAACTTCAGAACAGCAGTGCAGTCATCGGGAAGCGTACGCCGCAGCTCTGCAAAGATGATGCGGAACATGGTCTATGAAGAAGACGCGATGGCAATGGAAGATGCAGCACCAATGATGATGGGAGCGATGGCCGGCACCGCACAGCTGGAGCGTCTGGAGACCTACGGAGCTGAAACGGAAAGCAGCGATACTCTGACAGAATACACACTGCCGGGCACAAAGACCATCACAGCCGGTACAAAGGGCACTATGGCGGATCTGCTGGAGTATCAGCTGCCGGCAGAGTATGCCGTGTCTGCAGTGCCGAAGATGGATGTACGGGCATATCTTGCCGCAAAGGTAAAAACCCAGGATCTGCCGGAGGATATCCACGGCATGGCAGGCATTTACCTCAATGGTGTCTATGCCGGAGAAACGGATATCACAGCAGACCTGACCAAGGAAACCCTGGACATCCCGCTCGGCAAGGAAGAAGGCATCCAGGTCAGCCGTACAGAGAAGAAGCGGAAGACATCCGAAGCCATGCTCAAGAACCAGCGCACAACGGAATATGCCTATGAACTGAAGATCACCAACGGAAAAGACAAGGAAACAGAGATTACGGTAACGGATCAGATCCCGGTTTCCCAGGACAAGATCATTGTTGTAGAAGCAGTAGACAAGGACGGGGCGGAGTTCAAGGAAGAAACCGGCATCCTGACATGGAAGCTGAAGCTGGAACCGAAGGAAACAAAGACACTGAACCTGGCGTACAAGGTCAGCTGGCCGAAGGATAAAACACTGGAAGAAACACACAATATACCGTTCTGCAGGGTATGCGGAGCCAGAACCTACGGTCAGAGATACTGCCCTGAATGCGGAGCGAAAATCTATTAAGGAGGAAAAACGGTGAACAAGACGGTAGACAAGTGGATTGAGGATCATAAGGAAGAACTGGTTGCGGACATGCAGGAATGTCTGCGCTATCCCTCTCTGGAAGGGAAAGCAGAAGAAGGCATGCCCTTCGGCAAAGATGTGAACGATTGCCTGGAGAGTACACTGGCGATGGCCAGACGTCTGGGCTTTGAGGCTCATAGCCTGGACGGGTACTGCGGCTATGTAGACTACGGTGAAGGCGATGAAATGCTGGGCATCCTGGCACATCTGGATGTTGTGCCTACCGGAGACGGCTGGCTGTATCCGCCGTTTGCGGCAGAGATCCATGATGATAAGCTGTATGCCCGCGGTGCACTGGATGACAAGGGACCGGCAATCATGTCCATCTATGCACTGAAAGCGGTCAAGGAAGCCGGAATTCCCCTGAAGCGGAAAGTACGCATTATCCTCGGCTGCAACGAAGAGACCGGCATGAAGTGCGTGGACCACTACATCGAAAAGATGGGTATGCCCGATCTGTCCTTCAGCCCGGATGCCAACTTCCCGGTTGTCAGTTCCGAGAAGAGCGGCTGCGGAGGACGCATTGTACGCAGTTTTGCCTCGACGGTTCGTCTGGACGCCGGACAGGCATCCAATATCGCCCCGGGTACTGCGAAGGCGTTTGTACCGCTGGATACCGAGACGGTCCGCCGCAGTGTTTCCGGAATAGAACTGCCGGAGAAATTCAGTTGGACCCTGACACCTGTGGAAGGCGGTACGGAAATCTTCATGCAGGGAGAGAGCTGCCACGCATCTCTGCCGTGGGAAGGTGCCAATGCATTGCAGGGCCTGATTTACCTCATGAAGGATCTTCCGCTGGCAGCAGAAGACAAAAAGAGTATTGACGGTCTTGTAGAGAG
>JAFOIY010000015.1 GCA_017420505.1 Solobacterium sp. | reverse complement strand
GCTCTGTCCTGCTGATCGGCGGTCTCTCCCTCGGTGCCCAGATTCTGCTGGAAATGCTGTCCCAGCGCCGGGATATCTGCCGCTATGCACTGGTGGAAAGCGCTGCCGTGCTGCCTTCCAAGCTGACAAACGCCCTCATCGGCCCGGCGTTCGGGTCCAGCTACGGACTGATCAAGAACAGAAGCTTTGCCAGACTCCAGGCAGAATCCCTGCATATCCGGCCGGAACTGTTCGAGGACTACTACCGGGATACCTGCCTGATCACCAGGCCGGATATGATCGCGTTCATGAAGGCAAACACAGCCTACTCCCTGAAGGACAGTATCCGGGAGAGTACAGCGGGCATTCATCTCTACGCCGGTGAAAAGGAAACCTCGGTCATCAGGAAGTCCGTGGAACAGATCCGCGCTGCTCTTCCGGATAGTACGGTTCAGATCCTGCCGGGACTGTACCACGGAGAATTTTCCCTCAATCATCCGGAGGACTATGTCCGGGCAGTCAGGGAAATACTGGAGAACTGAACTCTGCTATAATGAAAGCAGCGGAGAACCGCTGCCCCGGAGGAGATTATGAAGCATAAAGTAAAAGTGACGGTTATCGACAAAAAATGCTACGACGATCTTCAGGAGAAGTATCTTGCCAACCCCAAGTCCGGTCCCTGTCCCGTCTACAACATCGGTGATGAATTCATCTTCGGCACGGATCCGGAAGACACCAAATACTTCCGCTGCGCAGACGGCACACAGTGTGCAGAAGCGTGGGACTGCATCTCCCGCTACATCTATACCGGTCTGCAGGGCGGATCCATCATGAACGGCTGGACCAATGATGAAAAGATGATGATTGCCTGCTGCAATGATGGTACCCGGCCGGTCATCTTCAAGATCGAACGGATCGACATCGAAGACTGAACAGAAAGAAAATGACGGATGAACCGTCATTTTTTATTGTTCCGCAAACTCTACCGCTGCCTGGGCCAGCACCAGCGTCGGGTCAATTGTATCGAACTGCAGGTGATACATCTCCTTGGCCAGCGGCAATTCGGTACAGCCAAGGATGATGACCTGCGCTCCCAGTGCCTGCATACGCTCTGCCGTCGCCTGCACTTTGCTGCCGTCATAGTCTTTGACACCGGCCTTGACACCGTTGTAGGTCATATCCATCAGTGCTGCCTGCTCATCCAGATCCGGCAGAATCAGTTCAATATCCGGAATGCTCTGCTGGTAGATGCCCGTACGGATTGTACCGGTCGTTGCCATCAGACCGGCCTTGGTGATTCCCCTCTTCTTCAGTTCCTCCCCTGTCAGACGGATCATATGCAGCACAGGGATCTGTACTGCGCTCTGAATATCGTCATAGAACCCATGCGCTGTATTGCAGGGCATGACAATGGCTGCTGCCCCTTCCCTTTCCAGCATCCTTGCGCTCCTGATCATCTCCGGACGGGGATCCTCCCCACCCTCCAGCAGTGCAGCGGTACGGTCCGGTATGGCAGTATTGGAATCGATGATTACATGAATATGTTCCTGATCCGTCGATGCGTGGGTATTCGCTATGATCTTGGTATACAGATCACAGGTAGCCAATGGCCCCATTCCACCGAGGATGCCGATCGTTTTCTTTCTCTGCATGGTCTGTCCTCTCAATCCACTTCATTGTAGCACGCAGGCTCCGCAAAACTGAAAATCCCTGTTACCATCACCTGCGGATTGCGTACAATGAAAGTGTACCGAAACAGGAATGATGGAGGATAGATATGAAGGAAATCCGCATAACAGACATCAAGCCTCTACGGATCGGACAGTGCGAAAACGCCGAAGCTGCTACAGGGCTGACCGTACTGATCTGTGAAAACGGAATGACTGCCGGCCTGGATGTCCGGGGAGGCGGTCCGGCATCCCGGGACAGCCAGCTCCTGAATCCCTTGATGGCCATTCAGAAAATACACGCTGTCGTTCTTTCCGGCGGCAGTGCTTTCGGCCTCGGTGCCGCAAACGGCGTCATGGCCTGCCTGGAAGAGCGTGGATACGGATACAGTACCGTTGCCGCAAAGGTGCCTCTGGTTGTCCAGTCGGACATCTACGATCTTTCTGTCGGAGATGCAAGCGTACGCCCGGACAGTGCTATGGGCTGGGAAGCTGCCCGCAGAGCACTGGATGATCCCAATTACCGGGACGGAAACTACGGTGCCGGATGCGGGGCTACTGTCGGCAAGATTGCCGGAATGACATACGCGATGAAGACCGGCATCGGCAGCTATGCCGTACAGATCGGCAATCTGCAGATCGGTGCTGTTGCCGTGGTGAACGCACTGGGAGATATCATCGATCCGAAAACCGGCAGGCAGATTGCCGGACTGCTGGACGAGTCCCGTACCGGCCTGCGCAGCACCCTGGACTGCATGAGCCGCTCCATTGCTGTAAAAGAGAACAAGTTCGTCGACAATACCACAATCGCCGCCATCGTTACCAACGCTTCCTTCAGCAAAGCCCAGCTGTGCAAGATCGCCGGCATGG
>JAFOIY010000149.1 GCA_017420505.1 Solobacterium sp. | reverse complement strand
GCTGTTGCCGGAAACGCACCGCTCCCTATGACCTTCCGCAACGTGCGCAATGTCCTGGCACTGGCCGGACGGAAGGACGTAAAGGTCTATCCCGGAGCGGAGAAGCCCTGGCTCATCCCGCTGAATGCCGCACCGGACGCTCATGGTCCGGACGGTCTGGGCGGTGCCGTCATTCCCGAATCCGACGCACCGGCGGAAACGAAGCATGCCTGGGACGCGCTGTATGAAGCTGCCTGTGCGCATCCGCATGAACTGCGGATCGTTGCGGTAGGTCCGCTGACCAACATTGCCAATACCATCATCAAGTATCCGGCGTTCTCTTCCCTGGTCAAGGAGATTGCCATTATGGGCGGAGCCATCATCGGCGGGAACAGAACTCCGGCGGCAGAATTCAATATCATTGCGGATCCCCACGCGGCCCAGTGCGTATTCAAGTCCGGCATTCCGGTAGTCATGTTCGGTCTGGATGTCACCCATCAGATGAAGCTGACCAAGGAGGACCTGGATGAGATCGGCTCCTACGGAAGACCCTGGAGCCGGCTGATCGTGGAGGCCAATGCCTACATCATGCCGCTGTTCATCCGCAACGGCTACGGACCGATCATCTTCCTGCATGATTCCTGCCCGGTCATGTACCTGCAGTATCCGGAGTTCTTCGAAGGAAAGCTCGCCGGTGTCAATGTAGAGACCCGTTCCGGTCCTGCCTTCGGCAAAACCGTCAGCGATCTCTATGTCTATGCCGATCAGTTGCCGCTGAAGAATGTCATGGTGATGCTGAAGGGTGACGGTGAGGCAATGGCGAAAAAGGTCAAGGAGCTGCTGAAAAGCTGAGCGTATATGAAAATGCATTCCCAACGGAATGCATTTTTCTTTGTTCTCAGAAGAACTTCATGACCTCATCCGGATCCTTGCGGGGACGCATGGCAGGTTCCTTGGCCTGCTTGCCGATGGCGATCACGGACATGATTTCTTCATTCTCCGGGATTCCCAGCATCTCACGGATGATATCCGCGTAGCGCATGCCGATGATCAGCGTATCGTACCCGGCATCCTTTGCGGCCAGGATCAGGTAGGCATCATGGAGGCCGAGATCATACGCACCCCAGCCGTTCCCCGGTTCATTGACCTGGCTGCCGTCCCTGAATCCGGCAAGTCCCTTGACAAACGTCGTTACCAGCAACGCGGCGCCGGCAGAGTTCTTCTGATTGAACTCCGGCAGAGCCTGTTCGCGGAATGTCTCCAGCATCTCCTCGCTCTGTACAGCGTAGACTCTGGCTGTCTGGGTGTTTGCCCAGGAAGGTGCCTGCTGGGCCTGGATCAGGATCTCTCTGAGATCATCGTAGGAAATGGATTCTGCATAGTTCCGCACACTGCGGCGCTGCTGGATCAGTTCTTTGAATTCCATTCTGATACCTCTTCCTCTCTTTATTCCATTTTATACAGAAAAACAGGCTCCCGCAGGAGCCTGTATTCGACTGTTCCTTATGCCAGTTCGGAGAAGTACTTGATTGTACGGACCATCTGGGATGTGTAGGAGTTCTCGTTGTCATACCAGGAGACAACCTGAACTTCATACAGTCCATCGCCGACCTTGGTAACCATGGTCTGTGTCGCATCGAACAGGGAACCGAAGCGCATGCCGATGATATCAGAAGAAACGATCGGATCCTCATTGTAGCCGAAGGACTCGTTGGACGCTGCCTTCATAGCCGCATTGACACCTTCCACAGTGATGTTCTCACCCTTGACGACCGCAAACAGCAGTGTGGTGGAACCTGTCATCGTCGGAACACGCTGTGCTGCGCCGATGAGCTTGCCGTTCAGTTCAGGGATGACCAGGCCGATTGCCTTCGCTGCACCTGTGCTGTTCGGAACGATGTTCATCGCACCGGCACGGGAACGGCGCATATCACCCTTGCGCTGCGGACCGTCCAGAATCATCTGGTCGCCTGTGTATGCGTGTACTGTGCACATGATGCCGCCCTGGATCGGAGCGAACTTGTTCAGCGCGTCTGTCATCGGTGCCAGGCAGTTCGTTGTGCAGGACGCTGCGGAGATAATGGTATCTTCCGGCTTCAGTGTTGTATGGTTGACATTGTATACAATCGTCGGCAGATCGTTTCCTGCAGGAGCAGAGATAACAACCTTGCGGGCGCCGGCCTTGATGTGAGCCTGTGCCTTTTCCTTGGATGTGTAGAAGCCTGTGCACTCCAGGACAACATCTACACCCAGATCACCCCAAGGCAGATTCGCCGCATCGGCTTCCTTGTAGATCTTCAGTGTCTTGCCGTCAACTGTGATGGTGTTGGCTTCGTCATCAGCTGTAACTGTGTGCTTGCCTTCGCCGTAGACGCCGGCATAGCCGCCCTGTGCTGTATCATACTTCAGCAGGTGAGCCAGCATGGAAGGCTTTGTCAGGTCGTTGATCGCAACGATCTCATATCCCTCGGCGCCGAACATCTGACGGAATGCCAGACGACCGATACGGCCGAATCCGTTGATCGCTACTTTTACATTAGTCATAATACGTTATCCTCCTGAGACTATTCTGTAATTCTCTGCAATATTATACACCAAATTCCTATTGCAATTCACTTAAATTGAGCGGTCTGGCAGAAAGCGCAAACGCTTCCTTTGCGCTGTACACTTTCTTCCCGAACAGCCGGGAAAACAGCTCCGGATCGTTCAGACGGACCATCATGGAATCGTAGATCCGGACCTCGCAGTCCGGGAACAGGACATCGAGCTTTTCCGCTTCCGAGACGACCAGATGTACATCCGCGCGGTCCTGCAGCGCAGCGTTCACCAGCTTCATCAGCGCCATGGAATCCAGGTATACACATTCCCGGATCCGTACTTCCCGCCCTTCAATGAGCAGGACCGCGTAGCCCCTGATGTTGTTTTTGGAATCGTAGTAGGCAACGATCTTCCCGCTGCGGGACGCGACTTCCTGCTTCAGTTCCTTGAAATCATCCAGTGTTCTGGCAAAGAAGCCGTTGAACCGTTTGCAGAAGTTGGAGTACACCTTGATCATATCCAGAGGGGACGGATCGTAGGCACAGCCGAAGATCGTAATGCTCTGTATCTTATCCCTGGTCAGGTGGTAGTCCCTTCTTCTGTATACCGGTTCGAATCCGTAGGCGTGCCACAGGTCCGTCCGGTCATTGGCCGCAAACGTCAGCAGCTCGGAATGCTCGCAGGCATCGATTGCGGTATCGAGCAGCTCCAGTTCATTCCGGGAACTGCGCATCCGGGGTTCCAGCGTCAGGCCGGAAAGCACGCTGGACTGGATCACCCTTCCGTTGAACATCAGAGCGTACTTTCTTCTTTCCACGGCTCCGATGATCTCATCCTCCCGTACACTGGTATACACCTCTTCCAGAGGCCAGACATTGCGGAAACGGTATTCCAGGTACCGGGGATCCATGGTGGAATAGTTCTTTTTCCAGATATTCTTGACAGCCGTTCTGTCTGTACTCTTCGCTTTTCTGATCATGGTCTCTCCTCTCTGTCCTTTTCCGCTTTTACACGCATTTCATGAAGCCGGACAAACCGGTGCTTCAGACCGGATTTCGACATCCTGGTTCCGGTCCGGTCTTCATAGATCTCCGCCAGTTCCGTCAGGGAAGCTTCCGGGAATTCCCGGCGCAGTCCGATGACATCCTTCAGCCGGTCATCCAGATTCCGGATCATATCATAGGCTTCCAGCACCTCGATGTCCCCCAGCTGTTTTTCACCTGCCTTGATCATCCTGACTTCATTGGCGATTTCAACATTGTTCAGCCGGGTAATGCTGCTGGCGAGATCCCGGTCGATCCGGATATTCTCGAATTCCATCAGGCAGCGGTCTGCCCCGATGACCCGCAGGAAATCCGCGATCTTCTCTGCCGACTTGACATAGACGATCTCATGCCCTCTGCGCTCCGTCCGCTTGCCTTCAATCCCGAAGCGCTTCATCAGCTCCAGGATGAACTCTGCGTGCTTCCGGTTGGAGCAGAGAATATCCAGGTGATAGTTTGAAGTCTCCGGGGAATTGCAGGACCCCTGGGCCATGAACGCACCGGCCAGGTAGGCTCTTGCACAGCTGTCCTTCGCAACCAGCTTCATCAGCGGACGGTCCCGCAGGCCGTAGGCTGAATAAAGTCCGAGAACATTGAGCATCTCCCGGATATTGCCCTCAATGCGCAGGGAATAGACCAGGTTCTTCTTCAGATTGACCCTCCGTTTGACGGAAGGTGTGATTCCTGCGTCGAACAGATCCCTGCACAGGCGGTAGATCACCCTTGCCACACTGGCGTTCTCTGTCGTGCATAACAAAGTCAGCCCCCGGCTTGAGATCGACAGGGACGATGTCATCTGTATCAGTGCGGAAAGCTCTGCCTCTGCTTCAGCATCCTGCATTTCATGCAGAGAGATTTCCGATTTGATGTCTCCTGCAAACGACATTACACACTCTCCAGCAGTTCCTCAACCGTCTCCCTGATCTTGGCCGCATCATGGCGGACCAGCCCGTTCTCGAAGTTCAGCAGAGAGGTTTCCATGACCTCATAGCTGTGCTCGTCTTCTTCCAGAACGACCGGCATACTGTTCTGATTGAAGTAGTTCCGGACATTCTGCTTCGGGAGTTCATCGTTCGCGACAACAACGAGGTCTACAGGCGCACCATGATCCAGCAAAGCCTGTACATGATCCTCCACACTGTAGCCGTCCGTCTCTCCCGGCTGGGTCATGGCATTGGCGAAGTATACCCGCTTTGCCTTAGTCTCATGGAGCGCCTGGGAGATTTCGGGAATGATAACGTTGGGAATCAGGCTGGTATAGACCGATCCGATGCCGTAGATGATCAGATCCGCTTCCTTGATGGCTTCCACCGCGGCCGGTGTCGCTGTGACTTCACAGTCGTAGAACACTTTGGAAATATGATTGTGCACCGTAGGAATGTTGGCTTCTCCCTTGACGATTACACCGTCCTTCATCAATGCATACAGGGTAATGACCTGGAGGGTGGCGGGGATGATCCTGCCCTTGACATTCAGAACCTGCCCAACCGTCTGGATCGCGTCCAGAAAGGATCCGCTCAGCTGCGTCATGGCTGTCAGGATCAGATTGCCCAGGTTATGCCCGTGGATGTCCACTTCGGTACCGTCCGGGTCATCAAAGCGGTAGTCCATCAGTTCGCTCATGGTGGTCTCGCTCTCCGCCAGGGAGATCATAACGTTCCGGATATCTCCCATGGCCGGGATGCTGAACTGCCGGCGCAGACGGCCGGTGCTTCCTCCGTCATCCGCTACGGTCACAATGGCGCTGATGCGGATGCCTTCGATATTCTTGATGGAGCGGCAGATCTGGGACTGTCCGTGTCCGCCGCCGATCACTACTACATTCTTCATGATTTCCTGTCCCGGTCTACATCCCTGTGCTCCAGGTAGCACCTGTACTGATCCTTGTAGTAGTCATACAGGTAGTTGGCAATCGCTACGGAGCGGTGCTGACCGCCCGTGCAGCCGATGGCACAGGTGAAATGATTCTTTCCTTCCTTTGCGTATTCGCGGAAAGCATAGTTCGTAAACAGCAGGAAATAGTGCAGGAATTCCCGGGTCTGGTCATTGTCCATGACATAGTCGTAGACAGCACGGTCGTTGCCGGTCAGGGAGCGCAGCTCCGCCACCCAGAACGGGTTCGGCAGGAAACGGACATCCACCATCAGATCCGCGTCCATCGGTACACCGTGCTTGTATCCGAAGGAGATGAACGAAACGGAGAATGTCGGGTCCTGTGTTTTGCCGAAGTGCTTGATCAGCCTGTTCTTCAGTTCCTTTTCACTCATATAGGTCGTATCCAGGTTAAAGAAAGAATCCTGCCGGTATTCCTGGAACATCGCCCTTTCCACGGAAATCGCTTCTTCCAGTGTATTGGCGGAATTGCTCAGAAGCAGCGGGTGGGAGCGCCTGGTGCTCTTGTAGCGGCTCAGCAGCTCCCTGTCTTCACAGTCGAGGAAGAGCACCTGCACTTCCAGGCCTTCTCCTTTGAGGGAATTCAGGAATTCCGGGAAATCGGCTGCCGAGGTGCTCAAGGCAATCTGGGTGTAGCGGATATCGTTGGTGGTCTCCACCATCTCTACAAAATCACCGATCAGGCTGACAGGCAGGTTATCCATGCAGAAATACCCCATATCCTCCAGAACACGGGATACCGCACTCTTTCCGGCACCGCTCATACCGCTGATCAGTACTATTTCCTTCTTGTTTTCCATGTTATTTATTCTACCATGACCGCAATGCGGCGGTACATATGCAGGAAAAGAAAAAAGCCCGTGCACTGCACAGGCTTTTCGCTGCTTATTTCTTCTTCAGATCGAATGTGCACTTCGCGACATGTGCGACCATGTTGAGCATGGAGCAGTTCTTCCAGGCATAGTCCCATGCCTTTTCGATGTCTTCCATATCCTCATCGGAATCAACGGTAATGTCCACATTGACCCATGTCAGATAGCAAGGATCCGGCTCTGTTCTCTTCTCACCTGTTACGATGATCTCTGCCCCGCGTACATCCAGCTGGTTTGCGTTGACATAGTCCAGGAATGTGGAATACAGGCAGGATGCTGTAGCGCCGAATGTCATATCATAGGGATGTACACCCGGACCGCTGATGACGATCTTCTGTCCGCCGGCTTCCATATAGCCATTGAAGCCGCTGCCGAATACGATTTTGTTTTCCAACATACTTCTATCCTCCTATTTTCTGAAGTATTTCCAATAGATCCCGTAGATCCTTGATGATGTAGTCGGGTTCTGTCCGCTCCAGGTCTTCCTTCTTTTCTTCCTTTGTCGGATAGGCTACCGTTGCCGAGCCTGCTGCCTTTCCTGCACGCATGTCCCCGGCACTGTCGCCGACATAGACGGAACGGGTGCATTTCAGGCTGGTCATGGCTTTCAGGATTCCCTCCGGATCGGGCTTTTCCTTCTCGACATCATCATGGCCTATAACAATATCAAAATACCCTTTCATGCCGAGAATTTCCAGTATATTCACGACGG
>JAFOIY010000148.1 GCA_017420505.1 Solobacterium sp. | reverse complement strand
TCTTCTGCTGGACGCACTCCGCTACGTACCGGGAGAATGGGAACTGCACATTGCCGGAAACGGTCCGGAGAAGGATAATCTCATGCGTGCGGCAGAAGACTATGGCCTGGACGGCAGGATCCACTGGCTGGGATTCACAGAGGGTGACCGTCTTCTGAAGGAATACGCAGAAGCTTCCTTGTTTGTCCTGCCGACCAGGGAGGACTGCTATGGCCTGGTACTGGTGGAAGCGTTGGCTGCCGGTATACCGATTGTCAGCTCAAAGTACGCGGACGGTGCGTATGACACAGTAACGGATGGGGTCAACGGACGGATCGTGGATCCGTTCAACGCTCGTTTGTTTGCGTCCGCAATCGAGGAATGCCTCAGCGCAGAGTACGCTGCCGGTGCTGCAGGAATGGATATCACACCGTTCCTGCTGGAAAACACAGTGCAGGGATTCGTGGATGCGCTGAAGTGCGTGATGAAGTGATGGTATAATATAATACTGGAGACAGATTATGGATAAGATAGCAGTACTGGTACCCTGTTACAATGAAGCGCTGACGATTGCCAAGGTCGTGCAGGATTTTAAGCGTGCACTGCCGGAAGCGGTCGTTTATGTATATGACAATAATTCTACGGATCATACAGACGATATCGCCCGTGAAGCAGGCGCTGTGGTGCGCTATGAGCACAAGCAGGGCAAGGGCAATGTCATGCGGCGCATGTTCCGGGAGATCGATGCGCAGTGCTACATCCTTGTGGACGGGGATGATACCTATCCGGCTGACTCCGCACGGGAGATGTGCGATCTGGTGCTGAAGGAAAACGCGGATATGGTTGTGGGGGACCGGCTGTCCTCCACCTACTTCCAGGAGAACAAGCGCCCGTTCCACAACTTCGGCAATTCCCTTGTCCGCAACACGATCAACCGGGTCTTCCACAGCAGCATCAAGGACATCATGACCGGCTACCGGGCCATGAGCTTTGAGTTCGTCAAAACATATCCTGTGCTGTCCACTGGGTTCGAGATTGAAACAGAGATGACGATCCATGCCGTGGACAAGAACCTGGATGTCCGCAATGTCATCATCGAATACCGGGACAGACCGGCAGGAAGTGTATCCAAGCTGAATACGTTCAAGGACGGCTTCAAGGTTCTGACCAAGATCTTCAATCTGTACAAGGACTACCGTCCGGCCTCCTTCTTCGGCTGGATCGCTGCGTTCCTGATCCTTATCGGAACGGTATTCTTCATCCCGGTCCTGCGGGACTATGTACATACCGGGCTGGTTGCCAAGTTCCCGACCTTGATCGTCTGCGGATTCGTCGTCATGGCTGGAATTCTGTCTTTCTTCGCCGGACATATACTGCAGGCGTCCGTCAATAACGAGCGGTCCCGGTTTGAACTGTCCCTGCATGAGGCGCACTACCGCCGCTCGAGACTGGAATACCATGCGAAAGAGGACGCTGCATGGAAAGAATAAAGAATCTGCTGCTGGGCAAAAAACTGTTCATCATCCTTTATGTACTGAAACTCTTGATGAACGGTGTCATCTATCATTTCTCTCCGATGGTTCAGGAGATCCTGAACGTTGTTTTTCTTGTCTGGCCGGTCATTATCGTACTGGGGGACCTGTTCCGCAGGAAGATGGTCTTTTCAGTGTATCAGACTATACTGTGGCTGTTCATCGGTGTGATCATTGTGTCCTACTGGAACCAGTACCATTGGCTGACGCAGAGCCTGGCTTTTTCTGTAATCAAGCACATCGGATTCACCTATATCCTCTTCAGTGCCTCGCATGATGAAGATACGGACAGCTATGAGCTTACACTGCAGAGGCTGGCGTTCTTCGCTGTTCTGTACGTATTCATCTTTGCGCTTGCGAGTGCAGTGTGCTACTGGACATACAAAGCCGGAATCAGCCTGCCGATGGGCCTGAATTCCCCGGACCGGATCTTTACCTACGGGCATTACGGGAATGAGGACCGTTTCTGCGGTCTATTCGGCTATTCCACGGTCGGGGGAAATCTCTGTCTTCTGGGTATTCTGCTGTGCTGGTATCTGTATGAAAGCACTGTGTTCAACCGTTGGCTGACCAGCGGTCTGACGGTCCTGTTCGTGTATATGACGATGCTGCTGGACTACCGTGCCGGTATGGTCATCTTCGGCTTCATCGCTCTGTATCTGCTTTATTTGATTCTGCGGAAGAAGTACTCCACCGCCGGAAGTATTCTGATTGTCATTCTGATCGGTGCTGCCGGCTGCGCAGGGGTCTTTTACCTGAAACAGGATTATTTTGCCCGGTTTTTCGATCTGATGAAGACGGATCCGTTTGATGCCTTCCGGCAGATATCCACCGGAAGAACAGAGTACTGGTACATGGTCATCCACAAGCTTCCCACGCATTTCTGGCTTGGCTGGGGCTGGCTGAACAGCGAAGCGCTGGAGTTCTATTTCGATGCGCACAATCTGTTCATCAATCTGCTGATGTGGACGGGTGTGATCGGCTGCGGTCTGTTTGCACTGTTCCTTGCCATGATGTTCATCCGCTTCATCCTCAGTGCAGAACTGATCAGTAAGCGTAGAGCGACATGGCTTGTTATGCTTGTCGTGTGCATACTGATGCTGTCGATGCTGGAAAGGGAGATTGCCGGTTCTTCCGAAACGGTCGAAACAGCCCTCTTCTGGCTTTCTGCCGGCTATCTTACTTATCTGAACCGTACAGTGAAAGGAGCCCGTGATGTATAGAAACCACATCGTCACCTGGTTCTACGGGGAACATAAAGGCATTGAAAGCAG
>JAFOIY010000147.1 GCA_017420505.1 Solobacterium sp. | reverse complement strand
GTTTCCTTCGTATTTCTTGAAGTTCTTGATAAAGCGGCCGGCCAGGTCTCTTGCTTTTTCTTCCCACTGGGCAGGATCCGCGTAAGTGTCGCGGGGATCCAGGATCGCGGGATCGACACCGGGCAGCTCCGTCGGCACTTCCAGATTGAAGTAAGGGATCATCGTGGTGGGAGCCTGCAGCACGTCGCCGTTCAGGATCGCATCGATGATGCCGCGGGTATCTTTGATGGAGATGCGCTTGCCGCTGCCGTTCCATCCGGTGTTGACCAGATAGGCTTTTGCGCCGCTCTGTTTCATCCGCTTCACCAGTTCCTCACCGTACTTGGTGGGCGGCAGTTCCAGGAACGCCTGTCCGAAGCATGCGGAGAAGGTGGGTGTGGGTTCGGTGATGCCGCGCTCGGTGCCTGCCAGTTTTGCTGTGAAGCCGGACAGGAAGTAGTACTGCGTCTGTTCCGGAGTCAGGATGGAGACCGGGGGCAGCACGCCGAAAGCATCCGCGCTCAGGAAGATCACGTTCTGGGCATCCGGTCCGGCGGACACAGGATTCACGTTCTTGACGATCTTCTCGATGTGCTCGATCGGATAGCTCACGCGGGTGTTCTCGGTAACGCTCTTGTCAGCGAAATCGATCTTGCCGTTTTCATCGAAGGTTACGTTCTCCAGCAGAGCATCCCTGCGGATTGCGTTGTAGATATCCGGTTCGGATTCCTTGTCGAGGTTGATGACCTTGGCATAGCAGCCGCCTTCGAAGTTGAAGACACCCTCATCATCCCAACCGTGCTCATCATCACCGATCAGCAGACGCTTCGGATCTGTGGACAGGGTTGTCTTTCCTGTACCGGACAGACCGAAGAAGATCGCTGTGTTCCTGCCTTCCATATCGGTGTTGGCGGAGCAGTGCATCGCAGCGATTCCCTGCAGCGGCAGATAGTAGTTCATCATGGAGAACATACCCTTCTTCATTTCACCGCCGTACCAGGTATTCAGAATGACCTGCTCACGGCTGGTGATGTTGAAGGCAACCGCTGTCTCGGAGTTCAGTCCCATTTCCTTGTAGTCATCCACCTTGGCCAGGGAAGCCGTATAGACTGTGAAGTTCGGAACAAATTCCTTTTCTTCCTCTTCTGTCGGCTTGATGAACATGTTGCGTACGAAGTGAGCCTGCCAGGCAACTTCCATGATGAAGCGTACCGCCATGCGGGTATCCTTGTTGGCGCCGCAGAACGCATCAACGACGAACAGTCTCTTGCCGGACAGTTCCTTGATGGCCAGTTCCTTCAGCTTTTCCCAGTTCTCCTGGGACAGTTCGTGGTTGTCGTTCGGATATTCCGGTGTATTCCACCATACGGTATCCTTGGAATTCTCGTCCATGACAATGTACTTGTCCTTCGGGGAACGTCCTGTGTAGATACCTGTCATGACGTTGACAGCACCCAGTTCCGTCAGCTGACCCTTTTCATAGCCGGTCAGTTCGGGCTTCATTTCCTCTTCGAAAAGAAACTCGTAGGACGGATTGTAGACGACTTCCTTTGTTCCGGTAATTCCGTACTTTGTTAAATCAATCATTTCACTCAATCCTCTTTCTTTACTCTCACAGCATACGCTGCGAATAAACCATTTGTATCATCATACCACTGATTCATCGTTCAGGGTATAATTGTTCCATGAAACACTTGTCTGAATCAGAGATCCGCCGGGGGATCTCTTCGCTTGACCTTCCGGTCACTGTTCTGGATACGGTGGACTCCACCAACACCCTGGCCAGAGAGCTTCTCCATCAAGGTGCACAGCCCCCGTTCCTGATCCTTGCCGAAACCCAGACCGCCGGCCGGGGGCGTCAGGGACATTCCTTCTTCTCTCCGCAGAGCGGACTGTACTACAGCCTGACGCTGCCGGGTGATGAACGCACCGCCGTATCCGATGCCACCCTCGCTGCAGCGGTATCCCTTCAGCAGAGCATCGCTTCCTGCGCGGGGATTTCCTGCGGCATCAAGTGGGTGAACGATCTCTATCTGGAAGAGCGCAAGGTCGCTGGCATTCTGTGTGAATCCCCCCGTCTGGCAGACGGAACGGTTCCCGGCATCATCATCGGCATCGGTGTGAACATTGCGCAGAAGGAGTTCCCGGAGGATCTCCGCGGCAAGGCAGGCTCTCTGCAGTGTCCGGACCTGGACAGGAACATCCTTGCGGCGGACCTGACGGAACGTCTGCTGTACTGGTGCACGCCCGGCAGGCACAAGGATCTGCTGGAACAGTACAGGAGACACTGCTTCATCCTCGGCAGAACCGTGTCCTTTGTCCGGGACGGCATCACCATTACCGGTACTGCCGCCGGAATCAATGACAGCGGCAATCTCATCGTAGATGCCGGAGAAACCTGTATCCTGAATTCGGGAGAAATATCACTGCGCAGCTGGTAGGCTGCGCAGTGTTTCCTTTATCAACCGCCGAAGATCTTCAGCATGAAGCCGGCAGCGACTGCAGAGCCGATGACACCCGCAACATTCGGACCCATGGCATGCATGAGCAGGTAGTTTTTCGGGTTGGCCTTCTGGCCTTCCATCTGGCTGACTCTCGCAGCCATCGGTACTGCCGATACACCGGCAGAGCCGATCAGCGGATTGACCTTGCCGCCGGTGACTCTGTACATGATCTTGCCCAGCATCAGTCCGCCGATGGTGGAGAAGCTGAAGGCGATCAGGCCCAGAATAATGATTTCAATCGTACGCAGCGTCAGGAATGTCGCTGCAGCAGCCTTGGCACCTACAGAGATGCCCAGGAAGATAATGACAATGTTTGTCAGAGCGTTCTGGGCGGTATCGCTCAGACGGTCTGTCAGACCGGTTTCCTTCAGCAGGTTACCGAACATCAGCATACCTACGAGCGGTGCTGTATCCGGAATCAGCAGGATAACGAAGATAGTAACAGCGATCGGGAAGATGACCCTTTCGGTCTTGGTGACCGTACGGGCCTGCTTCATGACGGTTTCGCGCTCTTTCTTCGTTGTCATCAGGCGCATCAGCGGCGGCTGGATCATCGGGATCAGTGCCATGTAGGAATAGGCAGCGATCGCAATGGCCGGCAGGTAGTCCATCGCCAGCTTGGAAGCTGTCAGAATGGCTGTCGGGCCGTCTGCACCGCCGATGACACCGATGGCCGCAGCGACCTTCGGATCAAATCCGAGCGCCAGCGCCATCAGGAACGCTGTAAAGATACCGAACTGTGCGCCGGCACCCATCAGCAGAGAGGAAGGGTTGGCAATCAACGGTCCGAAGTCCGTCATCGCACCTGTTCCCAGGAAGACCAGAGACGGATAGATACCGTATTCCACACCCAGTGAAAGGTAGTGGATCAGACCTTCCGTGATTCCCGTACGCGGCAGGTTTGCCAGCAGCATACCGAACGCGATGGGAATCATCAGAAGAGGTTCATACTTCTTGTGTATACCGAGATACAGCAGGAAGCATGCCAGCAGGATCATGACCAGGGACCGCGGATCGGCAATCAGACCGGCAAAGCCGGATTCCTGGAAGATCTTGAGCAGTATTTCGAGAATATTCATGCGGACATCCTCCTACTGAATTGTTGCGATGACCTGGTCTGTCTGAACCGTGGAACCTTTGGTAACCGTAACGGAAGTGATCGTGCCTGCACGCGGCGCAACGATCTCGTTCTCCATCTTCATGGCTTCCAGGATGAAGAGAATGTCTCCTTCCTTGACCGCCTGGTTGGCAGATACTCTGACATCCAGAATCGTACCGGGCATCGGAGACTTCACCGGGTCTCCTGCACCGGCAGGTGCGGCAGGCGCTGCCTGTACAGGCGCGGGTGCGGCAGGCGCTGCAGGTGCCGCTGCCGGAGCAGGTGCAGCCGGAGCCATCGGCTCGGCTTTTCCTGCGTATACAGCCGTCGCATTGCCCTTTTCTACTTCAACTTCATATTTCTTTCCGTTCAATACAACAATGTATTTCATTGTGCTGTTCCCCCTTTACTGAACTTCCCTGATCGATCTGAAGATCAGCTGGTTCAGCGGAATCTTCGTCTCGTCACTGACAATCGCCATGATGCAGGCAATCGTCTTGTCATCCATATCACCGTATACGGCGAGTTCTCCGCCGTAGGCGTTCAGATCACGTACTGGCACTGTCTCCTCTTCGGGCATGGTCTTCACAGGTGCAGCCGGTGCAGCTTCCTTCGCCGCAAATCCGCTAACAACCTTGTTGATGACACCGATAATCACCCAAAGCAGCACCAGCATCAGGAAAACCGTCAGGAAACCGGAGGCAGCGATGATCAATGCCTGTCCAATACCCATGATTACTCAGCCTCCTGGATCGTATAGCTCACTTTCAGTGCCTTCTTCTCTGCACGGGCCTTCAGGAACGCTTCAGCCTGCTGCGGGAACGCAACATAGCTCAGAACGTCCTCTTCACTCTCTGCCAGTGGGCCGAGATATGCCTTTGCACCGGGAATCTCCGGCTCGATCGTATCATCGTAGCGGCCTTCAATCGGCTTCTCATCACCCAGCGCCAGCTTCATCAGCTCTTCACTGATCGGTGCCGGAGAATGACCGTATTCGCCTCTGCAGTACGCCTTGACTTCCTTGGAGATCATCTTGTAGCGCTCTCCGGTCAGAACGTTTGTTACAGCCTGGGTACCGACCATCTGGCTCATCGGTGTGACCAGAGGAGGATAACCCATATCCGCACGGACCTTCGGTGTCTCAATCAGTGCTTCATCCAGCTTGTCGAGCTTGCCGGCCGCTGTCAGCTGAGCGATCAGGTTCGACAGCATACCGCCCGGAATCTGATAGTTCAGCGCTTCGATCTTCGTTGTCAGAACGGAAGGGTTCAGACCGCCTTCCTTCAGGAATCTTGCCTGTACCGGCTTGAAGTGATCATTGATCTTCTGGCAGACCTTCAGGTCCACACCCGTATCGAAGCCCATCTCTTCCAGAGAGTAGACCAGGGACTCCGTTGCCGGATGGGATGTACCGCCCGAGAAGATGGAGATCGCTGTATCAATGCCGGCTGCACCTGCTTCCGCTGCCTTCATCAGTGTCAGCGGACCCAGGCCAGTTGTACTGTGGGAATGTACATAGATCGGCAGATTGACATTCGCCTTCAATGCAGATACCAGATCATAGGCGTTCTGCGGGCTCATAATGCCTGCCATATCCTTGATGCAGATGGAATTGCAGCCCATCTGCTCCAGCTTCTTTCCCAGTTCAACATAGCTCTCGAACGTATGGATCGGGCTGATGGTATAGCAGATCGTACCCTGCGCATGGCCGCCGGCCTACAGGCACTCATCGATCGCTGTGGCCATGTTGGTCGGGTCATTCAGCGCATCGAAAATACGGATGATGTCAATGCCGTTCTCTACCGATTTGCGTACGAACGCACGTACGGTATCATCGGAATAATGACGGTAGCCGAGGATGTTCTGTCCTCTCAGCAGCATCTGCAGCTTTGTATTCTTCACCTTGGAACGGATGAAGCGCAGTCTCTCCCACGGATCCTCATCCAGATAACGAAGGCAGGAATCAAATGTTGCACCGCCCCAGACTTCCATAGAATAGTAGCCTGCCTGGTCCATCGTCTCGAGGATGTCCTCGAAATCCGAACGAGGCATACGTGTTGCGATCTGGGACTGGTTCGCATCACGGAGCACTACTTCTGTAATATTCAGTTTCTTACCCATGTTTCCTCCTGAAAACTCACTATCTGATATTCTATAATACTTCAATTTCCTGCGGCAATACTGACTTCTCCAGTAAAACGCTTACATCGCATAAAAAGTGCCCTTCCGGGCACTTTCTCTGTTTTTTGCGCGGGATTATCACTGTTCCTTGATCCGGTCCTTCAGTGCCTGCAGATC
The DNA here is from genome assembly GCA_017420505.1 of Solobacterium sp. Classification (GTDB taxonomy): domain Bacteria; phylum Bacillota_I; class Bacilli_A; order Erysipelotrichales; family Erysipelotrichaceae; genus Bulleidia. Next base: position 1,370 of record JAFOIY010000147.1, on the reverse strand, counting down.
CACCTTTCCGGTAGAGGTCTTCGGCAGTTCCTTCAGGAACAGGATCTTCTGCGGCAGCTTGTAATGTGCCACTTTATCCTTGAGTACAGCAATCACGTCTTTTTCCGTCAGCGTATCCTGCGGCACAATGCATGCGCACACGATCTCGCTGTAGTGAGGATCGTGGATTCCGGTTACTTTGCACTCCCGGATCCGGGGATCCCCCAGCAGTACTGTCTCAAGTTCCAGCGGAGAAATGTTCTCCCCGCCGCGGATAATCAGCTCCCGCTTCCGGCCGTCGTACACCAGGTTCTTCCCCTGTTCATGGACCAGATCCCCGGTATACAGCCAGCCGTCACGATCGATGACAGCCGCCGTCTCTTCCGGCATCCCGTAGTATCCCTGCATCACGGACCAGCCACGCAGGCAGAGTTCTCCTTCACGGATACTGTATTCAATGTGCGGAAAAACATGACCAATGGTATTTGCCCGGACTTCAAAGGGATCATCAAGAGAAGCTGTGGTCACTCCTGCCGTGGCTTCTGTCTGTCCCAAAGAAGGCAGGACTACCATACCGAGACAGCGTTCAGCGTGCTCAAGGAAATCCTCACTGTAGGTGGACCCGCCGACATACCCTGTCCGGAGGGAAGAGATGTCCCGCGGCTCCGCAGCCTGGCGGCGCATCACTGCCAGGAACAGCGCCGGTACAGCTGTAAACACCGTGCACCGGTACTGCTCGATCATGTCCAGAATATGGTATGAATGCGTATCCGCCGGACAGCACAGGCACGCTCCTGCCAGTATGGTGGGCAGGACCGTGGCGGTAAGTCCGAAACAATGGAACATGGGAAGTACGGACAGTACCCGGTCATTTTCCGTCAGACGCAGCGTCTCAGCCTGCATGAAAGCAATGTTCACCCTGGCATAGTGCGTACTCATCACCGGTTTCGGTACCGCCAGGGTACCGCTGGTGAACAGTATGGTATCCGTATCCTGCGGCTGTACCCGGTCCTGTGCTCCCCTGAGCACAGTTTCGGGAACAGCGCCTGCCGGCAGATCATCCAACTGCCAGACCGGAATGTCCTGGTCCAGTGTACAGTCACTGATCAGAAGCTCAATGTCTGCACGCTGGATGCATTCCCTGAGCTCCCGCTCTGTAAAGAGCCGGTTCAGCGGAACCAGCACAGCACCGATGGACCAGACCGCGAAGTAGATGATCAGGGCATCGGCACGGTTTCCGCAGAACACCCCGATATGCGATCCATGGCTGAAGCCATGTGCAAGAAAAGACCCGGCCAGTGCATCCACGCTGCCCTTCAGTTCTTCATAGGTGTACTTCCGTTCACTGTCCACCGCAGCCAACCGCTCCGGATTCCTCCGGCAGGCTTCGC
>JAFOIY010000146.1 GCA_017420505.1 Solobacterium sp. | reverse complement strand
TAGATGCGTATCATACGGCCTCCACGGGGCGTCCGGGACCGGTATGCATTGAGATTCCCATCAATATCCAGGGCACGCCGTGCCCATGTGCCTACCCGCCCGAGGAGGCCTTTGAGGCAGAACCCATCCCGGCAGATACCGTACAGGCAGTGCTGGAACGGCTGATGAAGGCCGAACGGCCGCTGGTGCTTGCGGGACAGGGCATCCGCCTGTCCGGCAGTACAGAACTGTTCCATAAATTCATCGAACGGCTGGATCTGCCGGTGGTCAATTCCCGGATGGGCATTGATACCATAGAGAGCGACAGTCCGTATTTTGTAGGCAGGTGCGGGACGCACGGCAGCCGTCCGTCCCACTTTGCGCTCGAGACCTGTGATGAACTGCTGATCCTGGGCAGCCATCTGGCACCGAATACAACGGGATACAACGTAGAGGTTTTCTCCAACCAGTCGCACAAGACCCTTGTGGAATGCGACCCGGCAGAGCTGGTGAAGTACGGTGTTCCGATCGACGTCACCATCGAAGGGGATCTGTATGATTTCCTGAGCCAGGCGGTGGAAATGCTGGAGAAGGAAGACGTCAAAGCAGACCACGGACACTGGTGCGATTGCTGCAGGGACTGGAAGAAGAGATATCCCATCATGCAGGAAGAATACTACCGTACGGATGTGATCAATCCGTATCATCTGCTGCATACCGTAACTACGCTTGCCGGTGAAAACGACATTGTGGCTGCGGATACCGGATCCTCCTGCAGCCTGACAGCGCAGACCTGGCAGGTGAAGAAAGGGCAGCGGGTGTTCATCTCCGGCGGTCTTTCCGCCATGGGTTTCTGGGCGACAGCGATCGGACACGCGCAGGCAAACGGTACAAAGAGCCGGACCATCTGCTTCACCGGCGACGGCAGCCTGCAGATGAACATCCAGGAATTCGCTACGCTGGTGAAATACCAGGTGCCGCTGAAGCTGTTCGTTCTTTCAAATGATGGCTACGAATTCATCCGGATGTCCCAGGGAGGCTACAATATCAAGCCGCCGTTCGGTGCGGATATCGAGAAGGGTGTTCCGATTCCGGAGCTGGGCAGGATCGCGGAAGCCTACGGGCTGAAATTCGTTCACCTGGAAGACCCGGCAGAGATGGAAGAAACAATACAGAGCGTACTGGACAGCGAAGGACCGGTGATCTGTGAGGTCAAGGTACAGACAGGACTGGACATCCAGCCCCGGATCCGTTCCATCGCCAATCCGGACGGTACCTTCCGGATGCCTGCCTATTCCAATCTCTATCCCTACCTGGATGAAGAAGTACTCAAGGAAGAGCTGGAGAAAGCATACCGGAAATGAAGAAGATCGGACTCGAAGAACAGAAGAAAATCATGCTGGAAATGCTGGTGGACTTTGCGGCATTCTGCGATGCCCATCAGTTGGACTGGTTCCTCACCGGCGGATCCATGCTGGGCGCGGTGCGTCACCATGGCTTTATACCGTGGGATGACGACATTGATGTCGGCATGCCGCGCAGGGACTATGAACGGTTCCGGGAACTGTATCCGCAGGAGAAGACCCGTCCGGAATACGAATTCGTAACGTATCACGAAGAACCGGATCTCTATGTTTCCTCCGGAAAGCTGCATCATACAGGTACGGTCCTGCGGGAAGCCGCGGACTCCGAGCTGGAACTGGGCATTTATCTGGACATCTTCCCGCTGGACAACGCCGGAGATACTATGGACGAAGCCAAAAAACTGTTCGAAGACACAATGGAGATCCGCCACCGAATCGATGTACAGAACTGGAAGATCATCAAGGAGCGCGCCTGGTACAAGAACGCCGTCATCGCGGTTCTCAAAGCCATGGCGCCGAAGGGAATCCGTCCGCAGCTGATCAAGGAGCTGGATGAGACCTGCCGGCGCTTTGAAAGGCCGGAAATGACGCAGTACGTCGGCTTTGTATGTGCTGCGCACAACGGACTCAAGGAAATCCTGCACAAAGAATGGTTCTCGGAGTACATTAAAGTACCCTTTGAAGAGTATACCTTTCAGATTCCTGCCCGGTATGATGAGATTCTGAGCGGATTCTACAACAGCGACTACATGCAGCTGCCTCCGCCGGAAAAGCAGAAATCGCATCATGTGTATGATGCGGAATGGAAGGATGCAGGGTAATACACGATGACAGAGGGACGGCCGGACATGCGGCCGTCCTTTTCTGTTTGAAGAGGAGCACCGGAAAACCGCACAATAATGCGGTTTCCGTAACATCTGAACAGGTGAAACGGATTCCGGGATATGTTACTATTTCAGTGTAGATACGATTCGGAGGAACACGGGATGGTTTCGCTTTTTGTGGTTGTTCTGACAGGACTGCTGTTTCTGCTCGCATTGGTTTCCCTGGGCTTCCAGCCCAAGATCAATGCGAAGCTTTCAGGCTGGCTGCTGTTCTTTACGGCGGTTTCCGGCGCCTGCATCTACGGATACGGATATTCGGTGATCTTCCACAGTATTCCGCAGGCTGTCATGCGGGCGCTGTTCTCCGTCTTCTGCATGTTCCTGGGAAGAAATGAAATCAGTGCCGTCAGTGCCGCACCGGCGTTCCAGAACCCGGCCGCGCAGGTATTCATCTACCTGGTGCACCTGACAGCGCTGTACTGTACCGCCAGCGCGGTACTGACCACCATCGGGTCCCGTCTTCTGAAGGTACTGAACCTGGCACTGATCAACCGGAAGGATGTATACCTGATCTACGGCGTCAATGATGATTCCGTATCCTTCGCAGAAATGCTGCAGACCAAGGACAATGTCGTTGTGTTCGCCGGCAGTGCTTCAAATGATAAAGAAGGGCAGATTGTCCGTATGGGCAGCATTCTGTTCTCCGATCCTTCTGCCCGGGAGGCGGATGAAGACTTTGTACGCAGAACAGGCATGCACCGGGGAAACCGGAAGCTGCAGGTATACTGTCTGGACGAAGATCCCGGACGGAACATCAAGTACGCGAAACAGCTCTGCGAGTCGCTGAAGAGCCTGCATGTACTGCCGGAGAATACCAGGCTGACACTGATCACGGACGACGCCTACGCAGCCGGCATCCTGCAGAACGATGAGAAAAGGAACATCTACGGATACGGCTCCGTATTTGCGTTCGACCGTGCGGAACTGGTTGCCCGCCTGATGGTGCGGACCTATCCACCGTACCGGACCATGACCTTCGGGGACGATGGTACAGCACAGGAGAACTTTGAGGCTGTGGTGATCGGTTTCGGCAATGTCGGGCAGGCTGCCCTGCGCAGTCTGCTGATGAACGCCCAGTTCTGCGGGAGCCGCTTCCATGCGGTTGTCATCGCGGATTCGTACAATGCGCGCTCCGGCAGCTTCAACTACCGCTATCCCGGCATCCAGCAGGATTTCAACGTGGAATTCCGGGAGGAGAACGCCCGCAGCATTTCCTTCTACAACTACCTGTATGAAAAACGCAGTACGCTGAACTATATCGCGGTATGCACCGGCAATGAAAAGGAAAACAACGAAATTGCCGGGGAGCTGACGGAATTCCTGCGGGACGCGGGATCCAAAGCGGACATTGTACAGTGCTCCGCTTCCGGTGTGAGCCGCTTCTCCTATGAAACCGGCATTACGACCCTTACCCGTCTGCTTTCTCCGGAGATCCTGGACCATGAGAAGATGGACCGCATGGCCATGATCCTGAACCATCAGTATCACCTTGAGGAAGGCAGAAGCGTCGAAGAAGACTGGAAGGACTGCGATTACTTCAGCCGGATGAGCTGCCGGGCCAGTGCGGACTTCATGGATGCCGTACTGTTCTCGTGCGGGACATCCGGTGAAAAGGTGCTCAGGAACGGATTTGAACCGGATGAACACACGCTGGATGTACTCGGACAGACGGAACACCTGCGCTGGTGGGCGTTCCATGCCAGCATGGGCTATCAGCGCATGCCGGAAGAGGAAATACGCCAGCGGGGCGAACTGTACCGGAAACAGAAAGCGGAAGGGTCCGCTTCCCTGATCCGCATTACCAAGGATGATGTGAACCGCAGGCATGCCTGCATGATCGGCTGGGAACTGCTGGACAGCCTTGCGGAACAGGAAGCGCAGTATACCGGAATCCGCAAGGACTATAAAAAGATGGACATCGATAACATCCGGATGATCCCCGGAATGCTCAGAGAGGTGCAGAATGAAGAAAAGTAACCGGAATATCCTGTACGCTGCCGGGATCCTGGCCGTATACGCAGTCCTGCTGGTACTGCTGCGGGCTGCGGAAGCCTCTGCACCGGACGCAACGATCCATACCTGGGCGGAAGCGCTCTGGTATTCCCTGACCACGATGACAACGGTCGGCTACGGTGATCTGTACCCGGTGACAGCGGGCGGCAGGATCATCGGTGCGGTGTTCCAGCTGCTGAGCCTGGGCATTCTCGCCTTGATCATCAGCTCCTGTGTCCTGCTGATGCGGGACAGGGTATATCCCCTGTGGCTCCTGAGAAACAACCGCAATAAGCCGCTGTACATCTTCGTGGACAAGTCCGGGGAAGCGGAAACGCTGGCCCGCAGGCTGGACGGTCTGGTCTTTTTCTGCGGGGAATCCAGCTCTGCAGCGGGGATCGCCACAACAATGCCGCCGGAAGAACTGATCGAGCATAAAGCACCGGGCACGGAAGCGTCGGTATTCTGCATGAGCGAACATGATTTCCAGAACAGCCGTACAGCAGCCGCACTGAGCGGACTGGACTGCAGGGTATACTGTCTGAGCATGTATGAACCGGATCAGCTGCCGGACAATCTGACACTGTTCAATCCCTATGAAATCTGTGCAAGGATGTACTGGCACAGGTTCCCGCTTCTTGAGAAGGATGAGCAGATTGTCTTTGTCGGCAAAGGAAGGTACATGGATGAACTGCTGGAGCAGGGGCTGATGCTCAATGTCGTGGATCCTGAGCAGCACGTGGTATACACCGTAATCGGGGATTCTGCAGACTTCCAGCGGAATCATCCGTATCTGCAGGCATTCTGCAGCGGCGGTACAGCGGCAGGTACGGGAGATACAGCTGTATTCTTCCGTGACTCGTGGAACGAACACCGTGAGGCGCTGGAGAATGCAACCCGGATCATTGTATGCCATGATTCGGAAGAGGAAACCTTCCGGATCCTGTCGGAAATGAAGCGCTATCTCCCGCTGACAGCAGTGGCGGTGCATGCACGGCTTTCCGCCCAGTGTGCGGATGTAACGGTGTTCGGGACAGACGATGAACTGTGGACGCCGGAGCTGGTGATGCATACACAGCTCAGCAGACTGGCTGTCCGTCTGAACGAGATCTACCGTACGCAGACCGGGAACCAGTCTCCGGACTGGAAGGGGCTTTCCAGCTTTACCAGAAGGTCCAATCTGGCATCGGCAGACCATCTGGAGCATAAGATCCGGATCCTGCTGGGCAAGGATGTACCGGTCACGCCGCAGAACTGTGCAGAAGCCTATAAAGCCTTCCAGCAGACAGACGGGGAGGCGCGGGAAAAGCTGCGGATGATCGAGCATGAACGGTGGAACCGGTTCCACCTGCTCAACGGCTGGC
>JAFOIY010000145.1 GCA_017420505.1 Solobacterium sp. | reverse complement strand
GGTCCGCCGGATCCGATCAGTCCGATATATCTGGTATTCCTGACCTGCCTGAGGAAAGAAAAAAGAGACCTCGATTTGAAGTCTCTTCTCTGTGATTTCAGTGATATCTGTTGTGTCCGATCAGGCTTCTGCCAGGCATGTGTTCAGGAAAGCTGAGTTTGCCCCTGAGACGCAAGACGGCTTTGCCCCGGAACACAAGATTCCTATTCCCACTCGATTGTGGATACCGGCTTGTCCGTATAGTCCCACAGGACTCTGTTCACGCCCGGAATCTTCACAACCCTGTCGCGGATTCTGCACAGCATGTCAAACGGAATCTCCACGGCTTTCGCAGTAACCGCGTCCACGGTCATGATTGCCCGGATGACAACCGGCCAGCCCATATAGCGCTTGCCGTCCTTGATGCCGGTGGACTTGATGTCCGGAATGACCGCAAAGTACTGCCACGGTACAGGCTCCAGCTTCGCGATTTCTTCCCTGACGATCGCGTCTGCTTCCCTCAGCGCCTCCAGCCTGTCGCGGGTGATTGCCCCGACGCAGCGTACACCCAGTCCGGGTCCCGGGAACGGCTGGCGGAATACCATACTGTCAGGCAGACCGAGCTGTGTCCCTACGACTCTTACTTCATCCTTGTACAGGAACTTCACCGGTTCCACCAGTTCCATGTTCATCTCTTCCGGCAGACCGCCGACATTGTGATGCGCCTTGACCGGTCCGCTCTCCAGAATATCCGGATAGATGGTACCCTGGGCAAGGAAATGAATATCATCCAGCTTTTTCGCTTCTTCTTCAAACACCTTGATGAATTCCGCACCGATAATCTTTCTCTTCTGCTCGGGATCCGCTACGCCTGCCAGTTTGTCCAGGAAGCGGTCTACAGCGTCGACATAGATCAGGGTCGCATTCATCTGGTTGCGGAACACGTCAATGACCTGTTCCGGCTCCCCTTTCCTCAGCAGTCCATGATTGACGTGTACTGCTACAAGATTCTTGCCGATCGCTCTGATCAGCAGCGCTGCTGTGACCGAAGAGTCTACGCCGCCCGAGAGCGCCAGCAGGACCTTTCCGTCTCCGACCTGAGCCTTCAGTGCTTCTGTCTGTTCATCAATGAATTTCTGAGCCAATCCCGGTGTTGTAATACGTTCCATTGTTTCAGGGCGCTTGTTGCCGCACATATCAACTGACCTCCGTTTCAATAGTGGAATTATAATGCAATTCCCGGTGGTTGAATACCCTTCCTGTTTCTGTATATCGCTTTTTTTTCATTTCCCTCTGCAAGTATGAAAAAAAGTCCTCCGTATACCGGAGGACTGTGGAAGAATGATTACTTCAGCGGGAGATCGTTCTTTGTTGCGGCTTCCCAGACCCACTTCTGCAGTGTTTCTGCCTTCTCGGGATCCAGATCGACGTACAGCGTATCCTTGTCCCAGTTGGACTTGAAGACATTGCCGGCAGCCTTCATCAGGCCTTCCATCATCTTCGGATCCTGACCGCTCTCATGATACAGCCGGTTCGCTTCGAGGAAATCCTTCGCTTCCTCTACAGTACTGGATACCGAACGCATAGACTTCGGAGGCAGTCTTGTCGGATCTTCATTGAAGATGACCGCGTAGATCGAAAGCGCTCTGGTATAGCTGCCGTACGGTGAGCAGTGCTCTCCGTCCACAAAGTACATATCGATGTCAGGGCGCTCGTTCAGAACACGCTCGAAGACATAGCCTGTCGGTGTATGGGTAACACCGGCTTCCCTGGACAGTGTCTGGTAGGTATTGTACATGGTTGCCTGATGCTCAGGATAGGCTCTTTCTGCCCAGGGCATGCACAGGATGGGAGTTACACCGCAGGCTTTGGCAAGCTCAATGATCTTCTTGCCGTCCCGGATGGTCTCTTCCGGTGAAGGGCACGGAGAGTGCGCTGCCTGCTGCATGATCATGTAGTCATAGTTGCCGTGCAGCAGCTCATACCTCAGCTGTGATTCCTGCTTCAGATGCCACTCAAAGGTAACACCAGGATAGGCCATCAGCTGAACATCAACCTCTTTGCCTCCTGCTTCAGCCAGATGTTTGAAAATGATCGGAAGATCGTTGAAGTACGTGTGGCTGTTTCCTAAAAACAATACTCTCAGTTTCTTCATTATGTACCTCCTGAAAACTGACTGGATAATTCTGCTTTCATTCTATCATTTCTGCCGTACTGCAATAAACAGTATTTATACCAATGCGGAGGAAAACCATATTATAATCAGTGTGAAGGGAGAAAACCTATGAAGATCACCGTATTCTATGATTCCCGTACCAACAACACATCGACGATGGCAGAATGCATCGTGGAAGGCATGATGAAGGTGGACGGCGTGGAAGCCAAGGCATTCCACATCGATGCAATAGACGATGAGTTCGCTACAGCCAGCGAAGCCTACGTCTTCGGCACACCGACCTATGCCGGCGGTCCGACAGCAGAAATGTATTCCTTCCTGCTCAACAGAGCAGCCAAGTACGGTCTGGCCGGACATCTGGGTGGTGTATTCGCTACCCAGCAGTACATCCACGGCGGAGCGGACGTAACCATGCTCAGAATGGCGGAAACCCTTCTTGTCTTCGGCATGATGATCTATTCCGGCGGCGGTTCCCAGGGCAGCCCGGTCATTCACTTCGGTCCGGTGGAAGTCAGTCCGAACATGGATGCCTTCAAGGATCTGTTCCGGATCTACGGTGAGCGCTTCGCCAAGCAGGCAGTCGCGGTCACGAAATAAGCCAGCAGAGAGTACGGACACCGTCCGTACTTTTCTTCTGCAGTTGGACGAACAAAACAATAATGGATATAATGGAGCCATGGAAACCGGCACCCCGAAAACAGGAAAGGTTGCCCTCAATCAACAATTGAAACGGAACGCTCTTCTGGAAGCAGGAAAAGAGCTTTTCATGGAGAAAGGGATCGGCGCAACCACAATCAATGAAATCGCGGAAAAGGCAGGGATCGGCAAAGGCACTTTCTATATCTACTTCGAAGACAAGTATGAAGTCGCCCGTGAGCTGATCAATGATGAAATCCGGGAGAAACTGGCAGTGTTTTTCGAATCCGACGCACCGGCAGACAGCGGAAACATCAACGCCCTGATGATGCGTCTGTCGGATGACCTGGTGGACTACATCGCGGAAGACCCGATGCAGCGAAAGCTGATTCTTGACTACATCAGCCTTCAGATCCGCAGACCGGAAATCGTGCTGCCGGAAGAACATCTGTACATGGAGAAACTCCCGGTGCATTATAGCGCCCGCAGGTTCAACATACTGATCGAAGCCGTCCTGGAGTTCACCTGTTTCTTTACCTGTGCGCTGCTGGAAAAGCACATATCCCCGGAATACATCAAACCGAGGATCCACCGGGTAACCGAAGCCATCATCAAAGAGTTTGAGTGATCAGGCTCTTTTTTTATTCAGCAGATAAAGAAGATATGCAGCGAGTGTCATGGTGCAGAGATAGATGCCGATCTCCGGGATTCTACCGGTATACCGGGCTATGATCCGGAACACCGGCTGTCCCGCCGCAGTGAACGGAGAGATGTAGAACATATCCGGCAGACTGCCATAGGTACGCAGCGCTGTACCGGCTGTGTTGATGATCTCCGCGCATACACACAGAAACAGGAAGAGCTGTACGGTACGGGGAAAACCTTCTTCTTTTTTATCTGCACTGACCATCGCAATCCCCACCATCAGCCCGTGCCACAGGAAACCATGGACCTTCAGGAATATACTGCCCAGCAGGATATCCTCCGGCCAGGCAAGGGCTGCCAGTGCACCGATCAGGCCGTAGGTATACAGAAAGGTCCTGATCGGTCCTTTTCTTTCTTCCGGAGCTTCCTTCAGGGCAATGCAGAGATACATGGGCATACTGCAGAGCTGGAACGGAAAGTACCACCAGCTGTAGTACTGCGCCTGATTGACGATCAGAAACAGATAGAGCTGCTTGACACACTCCATACCCAGCAGGAACAGACCCGTACGGAAGAGCGCCACATCCACATTGCCGGGATACCTGCGCCGGACAGAGCGGCAGTAAAGAAAGCCCAGCAGGATGCTCAGACTGGCCGCTGTGATATGGAATGCACCGAACATGGGTGTTTCTGTCAGGAATCCTTCCATAGGTTCATTCTACTGCCAAAACCGTCCCATGAACGCTGTGTATTGCGTTACAATGACTGTATTGACGGAGGTTTTCAATATGACGGATATGCTGAAGAGATACCAGGCAGCGGAAAAGCTTGTACCGTGGAATGTCAAGGACGCGGTTCTGAACGGAACGGTCCGGCCGCAGGCATGGGATGAGACGCATTTCTTATATGCGAAGGAAGTACGCCGCAACGGGCGTGTCGTCGCAGAGTTTACATTGGTAGACCAGAACGGGCAGGAGACTCCCCTGTTCGACCACAAAGCGCTGGCCTTACTGCTCAACGAAGAAGAAATCCCCTTCCGTTCCTGCACAGCAAAGGACGGGAAGATCCGCTTTGTACACAACGACCATGACTACCGCTATGATCCGGAAAAGAACGAACTGACGGACTGCGGTGCAGTACAGAAGCGGGCAGTCTCCGTATCACCGGATGAGGCCAGGGAACTGTTTGTCCGGGACTATGATCTGTGGCTGAGGGACTGCCGGACAAACGAAGAGACAAGGCTGACCTATGACGGAGAAAAAGATTATGCCTACGCAAAGACCGCGGAATTCAGCGGTTATATCACCGACCGGGTCAAAGGACTGCCGGAAGTACCGGATGTTCTTTGGAGCCCGGATTCCAGACGTTTCCTGACCTACCGTCTGGATCAGCGGGGTGTCAGGGATCTCTACATCATCCAGTCCTATGATGACGAACATCTGGAAAGCATCCGTCCCCGTCTGCATACCTATAAATGCTCATTCCCGGAAGATGACCGGATTCCGATGGCCCACTGGTATATCGGTGATGCGGAATCAGGGACTCTGACAGCCGTGGATCTCGATCCGCAGCCAGCCGGCGGTCCCCTGTTCTCCGGACACTACAACCGGGCAAAGTGGTTCGCGGACAGTTCTGCTGTATTTACAGCACCGGTCACCCGCGCACACAAGGAAGCCTCCTTCGCTGTGATGTATCCGGACGGGAGCGCACGGACAATCCTCAAGGAAACGACCGAGGACTTCATCAACCTCGGCACCTACGGCAACCTGGACGGGTTCAATGACTACTTCGCTTCCAACTTCATCACCGAGGATGGAAAGACCGTGATCTGGCAGTCGGAGCGTGAAGATCTGGCGAGGCTGTATGCGTATGACGCAGAAACAGGAAAGCTGAAGAAGCCGATCACGCCGGCAGGCATGGAAGTCGGTGAACTGGTGTACAGGGACGATGAAACCCAGTATGTATACTTCATGGCCAGCAATATGGCAGGCACCACCGATCCCTACTACCGCAGACTGTGCCGGGTACGCTATGACGGTACGGATTTCAGCCTTCTGACACCGGAAGACGGGATGCACAGCTGCACCTTCTGCGCCGGGATGATCATCGATACCTGGTCCCGGGTGGACAAAGCACCGGTCACCAATCTGCGCAGACCGGACGGTACCTTGATCAGGGAACTGTTAGAAGCCGATATCAGCGTACTGATGGAAAAGGGCTACATTCTCCCGGAACGCTTCACCGTGACTGCCAGTGACGGCGAAACGACGCTGTACGGAATCCTGATCAAGCCTGCGGACTTTGATCCGGCAAAGACCTATCCGTTCATAGACTATATCTACGGCGGCATGCAGATGTACAACGTACCGAAAGCCTTCCAGTACACCGCTTCCATTGAAGGAAGAGAGATCATGGGCGGTCTGGAGGAACTGGCACAGCTCGGCTTTGCCGGCATCATCCTTGACGGACTGGGTACACCGGGACGCGGCAAGAAGCTGCACAGCATCAGCTATGAAAACATCCATGGCTGTGCAGGCCTGAAGGATCATGTCACTTCCCTTCCGGAACTGAAGGAGAAGTTCCCTTTCCTGGATCTGGAAAGAGCCGGCATGTGGGGCAACTCCGGCGGAGGCTGCGCCACATCCCGGGCTATGCTTGAATATCCCGATGTCTACAAGGTCGGTGTCTCCTCTGCAGGAAACCACGACCAGCGGATGTACAACAACCAGTGGACAGAGAACTACTACGGCCTCTACAACCGGGAGATCTACCTCAAGGGTGACAATACTGCCCTGGCAAAGAACCTGAAGGGGCATCTGTACATTGTCCATGGCGCAATGGATGACAACGTTGCGATGTCGGAAAGCATCCGGCTGATCGACGCGCTCATCAAGGAAGACAAATGCTTTGACTTCCTCATCCTGCCCCGGACCAACCACAATGTACCGGCCAATCCATACTTCATCCGACGCAAGATGGACTACTTCGTCAAATACCTGCTGAAGGAAGAAGTCCCTGTAGATTATCACTTTGAGATTCCCGCATGACCAGGATTTGTGACGAAAGCATACGCATCATTGAACAGGAGATCAGGAAGATCATGGACAGGTACCAGGCTGCCGGTCTGGCGGTATCCCTGATCAACTCCAACGGTGATGTTCTCTACGGGAACACCTTCGGATACCGCAATGCAGAAACCAAGGATCCTGTTGAAGACACTACGGTGTTCGGACTGGCATCCGTGACCAAGTCATTCACAGCGCTCTGCATCATGAAGATGATGGAAGACGGCCTGCTGGATACCGACGACCCGGTCAGCCGGTATCTGCCGGAGTTCAATGATCACGGCGGAGCCATCCGCATCAAGCACCTGCTGACACACAGCGCCGGCTTCTGGCCGCTGCACCGCACAACCATCCAGGAGGTGCTGGACAGCTCCGGACTGACCCTTGAGGAAGACCCGGCAGACAGCCTTCTCCTGGCTGAGAAAGGCGCAGACGCTGTGATCTCGCAGATGAACCGGGCGGATGACTTCATTGCCCCGCCTGGCATCTATTCAAGCTACTGCAATGATGGCTTCGGTCTGCTGTCCGAAATCATCCGCCGGCACGGTGGCTATGCTTCCTACAATGAGTACCTGAAGCAGAAAGTCCTCATACCGCTGCATATGAATGACAGCGGCTGTGAGTTCCACCGGACGGATGACAGCGTCTCCTTCCTGTACAGGGTGGAGAACGGTGTCCGGACAGGAGACCGGGACTTCACCCGCAGCGCGTTCGCCCTCCACGGCGGCGGGGCGATGAAATCCACACTGAGGGATATGAAACAATACCTGCTCATGTTCCTGAACAGAGGGAAGCCGGTGCTGGGTGAGGATAGTATGCGGCGGATGATCATCCCCCGCATACCCTTCGGCAGCACCTCTGCCTACGGCTACGGACTGTTCATCGATCCCATCGATGATCAGACCGTGTACCATCACGGCGGAAGCCTGCCCGGTGTATCGTCCGCCATCCTGTTCTCCTACGATCTGGATGCGGCTGCCGTTGTCCTGTGCAATACATCCGGTGTCCCTGTATCCTGGATCGGCAGTGCTCTGATGCGGGCAGCTGCCGGCAGATCACCGCTCACAGAGCCGCAGTACAGCACGATGCCCTGGGATGAACAGACCATCCAGGATGCCTGCGGCACCTACCGTTCCCTTGAAGAAGATGAGAGCGTTGTCCTGGCTTCCGCCGGCAGGGAAATCACGGTCAATGACGGTGAACAGGAATACAGTCTGTCCATGACAGTCTGTGGCAAAGGCATCATCCAACATCCGTATTCCGTGACGGATGTTGCCCTGCTGCGGAAGAACGGCACGGTATACGCCTTACAGTACGGAAGCCGGATATACAAAAAGGATGTTTCCTGAGAAACATCCTTTTATCTTGTACCCATAAAGTAGAAGTAGAGAAACACCAGTACCATGACCGCGATCATAGCCAGGAAATACGGCACGATGACCTGGATGATCGCAATGGTCATTGCCAGGACATCCTTCCAGCCGAATTCCGCTGTGTTCTCCTGCATGCGCTTTCTTTCCTGCGCCTGCTGCTTCAGCTCTGCGTTGAGCTTCTCCGGGCTCAGTGTACTCTGCCGGATCTTCTCAACGTCCCGGTCTACCTGGTCCTTGGATAGGAAGAACATGGATTACCGGCCGGCTCTTTTCGCTGCGCGCTCTTCTGCGTACAGGCACCGGACACTGTGTCCGGGCTCGATCTCCCGGATCGCAGGTGTTTCCACCGAGCAGCGCTCCGTAGCGAACGGGCATCTTGTATGGAAGCGGCATCCTGCAGGAGGATTGGCCGGAGACGGCAGATCGCCCTGGAGGATGATCCGGTTCGCGTTGTTGCGCTTGCGGGGATCGAAGGAAGGTGCAGCAGAGAGCAGCGCCTCTGTATACGGATGAATGAACTCGCTGAAGATCTGCTCCTTGGAACCCATCTCAACGATTTCACCCAGATACATAACCGCCACACTGTCGGAGATGAACTTTACTACCGAGAGGTCATGCGAGATGAACAGATAAGTCAGACCCATGTCCTCCTGCAGTTCCTTCAGCAGGTTGATGATCTGGGACTGGATGGAAACATCCAGTGCCGATACTGCTTCATCGCAGACAACGAACTCCGGGTCCACAGCCAGTGCTCTGGCAATGCAGATACGCTGCCGCTGTCCGCCCGAGAACTGGTGCGGGTATCGTCCGGCTTGTTCGGGGAACAGACCGCACTTGCTCATCAGGTCGAACACCTTGTTCATCATTTCTTCTTTGTTGGAAACGATATGATGCTCAAGCATGGCTTCACCGATGATGTCATAGACCGGCAGACGCGGATTCAGGGAAGAATATGGATCCTGGAATACGATCTGCATCTTCGTGCGGTATTTGTTCATCTCGGAACGGCTCAGGTTGTAGATGTTCACACCTTCGTAATACACTTCACCGCTCGTCGGTTTGATCAGGTTCAGGACCGTTCTGCCGGTCGTCGATTTTCCGCATCCGGATTCACCGACCAGACCCAGAACCTGTCCCTTCTTTACTGTGAAGGAAACATCGTCGACCGCCTTGACCGAACCGATCGTACTCTGGAACACACCGCCCTTGATCGGGAAGTACTTCTTCAGGTTGCGGACCTCAATCAGATTTGTATTATCAGTTGTCAAGATCTACACCTCCCGGTCTGTAGCAGCGGACCCAGTGATCCGGCTCCACTTCGACCAATTCAGGAACTCCTGCCCGACAGTTTTCCTTGCAGAAAGCACAGCGCGGACCGAAGGAGCAGCCTTCCGGCAGATCGGACAGATCCGGTACGTTGCCCGGAATGACATTCAGACGGGTACCGGAAGTACTCATATCCGGCCGGGATTCAATCAGGCCTCTGGTATAGGGATGCAGCGGTCGCTCGAAGATCGTATTGACATCCGCAAGCTCCACGACCTTGCCGGCGTACATGACCATGACCCGGTCGGCCATTTCCGCAATGACGCTCAGATCATGGGTGATGAAGAGGATCGAAGTATCGATTTCCTTCTTCAGCTCGTTCATCAGATCCAGAACCTGAGCCTGGATGGTAACGTCCAGCGCGGTAGTCGGCTCGTCCGCCACCAGCAGCTTCGGCGAGCAGGCCAGAGCCATGGCAATCATGACACGCTGGCGCATACCGCCGGAAAGCGCGAACGGATAGTCGTCCACAACACGTTCCGGATTCGGAATACGTACTCTGTCCAGCGCCTGGATGGCTGCCTTGTGCGCCTCTTCCTTGGACATGCCTCTGTGCTGCATCAGCACTTCTTCGATCTGAAAGCCGATCTTGAATACCGGATTCAGGGAAGTCATCGGTTCCTGGAAGATATAGGCGAGCTTGTTGCCG
>JAFOIY010000144.1 GCA_017420505.1 Solobacterium sp. | reverse complement strand
CCTACCCGCTCATCGGTGCCTACGGCATCAACCGGGAAGACAATGAGAGCCTGCACCCTGCTCTCTCCGGACTCATCGTCCGCACAGCAGCGGACAAGCCCTCCAACTTCCGCAGTGAAGAAACCCTGGAGAGCTATCTGAAGCGGATGGACATTCCGGCCGTCCAGGGTGTCGATACCCGTGCCATCGTGCGCCGTCTGCGGGAAAAAGGCACCATGCGTGCCGGTTTCTGCAGCACAGCGGACGAAATCCCCGCACTGGTGGAAGCCCTGAAAGCCGGCACACAGGAAGAACATCCTGTCCGTACCGTTTCCACCCGCAGCACCTACCCGGTGCCCGGCAGAAGCCACAAGGTTGTTGTCATCGACTACGGTGTCCGGCTGAGTACGCTGAGAGCCTGTGCCGAGCGGGACTACGATCTGATCGTTGTCCCCTACAATACAGACGCAGAGACCATCCTGTCCTATCATCCGGCAGGTGTACTGCTTTCCACCGGTCCCGGAAACCCGGCAGACCTGCGGGATGAAATCAACACCGTCAAGGAACTGCTGCCGCAGACAACCGTCTTCGGCACCGGACTGGGCGCCGAGATCCTCGGTCTCGCCTGCGGTGCAGAGATCACCCGCCTGCCGCACGGCCACCACGGTCCCAACCAGGCTGTCGTAGACTGTGCGTCGGAACAGGTCATCATTACCCACCAGAACCACAATTACGCACTTGACCGGGCTTCTCTGGAGGCTGCCGGCCTGATCATGACCCACCGGTCACTGAACGACGAAAGCGTGGAAGGCTTCGCACACCCTGGATACGCATGCTGCGGACGGGAGTACGAACCGGATGACGGTTTCTTCGATGCGTTCGAGAAAGCCATGCGCGGGGAGGAAAAGTATGCCTAAACGTACAGATATCCATAAAATCCTGGTGATCGGTTCCGGACCGATTGTCATCGGACAGGCAGCGGAATTTGACTATGCCGGATCCCAGGCCTGTGCTTCCCTGCGGGAAGAAGGATATGAAGTTGTCCTGATCAACTCCAACCCGGCAACGATCATGACGGATACCGCCATTGCGGACCGGGTATACATCGAGCCGCTGACCCTGGAAGCCGCAAAGCGCGTCATCTTCAAGGAGCGCCCCGATGCTGTACTAGGCTCTTTGGGCGGACAGACCGGACTGAATCTGGTCGTCGACCTGCACAATGACGGTATCCTCGATGAATTCGGGGTCGAAGTCCTCGGTACAGACCTGCAGGCCATCAACCAGGCAGAGGACCGGGAAATGTTCCGTTCCCTTATGCAGGAGATCCATGAACCGATTCCGGAGAGTGTCATTGTACATTCCATTGAAGAAGCTGTAGCTTTCGGCAATCAGCAGGGCTATCCCCTGGTTGTCCGTCCTGCCTATACCCTGGGCGGTACCGGCGGCGGTTTTGCCCACAACGAAGAAGAGCTCCGGGTCATTACCGACACCGGACTGAAGATGTCCCCGGTGCACCAGTGCCTCATCGAGCAGTCCATTGCCGGCTACAAAGAGATCGAGTACGAAGTCATGCGCGACGCCAAGGACAACGCGATCACCATCTGCAGCATGGAGAACGTCGATCCCGTCGGCATCCATACCGGTGACTCCATCGTTGTTGCCCCGGTACAGACCCTGACAGACTATGAGAACCATATGCTGTCTTCGGTTGCCCTGAAGATCATCCGTGCTCTGCGGATCTGCGGCGGCTGCAACGTGCAGCTGGCACTGGATCCGAAGAGCTTCAAGTACTATGTCATCGAAGTCAATCCCCGGGTTTCCCGTTCCTCCGCGCTTGCCAGCAAGGCGACCGGCTATCCCATTGCCCGTGTTTCCGCCAAGCTCGCTGTCGGGCTGACGCTGGATGAAATCCTCAACCCGGTCACAAAGACGACCTGGGCCTGCTTCGAGCCTTCCGTGGACTACATCGTAACCAAGTTCCCCCGGATGCCGTTTGACAAGTTCCCGAATGCGGACCGTCAGCTGGGCACCCAGATGAAGGCTACCGGCGAGGTCATGTCCATCGGCAGAACCTTTGAAGAATCCTTCCTGAAGTCCGTACGTTCCCTGGAGACCAAAGTCGACCACATCGAACGCAAGGAACTCACGGAAGCCACCAAGGAAGAGCTCTACCAGAAGATCCGTGAACGGGACGATGAGCGTTTCTTCGCCCTCGCAGAATGGCTCAGACGCGGCTATGACGCCGAAGAAATGCGCCGCATCACCAATATCGACCGTTTCTACTTCGACCGTCTCTACGCCATCCTGGCCATGGAGACCCTGGTCAAGGAGAATCCTAAGGATATCTCCGTCCTGAAGAAGGCCAAGAAGACCGGCTTCTCCGACGGCTGGATCAGCCGCCAGTGGCAGATGAGCGAACAGGAGCTGTACGAACTGCGGAAAGCCAACGGCATCACCCCGGTATACAAGATGGTGGATACCTGCGGCGGCGAATTCCCCAGCAGCACCCCGTACCTCTACTCTTCCTACGAGCAGGAGAACGAATCCGTTCCCAGCGACCGGAAGAAGATCATCGTACTGGGTTCCGGACCGATCCGGATCGGCCAGGGTGTTGAGTTCGACTACGCTACTGTCCATTGCGTACAGACACTGCATGATGAAGGCTATGAAGCCATCATTGTAAACAACAACCCGGAAACCGTATCCACGGACTTCTCCATTTCCGACAAGCTGTATTTCGAACCGCTGACCACCGAGGATATCATGCACATCGTTGATCTGGAACAGCCGCTGGGTGTCATCGTCCAGTTCGGCGGCCAGACAGCCATCAACCTCGCTGACAGCCTCGTCCGTCACGGCGTACAGATCCTCGGTACTTCGCTGGAGGATATCAACGCTGCGGAAGACCGCCACGAATTCGAAACCATGCTGGATCAGCTGGGCATCCCCCAGCCTGAAGGCGATACCGCCGTCACGGTCGAGAGCGCCCTGCAGATTGCGGAGCGCATCGGCTATCCCGTTCTCGTCCGTCCTAGCTATGTACTCGGCGGAAGAGCCATGGAAATCGTGCACAACCAGGATGAACTGCGGATGTACATGACTACAGCAGTCAAGGAGATCAGCCATGACTCTCCGATCCTGATCGACCGCTATGTCCTGGGCAAGGAACTGGAGATTGACGCCATCGCCGACGGTGAAAATGTCTACATCCCCGGTGTCATGGAGCACATCGAGCGGGCAGGCATCCACTCCGGAGACTCCATCTCTGTCTACCCGACACAGACCGTCTCCGAACAGGTGAAGAACACCATCATTGACTACGGGATCCGGATCGGCAAAGGATTCCGCTTCATCGGACTGTACAACATCCAGTTCATCGTAGACCGTAATGAAAAGGTCTACGTACTGGAGGTCAATCCCCGCAGTTCCCGTACCGTACCGTTCCTGTCCAAGATTACCGGCGTGCCCATGTGCCAGGTCGCCACAAAGGCCATCCTCGGCGAAAGCATACCCGATCAGGGACTGACACCCGGCTACCATGAGGAGCGTCCCGGCAGAGTCTACGTCAAAGCACCGGTCTTCTCGTTCGCCAAGCTGCGCAGCGTGGACACCGTGCTCGGTCCGGAGATGAAGTCCACCGGTGAAGCGCTCGGTGCCGATGCCAGCCTGGAAAAGGCACTGTACAAAGCCCTGCAGGGATCCGGCGTACGGATTCCGCTGTACGGAAACGTACTGTTCACCATTGCGGATGATGACAAGGAAGCCGCGCTGGATCTGGCAAAGCGGTTCTATGCGATCGGCTACGGTCTGTACGCAACGGAAGGCACTGCACGCTTCCTGGAGAAGCATGATCTGTTCGTCCATCACGCTGCCAAGATCAGTGAGAACACGGACAAGGAGACCGTCCTGGATATCATCCAGCACGGCAAGGTCAGCTTTGTCGTCAATACCATCGCATCCGCCAACCGGATGACCCGGGAGGACGGCTTCCTCATCCGCCGTGTATCCGCGGAAAACAACATCTCCTGCATGACCTCTCTCGATACTGCCTACGCACTGCTGCGCGTCCTTGAAAGCCGCAGCTTCACGATGGTCAGTATGAACGAGATGGAGGGCGGACTATGAAGAACGGACCGGCGGAAATCCTCTCCAATGAACGGATCGCAGAAGATACCTATGAAATGATCCTGCGGACCGGCATTGCGCGGGAAGTCCGCTGCGGACAGTTCGTCCAGGTACAGGTACCTGGATACTTCCTGCGCAGACCCATCTCCGTCCACCGTGTACTGGACGAGAATACACTGTCCCTGATCTACAAGGTGGTCGGAGACGGTACCCGTACCCTCTCACAGACCGCAGCCGAAGATTTCCTGGATCTGTTCGGACCGCTGGGCAACGGTTTCCCCGTCCTTGATGAAGATATCGTCCTCATCGGGGGCGGTGTGGGCGTACCCCCGCTCGTGGAGACCGCGGCACAGTACCGCAGGCTCGGCAGGCAGGTCACTGCCGTACTCGGCTTCAACAACAGTTCTGCTGCCTTCGGTGAAGAGGAATTCCGTTCCCTCGGCTGTGATGTCATCGTCGCTACCATGGACGGCAGTCTGGGATACAAGGGCACCGTGATCGATGCCATACAGGCTGCCGGACTGGTGCCTGCCACGGTTCTGGCCTGCGGACCTGTTCCCATGCTCAGAGCCGTCGCAGAGAACTACCGGGGCTATATTTCCCTCGAAGCCCGTATGGCCTGCGGAATCGGAGCCTGCATGGGCTGTGTCGTAAAGACACCGGACGGAGGCAGCCTGCGGGTATGCAAGGACGGACCGGTATTCCGTACCGGGGAGGTGCAGCTATGATTGATCTTCATGTAGAACTGCCCGGCCTCAGCCTGAAGAATCCCATCATTCCCGCCAGCGGCTGCTTCGGCTTCGGCAGGGAATACGCTGAGCTCTACGATCTCAGCAGATTGGGCGGCATCGCGATCAAGAGCGCCACGCCGGAGAAAAGGTTCGGGAATCCTGTACCCAGGATTGCCGAGACACCGATGGGTATGCTCAACGCCATCGGCCTGCAGAACCATGGTGTAGACTACATCATTGAGCATGAACTGCCCTGGCTGGCGCAGTTCGACACCGAAATCCTGGCCAACGTAGCTGCCTCCACGGAGGAAGGCTATGTTGAAGTCATCCGCAAGCTGAACAGCAGTCCGGTTGTCAAAGCCTACGAGCTGAACATCTCCTGTCCGAACGTCAAGCACGGCGGAGCTGCGCTGGGAACCGATCCGGTACTGGCGGCCCACGTAACGAAGATGGCCAAGGAAGCCGCAGAAAAGCCGGTCTATGTCAAACTGTCCCCGAACGTAACCAATATCGTGGAGATCGCGAAAGCAGTCGAAGCGGCTGGTGCGGACGGGCTGATCCTGATTAATACCCTGCTCGGCATGCGCCTGGATCTTCGGACTGCGAAACCGGTGCTGGCCAACAATACCGGCGGTCTGTCCGGGCCGGCCATCAAGCCCATCGCGGTACGCATGGTCTGGCAGTGCGCACAGGCCGTGAATATCCCGATCATCGGTGTCGGGGGCATCCGTACGGCCGAAGATGTACTGGAGTTCCTCTATGCAGGTGCCTCGGCGGTGGAAGTCGGTGCCCAGAACTTCGTGGACCCGTATGCCTGCATCCATATCATTGAAGCGCTGCCTGCTGTACTGGAGAAGTACGGACTGTCTTCTGTACGGGAAGCGACGGGAAGGAGTCTGAAACAATGAGCAAAACCATTATTGCCCTGGATTTCTCCACTGCGGAAGAAGTGGTGGAATTCCTGAAGCCCTTTGAAGAACCGGTCTATGTCAAGATCGGCATGGAACTGACCTACGGTGCCGGTCTGGATATCGTACGTACGGTCAAGGAAATGGGCCATCATATCTTTCTGGACCTGAAGCTGCACGACATTCCCAACACCGTCAAAGGCGGCATGAAGAATCTGGCAAAGCTGGGTGTGGACCTGGTCAACGTCCACGCAGCCGGCGGCATTGAGATGATGAAAGCCGCGGTTGCCGGTCTGGAAGAAGGTGCCGCGGGCGCCAAGCGCCCCCTATGCATTGCGGTGACGGTACTTACATCCGTATCCAAAGAGGCGATGAACGATCAGCTGGGGATTCCGGGTGAAGTACAGGACACGGCAATCCGCTATGCCCTCAATGCCAAAGCAGCAGGTCTGGACGGTGTTGTCTGTTCCGTACATGAAGCCGCATCGGTGCATGAAGCCTGCGGAAAGGACTTCCTGACCGTAACGCCGGGCATCCGGCTGGCTTCCGATTCCAAGGATGACCAGAAGCGGGTGGCGACACCGGACTATGCCAAGGAACAGGGCTGCGATATGATCGTCGTCGGCCGTTCCATCACCAAGAGCGCAGATCCCTACGGAACGTACCGGAAGATCGAGGAGATGATGAACTGATGGAAGCGTACAAGAAAGAGTTCATTGAGTTCCTGCTGGAGTGCGGGTCTCTGAAATTCGGAGACTTTACCCTGAAGAGCGGAAGAAAGTCCCCCTTCTTCGTCAATCTCGGTTCCTTCGTAACCGGCTCCCAGCTGAGAAGGCTGGCTGAATACTATGCCAAAGCCATCCATGATCAGTTCGGTACGGATTTCGACGTACTGTTCGGTCCGGCGTACAAAGGCATTCCGCTGGCTGTTGCGGCAACGATTGCCTTTGATGAACTGTACGGCAAGGAAGTGCGGTACTGTTCCAACCGGAAGGAAGTCAAGGACCACGGAGATACCGGGATCCTGCTGGGCTCAAAGCTGAAGGACGGTGACCGGGTGGTCATGATCGAAGACGTTACGACTTCAGGCAAGTCCATGGAAGAGACGGTACCGATCGTCCGGGCGCAGGCAGACGTAGAGATTGTCGGTCTGATGGTGTCCCTGAACCGGAACGAAAAGGGCAAGGGTACGAAGACCGCGCTCAAGGAAGTCGCTGAGCTGTACGGATTCCCTACCGCAGCCATCGTATCCATGCCGGAAGTCATTGAATATCTGGACGAGACCGGAAGGCTGGATGACGGCATCAAAGCCCGTCTGGCTGCGTACTACGCAGAATACGGGGCAGCAGAAGAATAATACAGGAATAAAAGGAGGAAACACTTCCTCCTTTTTTGTTTGATGTTGTCCGGTTGTTTAATCCGATCCGAATTCCGTCGTCCATTCCGGCAGATTCCGGATCCCGGCTGCCTGCTTCAGTACATAGGCTGTCCGCAGCAGCAGATTCTCATCATACGCACCGGCCATCAGATACCAGCTCAGGGGCTGCTGATCCGCTTCATCCATCAGAACAGCAGCCGGCAGGCACATGCAGGGATTCCCGGAAACCGGCGCCAGGTTGGTCGTGGTACGGTCGCAGACCGTAATCAGGCACTGTACACCCTGTTTCTTCATCGTTCCTGCTAGCAGCTCTTCCGCTTCCTTCTTCAGCTCTGCCCGTTTCCGAATATACGAAAGCTCCTTGATCTTCATCGTGCCTCACTCCACTTTCTGTGCCATCCAGTATTCGATGACCGGTATGCCGGTCAGTTCTTCCACTTCCTTCACCCGGAGATGATTGTAGAAATAGGCTTCCATCGGTACATGTTCCCCGTCTTTGATAAAGTAATACCATTCATTTTCCCGGAAGCCGTTGGCGTATTCGTACACGGATCCGTCCAGCGCTGTAAAGACAAAATCATCCTTGGTGCCTTCCACCGGGTATCCATTGCGGACCAGCAGTTCATAGATTGTACTGAACGAGACACCGTAGTGGTACTCATTCGCAAGCAGATCATCGTAGTACACTATGGTACCGTCCTCCTGCACAATGCCCAGACGATGATCGCTGTACTGTACGCATCTGCGGATCTCTTCCTCGCTGAACTCCTTCAGCTGTTCCTCATAGCGCATGTCGATGCACTGATGCAGCAGCTTCATCTCGGCCGCACCGGGATCCTCCGTCTCTCCCGGCTCCAGCGCACCGCGGGCATCTCCATCATCCAGCTCATAGTTACCGATACTGCGGTACGGATGGTCAAAGCGGAATTCATAGAGCAGCCGGGCTCCGGCTGTATTGTGTACGTCCAGCGCCTGCAGTTCTTCGAACAATGCACGCAGCTCGCTGCGGCTCTGGAACGCCGCGGTCAGCTGTGCATAGTGCAGTTCTGCCCGGCCCGCTTCCAGCTCGATCCGGTCATGGTCCGTCTGTTCATACAGCTGTATCAGGCGTACCGCGTTCCGGTCATCATGGAGCCAGTTCGATACGGATTCCATGCCCCAGCCGTAATCATCCAGTACACCGAAGACCGTTCCGTCCTGCTCCGTCACCGTCCACAGACGGTCTTTGTAGCCTTCCTCGTCCTCCAGGGTCTCATAGGAAGAACTGACCCGGAAACTGCTCAATCCCAGATTCCTGCGGACGTACTCCTCAATATCGCTCTTTTTGTATTCCTTGGTGCAGCCTGCCAGCAGGAGCGCACAGAGCACAAGGGCTATCTTCTTCATGATCTTCTTACCAATGCACCGGTATACGGCGGCAGGACATCCGTTATTTCCCGGGAAGCAGCGATCACTTCCCCGTATACAGGCACTGCGGTATCCGAAAGGTTCAGAACCAGTTCCAGATCCTTTCCCCTGGTAAAGCGCAGCACCCGGTTTTCCTCCGTGATGTCCGTATGCGGATCCCGCAGGGCTTCTGT
>JAFOIY010000143.1 GCA_017420505.1 Solobacterium sp. | reverse complement strand
TGTATGTCATGCTTTGCGAAGAAATCGGGATCGATCGAATACTTCTCTGCGGCCGAGCGGATAAAACTGATGCCGGTCCGCGCCGATTCCTTCATGACATCACCCAGCTGTCCTGTCAGAATCAGTCCGCCCTTTCCATCGAAGCTGTTGACTTCAATGTTCAGAATATCACCGCCGAAGGACGTATAGGCCAGTCCGGTTACGACACCGACCTGATCTTTCTTCTCCTTGCGCCCGTGCTCATAGAGCTCTTTGCCGAGCCATTCGTTGATGAGCTTCTTCGTAATCGTGACGGACTTTTTGTTGTCATTCAGGATCCGGAGAACGGTTTTGCGGCACAGGGATCCGATCAGACGTTCCAGCTGCCTGACACCCGCTTCCCTTGTATAATAGCGGATCAGATAGATGATTTCCTTGTCGCGCAGACGGAACTGGGCAGTCGTAAGACCATTTGCCTTGACCTGCTTCGCAATGAGATGTTCCTTGGCAATGTGCAGCTTGTCCACTTCTGTGTAGGAAGGCAGTTCAATGATCTCCAGACGGTCTCTCAGCGGCATGGGTACATTGTCCAGATAGTTCGCTGTAGCTATGAACAGTACTTTGGAGAGATCGTAAGGCTCTTCCAGGTAGTGGTCGCTGAACAGCTTGTTCTGTTCAGGGTCCAGTACCTCCAGCAGTGCGCTGGAAGGATCGCCTTTGTAGTCATAGCCGAGTTTATCGATTTCATCGATGAGGAACACCGGATTGATGACACCGGCACGCTTCATGCCCTGGATGACCCTGCCCGGCATGGAACCGAGGTAGGTTCTTCTGTGTCCGCGGATCTCTGCTTCGTCGCGTACACCGCCCAGGCTCATCTTGACGAACCTGCGGTTCAGCGCACCGGCAACCGATCTGGCCAGTGATGTCTTACCGACGCCGGGAGGACCGACGAGGCAGATGATCGGCGCATTGAGACTGTTCGTCATCTGCTTGACCGCCAGGTATTCCATGATCCGTTCCTTCGGCTTCTTCAGGCCGTAATGATCATTGTCAAGGACGGTCTGTACAGCCTTGAGATCTTCATTGTCCTGTGTTTCCTGATACCAGGGAACGTTCAGAAGCCAGTCAAGATAGCTGCGGGCTACAGAAGCTTCACCGCTGCCCTGCGGCAGCATCTCAAAGCGGCGGAGTTCCTCCCTTGCTTTTTCCTTGACATGGTCCGGATACGGTTCGTTTTCGATCTTCTCCCGCATCTGATCAATGTCATCGGAACCACTGGCAACATCTCCGAGTTCCTCACGGATAGCCCGGAGCTTTTCCCGCAGATAGTACTCACGCTGTGAATCATCGATATGATCCTTGACCTTCTCGTTGATGGAAGCTTCCAGTTCGCTCATGTGGCGCTGTTTCTGCAGCTCGGAAATGATTCTGTGAATGCGGTCATTCACGACAATGGTCTCCAGCAGAGACTGCTTGACAGCGGTATCGAACGGAAAGTACTGGGCAAACTGATCGGTCAGTGACGCAGCGCTGACACCGCGGGTCATCTGTCCGAGCAGATCGTTGGGAATGGCCGCGTTCAGATTCGATACTTTCTCGAATTCTGCGAGAATCTGCTTCACGAGCGCTGCTTCTTCTTCCGGATTCCCGGGAATGTCATCCAGCAGACCTGCTTCACCCATGATGAAATCACTGCCATGGAACAGTGCAGCCGTCGCTGCCCGCTTCATGCCGGTGAATGTCACCCGCAGGGAACGGTCCTTGCGCCTGACTACTTTGATCTTGCACAGTGTACCTACGGAATAGAGATCCTCATCACTCGGATCTTCCACCATGATGTTCTTCTGGCAGATAATGTATACCATGCTGTCATATGACTTCAGCGATTCATTGACAGCATTGATGGATTTCTCACGTCCGACTTCGATCATGACATCCTGACCGGGGAATACGATCAGTCCGCGGGTACAGACGACAGGTACTTTTACAGTTATCGGATACTCCATGAGCACCTCCTTTGCATGTTGTTGAAAATAAGACGCAGTGCGTCTTATTATGCTTTCTTGGCGTTGTCCTTCAGGAAGTTGAAGGCTTTTGTTGTACGGATCTGATCTTCGATCATATCCCTGCCGATGGCATTCTTGACCATATCCAGCTGTACATCGTACATAACGGCCAGATTATTGTATTCTGCCTCGACATCCTCATCCGTGGGTTCCAGACCTTCCGCCTTGGAGATGGCTCCCAGGACCAGGCGCTGCTTTACCGT
This sequence comes from Solobacterium sp., assembly GCA_017420505.1. Taxonomy (GTDB): domain Bacteria; phylum Bacillota_I; class Bacilli_A; order Erysipelotrichales; family Erysipelotrichaceae; genus Bulleidia. Next base: position 3,067 of record JAFOIY010000143.1, on the reverse strand, counting down.
GCGCTCCGCGTCAGCACGGTAGCTCTCCTTCACCTGATCTTCCGTGGAATTCACCATCTGCAGGTACTGTTCCATCTTCATACCGTAGGCAGCGATCTGCTGAGCCATCTGCTGGTACATCGCTTCTGTTTCATTCTGGATGAGTACTTCAGGAATATCGACCTCGGATACAGCACATACCTGTGCCATGAAGTCATCATCCGCTGCGCGTTCCGCTTCTGCTTTCTTGTCGCGCAGCTGGGTTTCATTGATTTTCCTGCGCAGGTCTTCAACGGTTTCAACCTGCGGAATATTGCAGTCCTTGGCGAAGTCATCATCCAGATCCGGAAGCACTTTGCCCTTGACTTCATTCACTTTGACATGGAAGACAACAGCGGCGCCTGCCAGATCAGCTGCAGGATATTCTTCAGGGAAGGAAAGATCCAGATCCTTTTCCTCACCGGCCTTTGCACCGACAAGCTGATCCTCGAATCCAGGAATGAATGTACCGGATCCCAGTTCAAGATCGAAGCCTTCCGCTTCGCCGCCTTCGAAGGCAACACCGTCCTTGAAGCCCCTGTAGTCGATATTCACCGTATCACCGAGGGCTGCCGGTTCTTCCTTGACGGAAATGTCGGCATACTTCTCACGCATACGGTTGATCTCTGCTTCTACTTCTTCTTCCGTTACGGTAGTCTCAGGCAGTTCATATTCGATTTCCTTATAGTCGCCGAGCTTGACTTCCGGCATGATCGTAAACATAAACGCAAGCGTTACATTCTCATCAGAGATGTTGCGGATATCTACCATCGGCTGGGAAATCGGTACGACACCGGTTTCTGCGAGCCCTTCCTGAAGCCATGTGTCCACGGACTCCTGAACGGCTTCATACTGGCGCTCCGGTCCACTGATCCTGGCTTCCGCGATCTTGCGCGGTACCTGTCCCTTGCGGAATCCTCTGACCTCAAGATTCCCGCTCAGTTTCCGGAATGCCTTGTCAATGGCCTGCTGCCACTTCTCACCTTCCACAGTGACGATCATCTCGCCGCTGGAATGTTCCTTCAATGTCCAAGTTGCTGTCATATCTATAAGCTCCTTTCAGCTTTTTGACCTGTATCAGTATAGCAAAGATCCTGCGCATACGCTATACAGAATCCTAGTATAAACCACCGTGTTAGCACTGTCAATCAATGAGTGCTATCGCCCATCATCTCATCGATCTGTGCTATGACTGTGTCCGCAAGAATCTGTGACTCATCTTCGTCATAGGACAGCGGCAGGAACAGATAGCATTCATTGATCAGGACTTCCCTGGCCATCTGTGCTTTGACCGGATCTTTGGCATAGCAGTCTTCCAGGATAACAGAAGCACGGCGGAAACCCCCACTTTGGGAAACCGGCACGACGGCATCAGCCCAGAATGTGTACTCTGTCCCGTCCTTGCGGTACGTGAACTCTTCATTCACCTGCTGCTCGGCAAGGCTGTCGATGAGGATCGCAGCCGCTTCCGGAAGCGGATCACGGGACAGGTATTCCTGCAGTTCAGCCGTACAGCTGCGCAGGTTCCTGTCCGTAAGCTTCGCAGCCGCAGCCAGCTGGTCCTTCGCATTGCCGTGCAGCAGTCTGTCCAGAGTCTTATCCAGAGACCATTCCCTGGGTTCTCTGTTCTCATTCAGCAGAAACCGCAGACGGTGTTCCCTGCTGCGGAACGCTTCCTCTGCTTCAGCAGGTATGTAGGGCATGCCCAGTTCCCGCTGCAGTATAGTGTTCGCTTCTTCCAGCCGTCCGTTATGGATGCACTCATCAATCGTTTCCAGTATTTCATCGTAGAAATTCATTGCAGTTCACTCCGTACGATCATTGTAACCAATAAAACAGCCTGCCGGCTGTTCTATCACAGGCGTCCACGAAGAGACTCGAACTCTTGACCACTCGCTTAGAAGGCGAGTGCTCTATCCAACTGAGCTACATGGACAGCATGACAAATATAACGCAAAAATGTGGATTGTGCAAGATGAGGCTCTACAGTTCTTTCCTTTCCGCCGTGATTTCCTCACCGCGGATACGGACAAGCATGTAGCTAGCCGGTGAGTGATCGCGGTTGTAGCGCAGGCTGCCGGGATTGAGCAGACGGATCCCGTTCACCGTCTTGTCGCAGTAGCGGTGTGTATGGCCGTAGCATACGATGTCGCAGCCTCTTGCTCTGCCCGCGTCAGCCACAGCGACAAGACCCCCGCGGTAGATCAGCCGGTCACCATGGACAAGCAGGATCCGATGGCTTCCTGCCTGGATGATTCTCTCCAGGGGATATTTGGGGTCATAGTCGTTGTTTCCGGCTACACTGATCCATCCTTCCAGTTCTTCCATTCTCTGACCGCTGTCACCGATGTGCAGGAAAAAGTCCGCATCCGGATATCTTTCAAGAAGATCCTTGATGGGATCCTTGTACATATGATTATCACCGGCAACAACAATCGTTATACCGTCTTCCATGATTCCATTATATCCAATGATGCTTTATCGTGACAAAAGGAAAAAGTATATTACAATAATGACAGGTACTATTATGACAATGAGTCTGTATCCTTACAATCTGTATATACTCTATGCAGCAATCGGCATCCTTGTTGTTTTTCTGATCATGACACTGATGCATCTTTCCAGTATGGGACGTACGATGAAGATCCTGCAGGACAAGAGCGAAGAGCTGTCCAGTAAAGCAGTGCGCCTTCAGGAAGAGCTTCAGGTACGTACGCAGAATAAAATGAAGATTCCCTGGAAAGAGATTCTGGCAGGATATGTTCTGCTGAAAGCCATCAAGAAGGATTATGACAAGCATGAAGAAAACGGTATGAAGCAGGCTGTCCGGTCCGCTCAGAACGTATACAACGCCAGAGTGCTGAAGAAAATCATATCGAGCAGTAAAACCAGTATCCTGTGATTCCCCTTCGGGAATCTTTTTTTATGAAAAAACGGTTTCCGTAGAAACCGTCAATGTTCGATATCATTTTGTCTCAGAGCACCGTATTCATCAAACGTCATACCGGAATCATGGAGCTGGGCAGCCAGTTCCTTACCTGCATAGCGC
>JAFOIY010000142.1 GCA_017420505.1 Solobacterium sp. | reverse complement strand
TGCTGTGCCCAGATGTTTTCCGGGGAGAACGGCAGATCATGGCGGGTGGAGATCAGGGAGTATTCCCCTGCCGCAAAGGTCGATCCCCGGTACAGCTTTCCGTCTATGACCGCCGCACCGCCGATGCCTGTACCCAGGACAATGACCATGCCGTTGCGAACATCCTGCATGGTTCCCTTCCAAAGCTCCGCCAGTGCCGCGGCCTTGGCATCATTCTCCACCGAGAACGGCAGCGGAATGATCTCCTTCATCCGTTCCTTGAGATTGATCCCGCTGATGTACTCCAGTGCGCCGGATGTATAGAAGTATCCGGTGCTGGAGTCGATCCTGCCCGGGGCACTCATCACAGCGGCCTGGATGTCTTTGCCTTCATAGGCTGTCCAGATCTCTTTGATCGCTGTCAGGAAATGATCCAGATCATCCCTGGGCGTCGCGGTTTCCCCCTGGACGGAGATTTCCGCGTTTTCATTCATTACGGCGTATTTAATGTTGGTTCCGCCGACATCAATGGTCAGATAGTCACCCATAGCGCCTCCGATGAATCAGTATTCCAGATTCTTTTCGGTTGCCTTGGAGAACACATGGGCGTTGCTGCCGTCGAAGCCTAGCGCAACATCCGAACCGATGTAGTTCCCGGTTCCGCCTGTGCTCGGCACGATGATGATGACATCCTTGCCGTCCACGGTCAGGTGCAGATGACGGGAGGAACCCATCAGTTCCGATACAGTAACCCGACCGGCAATGCCCTTGTCCGCCAGCAGCAGATGCTCCGGGCGCACTCCGAGCGTGACGGCCTGCTCTTCCACATGATTGGCCTTCAGGCGCTCCTGCTTCTCGTCCGCCAGACGCACGGAGGCGCCTTCAACGTCCACCCAGTAGTCCCCGTCACGCAGCTTCAGCTCCGCGTCGAAGAAGTTCATCTGCGGTGTACCGATGAAGCCGGCAACGAACAGGTTGCTCGGATGATCGAAGACTTCCTGCGGCGTAGCGATCTGCTGGATGTAGCCGTCCTTCATGACAACGATCCGATCGCCCAGCGTCATCGCTTCCGTCTGGTCGTGCGTGACGTAGATGAATGTCGTATTGATGCGCTCGCGCAGCTTGATGATCTCCGCGCGCATCTGGTTGCGCAGCTTCGCGTCCAGGTTGGAGAGCGGTTCATCCATCAGCAATGCCTTGGGATGGCGTACGATTGCCCGTCCGATCGCAACACGCTGGCGCTGGCCGCCGGAGAGCTCCTTCGGCTTTCTGTCCAGGTAGTCCGTGATGTCCAGGATCTCTGCTGCTTCCCTGACCTTGCGGTCGATCTCTTCCCGGGAAGCTTTCTGGATCTTCAGGGAATAGGCCATGTTCTGGTAGACCGTCATATGGGGATACAGGGCATAGTTCTGGAAGACCATGGCAATGTCCCTGTCCTTCGGCGCTACATCGTTCATGTATTCCCCGTCGATGTACAGTTCGCCCGAAGTGATCTCCTCCAGACCGGCTACCATCCGCAGTGTGGTGGACTTGCCGCAGCCCGAAGGACCGACCAGAACGATGAATTCCTTGTCGGCGATGTCCAGACTGAACTCCTGTACCGCAACGACACCCTGGTCCGTAATCTGCAGGTTTCCTGTACGGTGGCCGTTGACGTTCTTTTTGTTCTTGTTCCGTTCAATGACCGGATAGACCTTTTTAATATTGACAAGCTTAACTTCTGACATCTTTCTGTACCTTTATCCTTTCACACTGCCGGAAGTCACACCCTTGATGATGGACTTCGACAGGACTGCGTAGACGAGCATGACCGGCAGGATCGCCAGCAGGATGAACATGAACACCTTGCCCATGTCGAACTTGGAATAGTCCGCTGAACGCAGCATGGCAATCATGATCGGCACGGTGCGCTTCTCCGGCTTCGTCAGCAGCAATGACGGCATGAAGTAATTGTTCCAGGAGCTGACAAACGAGAAGATCATCTGTACAGCCACAGCCGGCTTCATGATCGGCAGAACCACTTCATTGAAGATCCGGAACTCACTGGAACCGTCGATCCGGGCCGCTTCCACCATCTCCAGCGGAAGCACGCTCTCCAGGTACTGCTTCATGTAGAAGAAGACCACAGGCGCTGCCATGCCCGGCAGGATCAGCAGCCACAGTTTGTTCGTCAGACCGAACTTGTAGGCCAGCTGGATGAAGCCGACCGCCGATACCTGGGACGGAATCATCATGATGGCCATGATAAAGGTGAAGATGGCTCTCTTGAAACGGAACTCATAGACATGGATTCCGTACGCTGTCAGTGCCGAGAAGTAGGTTGTGATCAGTGCACTGGACATAGCAACGATGAAGCTGTTGACCATGCCGCGGGGAATATTGGTGGAAGCGTCATTCCAGGCATTGTGCAGGTTTTCCAGGAAGTGGCCGCCCCACTTCAGGCTGAAGGCGCCCTGAAGCTGTGAATTGGACTTCGAGGACATCAGCAGCAGCATAATGAAGAAGAACAGGCACATGGCCACAAGGATGCCGATGAAGAGATAGGCAAGCACACGCAGAATGAACAGCTGTACTTTCGCCTTCCGGCTTCTTGAACTGTTTGCTATAGTCATACCCTGTACCTCAGTCCTTGTACTGCTTGGCAAGCATTCTGTAGACAATCGTGCTCAGTATACCGGTTACGATGAACAGCAGCACCGATACCGCACCGGCGCGTCCGTAGTTCTTGGAACCGGAGAGGAAATTGTTCAGCATCATGATGACGGTTGTGGAAGTCAGGTTCGGTGTACCTCTGCCGTTGGTCAGGACCTGCGGAACGTCGAACATCTGGATGCCGCCGATCAGGGATGTGATCAGAGCATAGGACATAATCGGCATCAGCAGCGGCAGTGTAATGTCGAAGAAGACCTGGATGGAATTCGAGCCATCGATCTCTGCGGACTCGAACAGGCTCTGGTCGATGCCCATGATGCCTGCCATGAGCACGATGGTGGTGTTGCCGAACCACATCAGGAAATTCAGCAAGGCAATCAGCGACCGTACGGATACCTTGACCGTCAGGAAGTCGAATGATTGTTCGATGATTCCCGAAGCTACCAGATATTTGTTGATGGGGCCTACTTTGGAGAACAGGGCGAAGATCAGCATGGAGAACGCGGATGCCATGATCAGGTTCGGCATGTAGATGATGGCCTTTGCCAGTCCCTGCCCTTTGATGTTCAGCCTTGCGCTTGTAAAGATGACCGCCAGCATCAGTGCGATCAGGAACTGCGGTACAGCGCCGAGGATCCAGAGGGCCATGGTATTGCCGAAGTATTTCAGCAGATCAATGGTTCCTGACTGTCCCGGCGACAGCAGTGCCTTGTAGTTGGCCAGTCCGACGAAGTTCGGACCGATCTGCTGCAGACCGTTCATATAGTTTTCAAAGAAGCTGTTGTAGATCGTAAGCAGCTGGGGAACCAGCGTGAATATGATGTACGAGATGAAGAACGGGATGATGAAGATGTATGCCCATTTGGCATAGCTGACCGTCTTCCTGTGCTTGATCCTGCGGGATTCCGCCATGGTTTACCCTCCTTTCCTGTCTTAAGAAAACTGTGGCAGAGCAAGCGCCCTGCCACAGTCATGTCTGTGTTCAGATCCTATTCCGGAGTATGAACTGCAGGATATTTTTCGTTGAGGAACGTGTAGAAGTTCGCCATTGCGGTCTCTTTGTCAACTTCGCCCTTCAGATACTCGGAGAACTTGTCCTGGAGACCTTCGTTGCAGAGCTGATCATAGATCGTGTGGTTGCGGAACGTAATGTTGTCAGCCATTGCGTTGAATACTGCTGTATCGTTCTGACCATCGAGGTACGGGTTGCCGAAGTCAGGATCATCCGCAAACTTCTGGTTGACCTTCTTGTTGTTGGTGAACTGTGCTTCGTTCGCGATCAGAGCTGTAACGACATCTTCATTGTTGATGAATGTATCCATTACATCCGCCAGCATTGTCGGGTTGTCGGAGCCTGTCGCTGCGAGCAGCCATGTGCCGCCCCAGAAGTAAGCCTGCGGTCCTGCGATCAGTGCCCAGTCACCGACGGTGTCTGTGCCTTCCTTCACGGCATCTTCGCCGAATGCCGGACCCATGCAGAAATTGTAGTACCATGCCGGGCCGAAGTAGCAGAACGCCTTGCCGTCCTTGCCCATTTCAGCTGTTGTCTCTGCATCCCATACACCGGATGTCAGTGTGTAGCCGTTTTCGATGAACTTTTCTGCCTGATCCATCCATGTCTGGATCGCCGGGTCGATGACCAGGTTGTTGTCTGCGTCAACCCATGCGCTCTCTGTATTGTTGGAGAAGACACGGAAAGTCTCTGCGAAGGAAGCGGTCATCAGGTAGCCTGCATCCTTCATCTGAGCTGCTACTGCGTCAAACTTGTCCCAGTCGCTGACCATTGCCTGGATCTCTTCCGGATCGGATGTGCCGAGTACGGCTTCAGCGATGGACTTGCGGTACAGCATGCCTGCCGGGCAGCACTGGAAGGAGACACCCTTCACAACACCGTTGGCGTCGGAAGCAGCTTCCACTGTGTACGGATAGGTATTGGAGAAGTTGGTTACACCCAGCTGCTTGATGTCCTGTGTGTAGTCTGTGTTCGTGTACTTGACGATGTAGTCGGACTCAGCCAGGAACATGTCGATCTTGTCATCGGCTGCGGCGCTGTCCTGGTTCAGCAGAGCCAGGTCCAGAGCATCCTGGTACTGACCATTGTCACTCGGTACGATCGTCCATACTACTTCGACTCCCTCCGGAACCGTGTAGTACTTCTCGAAGAAGCCCTTGAACTCTTCGTTCCAGGCGTAGATGTGGAAGACCTTTCCTTCTCCGCCTTCCTCTACGGGTTCTTCGGCAGGTTTTTCACCCTGGCATCCCGCAAGTGCGAGTACCATAGGTACTGTCAACAGTGCGCTCAATAACTTTTTCATTTCTTCCTCCTCTATTATCAAGCTTTCCGCTTAGTTTCCTTTCTGTATTACAGCTGCTTCACGGTATTCCCTTCCAGCAGGGAACCGATCACAACCGTGTAGTCATTGGTTCTGGTACCGTTCTCGATCTCCTCCACCAGCTTCCGGCAGGCAGCGGATCCCAGCGCTTCGGTATTCTGCGCGTAGGTCGTCAGCCCGCTCAGCCTGGCCAGACGGATTCCGTCGTAGCCCATGACCGAGATGTCTTCCGGGATGCGCAGTCCTGCTTCATTGAGCACTCTTGCGGCACCGAGGAAGGAGTAATCGTCCGGGAAGATGATGCAGGACGGCAGATCCCCTTTGGCCAGGATCTCCTTCGTTTTTTCTGCGCACATCTCCATGTCGTGGTAGTTGCTTTCGAGGACGCAGTCCGGATCCACTTCGATCTCCAGCTCCCGGCAGGCCCGGTAGAATCCCATGACCCGGTCCCGGGTAACGTCGGTCATTTCACCGTGGATGAACGCCAGCTTCCGGTGGCCTTTGCGGTGGGCGTACTGCACCAGCTCCTGCAGGCCGCGGGTGTTGTCCGAGATGACAGCCGGGCATTTGCCGCTGATGTAGTCGATGACCACGACCGGCAGATCCGATTCCATCAGTTCCCGGATCTCCGGATCATTGAAGTCCGCGGAGATGATGCCTACCCCGTCGAAGCCCCGGTATTCACAGTGCTTCAGATAGGTGGATTCCTGACCGGCGATCGAGTGGGAGATGAACGTAATGTCGTATCCCCGCTGCTCGGCTTCCTTCTTGAAGCTCTCCAGGATGTTGGAGAAGTATTCATGGGACAGACCGGCATCGGTACGGTCCACGAACAGAACGCCGATGTTGTAGGAGCGGCTGGTCTTCATAGCGCGCGCGGCTGCGTTGAGTGTATAGCCCATTTCCTGCGCTGTCTTCAGGATGAACTGCTTCGTCGCTTCCGAGATATCACCCTTGTCGTTCAGCGCTTTGGATACGGTTGCGACCGACACACCGCACTTCTCAGCGATTTCCTTCATCGAGATCATGAATTGCCCGTTTCTCCCACTTAATCGTTTTCGTAATTTCAATATATACATATTCGAACGATAATGCAATACCTTTTTTGAAAACGATTAAGTTTTTTGCGAAAAAGAAAGGCACAGTCCTTTCCGGGTGCTGTGCTTCTTCTGTCAGTCGATAATCCAGTATACGATCCGTACCGTATCGGGCTCCCTGACCGCCCGGCAGAAGAATACATGGTTCTCCAGCCAGCGCAGGGAATCGCTGTACGCTTCAAAGGACGGTACCGTTGCGAAATAATACAGTGCCGGGTCGATGAACTCTCCCCGCAGCACCTGCGGGACATATTCGTCCGGCACGGTGCGCATGCCGTTGTTTTCGATGTAGAACGATGCGCCGTCGTCCAGCCTTACCGCATAGCGGGCGGACAGTTCGCATTTGCCGTCAGGACGGATGACCTGGGAGTCCACACCCCCGGGCAGGACCGCCCCTTTCAGGGGATTGCCGTAGATGTCCGTGCCTTCCAGTGTTCCGGTTCCGATTGGGATGAGCTGTCTTCTGCCGTTCTTTCCGTCCTGGCCGACAACGATCGGCTTTTCAACGGATACAGTGATGGTAAACAATTCTCTCACAGTACGCTTCCTCCTCAATGCAATGCCGTACGGTATTAAAAAGAGCACCAGACGGGAATCGAACCCGCGTGTTCAGCTTGGGAAGCTGACATTCTGCCATTGAACTACTGGTGCGTGCATTCCTATTATACACGAAAACACTCAAAAGAAAACAGGAGGTTACCCCTCCTGCTTTACAGCTGTAAACTTCCGTGTTTCCACGTTCTTCGGTGCTTTTTCCGGCTGTTTCGGTTTCCTTGCGGGCTTCTTCTTCACCGCCGGCTTCTTCTCTGCCGCCGGCTCGGGAGCGCTCTTCTTCGCTGCTTTCTTCTGCTGTCCCTTCTTCGGAGCAGGCGGCGTGAACTCCGTACCGTTCTCCCTGGTCCAGGCGCTCAGGTTGTCACCGCCGCGGTGCAGCAGGAACTGCGCCGCGGTATTCAGATCACTGAAGACATAGTTCTTGTCGAACTGGATCCTTCCACCCTCATCCTCGGAGAGTATGCGCATGGCCAGCATATCGCTGTACAGCTGCTGCATGGACTTCATCTCCTTCGGACGGTAGGATTTCATCTTCGTGCCGGCGAGGATCTCGATGGACCGGGCATTGTGGTAGACCGCCTTGGCATTGACACTCGGAGAGGTCAGTACAATGATGTCATCATCTTCCCGGATGCTTGCCTGTCCGGCTTTGTACGGGTAGATCCGCAGGATCTCCGTAATCATCCGTTCCGTGCGCTTTTCGATCTCCTTCTGGTTCCATTGGTTCAGCTTCAGGATTTCGTTGTTCATCCGGATGTGCATCGTCTTCGAGAGGATGGCTTTCTTGAATCCGAAGTCCTGGTTGCCCATACGGGTATTGTCATACTCTGCACACAGGGTCAGGTTGCCGAGCATATTCGCGTATCTGGCGTATTCATCCTCATCCCGCAGTCCTGTGGCCTTCAGCCAGTATTCATTGGGGCTCTGCGGCATGATGTGCTCGATGTTCAGATCGCTCATATCCACGGCTGCACTGGTCCGGAACAGCTCAATCCGCTCCAGTA
>JAFOIY010000141.1 GCA_017420505.1 Solobacterium sp. | reverse complement strand
CAATGCGGGCATTGGCCTGGTCCAGCAGATTGGAATTGAAGTTGCATACCGTTTCTCCGCGGGTATGGCGTCCGTTCAGTTCGATGGTTATGACTGCGGGATGCAGCTCCACATAGCTTTCGTCGATGAGCCAGGCAACCGGCAGACTGTCGTGCAGGACAGCGCCCGGCCAGCCTGCCAGCATACGGTAGGTGTCAGCGTACGGCTGCAGGCAGTCCTTCAGGAAGGCGCCTGTGCTGCCGGACTGTGCCATTTTCTCCCGCTCTTCATCGGTGATGTACACACCCATCGTTGCGTCCAGTCCGAAGACAACCTTCGGTACCGGGGCGGAGAAGACAATGGCAGCGGCCTCCGGATCATGGCCGATATTGGCTTCTGCACTGAAGGAAAGGTTTCCGCTGAAGGCGGCACCGCCCATCAGTGCGATCTGTTTGACTTTGTTGATGAGATCGGGTCGGCTGAGCAGGAAGGCGGCGACGTTGGTGAGCGGTCCGGTGGCGACGATGGTCACCTTCTCCGGGGCTTTTTCGATGGCTTCCGCCATCAGATCTACAGCACAGTATTCACTGAGCGGTACGGTCGGCTCCGGCAGGCGGCCGCCGACGTTGCCCAGACCGTCCATGCCGTGGATCATCGGGCCCAGACCGCCGCTGTAATCCAGCGGTTCTTCAATGACCGGACGTACTGCGCCCATGGCTACCGGTGCCTGGATGCCGAGGAATTCTGCGATCTTCCGGGTATTGCGGGTTGTGACGGAAACATCGTTGTTGCCGAACGTGCAGGTCAGGGCAAGAATCTCAATGTCTTCCTGGGCGGCTGCCAGCATGATGGCCATACTGTCATCCACAACGGTATCGACATCCATGATGATGTACTTCTTCATGTCAGGCCTCCTCGTAATGCTTCAGACTGTTCATGAACAGGGCGGCATAGCGGTCCCTGTCCATATTCATTGCCAGGCGGACATTGGTTTTTCCGGACAGGCCGAGACGGTCGATGACCGATTGTCCGGCAGTCTGCGTTCCTTCTGTCTCACAGAGCATGTATACATCCCGGTACTGTGCCAGTGCAGGATCAACAGCGACGGCTGCAGCGACAGCATCGCAGACGACCATCCGCGCTGCCCGGTCTCTGCCGAAGCGTTCTCCGTGGACACGGGTGATGTTTGCGTCAGAGATGACTTTATGGGCCATGATCTGCGCCAGCAGGCCATGGATCCTGTTGTGAGCGGGCAGGGCGGCCATTGTCTTCTGTTCCTCAGGATTCAGCCAGGCGGAATTGCAGCAGTCCAGATCAACGATGGTAACATCGGAGAATCCGGCCTGCAGGACAACCTGTACGGCATGGGGATCCTGCTGGAAATTGAATTCCGCAAGCGGTGAAGTGTTGCCGGAATGGGCGGCGCCTCCCATGATGACCAGACGATGGACAAGGGAAGCGAAATCCGGGTGCTTGAGGATGGTGATAGCCAGATTGGTCAGGGGACCGCAGGCGAGGATTTCCAGTTCTCCGGCATATTCCCTTGCGCTGCGGTACAGGAAGTCCCAGGCATAGCCCTCGGCACAGCTGAGGCCTTCGGTGCTGTATTCATAGTCGGCCAGACCGTTGCCGCCGTGCACGTAGGCAGCCCGTTCATTGCGGACGATCATGGCCTGCTGCGCACCGCGGTAAACTGGACAGTCAATGCCGTAGTAATGGCTCAGGAACAAGGCGTTTTCTGCGGTGTGCTGCAGGGATACATTGCCGTGGACGGCGGTAATCCCTTTGATAGCGTATTTACTGCTCGCTCCCAGCAGCATGATGCACAGGGCATCATCGGTGCCGGGATCGCAGTCAATGATCAGAGGAATCCGGTTCATACTTGTCTTTCTGCCTTTCTTTCAAGTACACTGCGGGCTGCGCGGGCAGCCTGGGCTGCGTCGTCGGTATAGAGGTCGGCGCCGATTTCATCACAGAATTCCTGTGTGATCGGTGCACCGCCGATCATGATGGTCACCTGATCGCGGATGCCGCGCTCCTTTGCAATTTCTACGACCCGGCGCATTTCGCTCATGGTGGTCGTCAGCAGGGCGGAGCAGGCGATGATGTCACAGTGTTCATCGATGGCGGTCTGTACAAAGGTTTCAGCGTTGACATCCACGCCGAGATCGACCACTTCAATGCCGGCGCCTTCCATCATGATCTTAACCAGATTCTTGCCGATATCATGCATATCTCCGCGCACGGTACCGAGGCAGGCTTTTCCGATGGATGTGCTGTTCTCCGCCGCAAAGAGGGGACGCAGGATCTCCAGCGCCGCGTTCATGCACCGGGCAGCTACCAGCATCTCCGGTACGAACGCTCTGCCGGCGGTGAAATCCTCGCCGAGCTTTGCCATACCGGGCATAAGACCGTCCGCCAGGATGGTCTGCGCTTTGATGCCGGCAGTAAGAGCCTGTTCTGTAAGGGACAGGACCTGCTTGCGCCTACCCTTGACCAGAGCCTCGCTGATGGCGCTCAGCAGCTCCGTGTTCTGCTGTTCTGCACCGGCATTTCCTGTTTTTCCGGTCTTTTGGGCGTTCCGGTTCCTGTGAGGAACGGATGTAGTGAAGAACTTCGGCATGTGCAGTACAGCGTTGTACAGATCGATCTCTTCATTGATGATCGGATCTACATGCGGGCAGACCGTACCGGCCAGTCCGTAGGTGATGCAGGGGATGTAGTGTCCGCCGGGGCAGTTCTCCGCAAGCACCTGTCTGACATAGGCACGGATTTCTTCCTTCGATGCGTCGGGACGGTCGATGGCTGCACCGATGCCGCCCATCAGCACCATTCTGCCCTGCAGTTTCTTCTGCAGCGCAGGAATATCATTCTCCGGCAGTGCACCCTGCCATACCTGGATGCCGATCTCTGCCATATCTTCGACGATCGGTACGAGATAGGAGTCCGCGTGGTGAACTGTAATGATGCCGTGATCGCGGATACAGCCGTAGAAGCGGCGGTACGGTTCCTTGAAGAATTCACGCCACATATCGGGCTTCATGAACAGGGCATCCTTGGTTCCCCAGTCATCGTGGGTAAAGATGACTTCGGGATGCAGACGGTCTATCAGCATACGGACATACTTCATCCGGTATTCCGTAATATAGTCAATCAGCTCATGCAGTTCATCCGGGTATTCATACAGTGCTGTGAGGGTGTCTTCAAAGCCCATCAGGAAATGCAGCTGCTCAAAGATTCCGGTTGCCATGAAGCCGGTAATCAGCTTCTCATTTCCGGCCTTTTCCTTTGCGCCTTCGATGCAGGCTTCCCATCCCTCCCGGCAGTTTGCTTCAATATCCGGCGCATGTACATAGTCCCGCCAGTGTTCAATGTCCTTGCATACTTTCAGTTCTTCGGTAGTGACCGGCATCGGTCCCGGTGCGTCGGCAGGGAAATTGATGGTTGTGCCCCAACGGTCCTTGGATACCGAACCCCTTACTCTGCTTCCGCGCAGATAACCGTTGATGGGATCCGTCAGGACCATATGCAGGGCTTCGTACTGTTTCAGCTGACGCTCGGGCTGTCCGTCCGGCTTCAGCAGTTCGAGAAAGATCTCTTTCGGTGTCATACACTGTTACCTCGCTTCATCAGTATGCAGGAGTCAAATGTCAGGCTCTTCGGTCCGTAGTAGTACTTCAGGCCGGATGCTTCGCATACATCCTTGACCAGAAGACCGTAGGCTTCCATGGAGGAATATCGTTTTTCCGGGAAGCGGCAGGGGTGATCCGGACAGGTGCACTTTCTGCACAGTGTGCAGGCACCGGCTGTCAGCGGCAGGCAATTGCCGTGCAGCAGGCGGATCTGCCTGGCCAGGGTCATGAACAAAGCCTTGTGCTTCTTTTCGGTTTCCCGGACGGTCTCGTAGTCGAATTCATCCTTCATGGACGCTGTTGTCTGTACAAGAATGCCGCAGTCGTACTGTTTGATGCGCTCTGCGCACTGCTGTGCCGTTCCGCACCAGGGCGGGCAGCTCCAGTTGTTCCCGTACATCCGGCATTTACCGGTGATGCACATATCCCGGATATCCTCGCGGACGATCAAAGCGTCCATATTCAGTTCCGAGAAATGAGAAAAACCGATTTCACGGGCAAGCTGAAGGATATTGTCCATAGAGGTACCTCCCGGGGTCAGGGTTTTTTCCCTTCACTATTTGAAGTATAATTCTATTCAAGATAAAAATATACGCAATAACGATGAAAGAACTGTGTGCAGTCATAGATGGTGCAGAAAAAAAACTGAAAGCCGGGACAGATGAGACCCTGCTGGATGTTTTCCGTCGGTACGGGATTCCGGTATCGGCACCGTGCGGAGGAAAGGGTACCTGCCGCAAATGTACGGTCATAGCCGATGGCCGGGAAGTGCTTGCCTGCCGTACACCGGCAGATGAAGTCAATGCGGTTTCTCTGCGGACGGAAGAAAACAGCCGGCTGCTGTCACAGACGGTTCCGGCACGGGAACATACAGCCAGGAAGGGGACAGGAGCCGCAGTGGATCTCGGTACGACTTCCATCGCTGTCAAAGTCTACGATCTGGAGAGCGGCAGGGAACTGGGCAGTGATGCCCGCTGGAATGTACAGCGTGCCTACGGAGCGGATGTCATCAGCCGGATCCAGTATACGCTGGACCATGCGGATGGTCTGCAGCACCTGCAGTCCATCCTTCATGAGCAGATCATTGACATGGTCGGTATGGTTTCTCCGGAAGTCCAGGAGATGGTCATTGCGGGCAATACCGTCATGGAGCATATCGCTGCGGGGATCTCTCCCGGAACGATCGCTTCTGCACCGTTTATACCGGAAACGCGCTTTCTGGAAGACAGAAACGATACGGTCGGGGGAATCCCGGCATACTATGTACCCTGTGTAGCCGGGTATGTCGGCGGGGATATTGTGGCCGGTCTTTTGAGCATCGGGAAAGTTACCGGCAATGCCCTGTTCCTGGATATCGGCACCAACGGTGAAATGATCCTGATCCACGACGGAGGAATGCTTGCCTGCGCTGTTGCCTGCGGTCCGGCGTTTGAAGGCGGGAATATCAGCTGCGGCATGCCGGGCACTGCAGGTGCTGTACAGAAGGCCGTCATGAAGGATACACTGGAGCTGGATGTCATCGGCAGTGCTGCAGTGAAAGGCATCTGCGGCAGCGGACTCAT
>JAFOIY010000014.1 GCA_017420505.1 Solobacterium sp. | reverse complement strand
GGGTTGATGCCCTTGAACGGCTCTTTGCCTGTAATGTTCTTAACGGCTTCCTGTACGGCCGGGATTCTGGTGGATCCGCCGACCAGAAGAACCTGATCGATATCGGATGCGGTAAGATGTGCATCGGACAGAGCCTGGCGTACCGGTCCCATTGTCTTGTCAACGAGGTGCTTCGTCATACGGTCAAACTGCGCTCTTGTCAGTGTCGCTTCCAGGTTCAGTGCGCCTACGCCTTCCGGATTCGGGCAGATGAACGGCAGCATGATCTCGTGCTGCAGGGTACCGGACAGTTCGATCTTCGCCTTTTCTGCGGCGTCCTTCAGACGCTGCAGGATCATATTGTCACTCTTCAGGTTGACACCGTGCTCCTTGCGGAAGTTCTCATTCAGCCAGTCAATGATGACATTGTCGAAGTCATCGCCGCCCAGGTGTGTATCACCGGCTGTACTCAGCACTTCGAATGTACCGTCCGCAATGTCCAGAATGGAAACATCGAATGTTCCGCCGCCCAGGTCATAGACCAGAACCTTCATTTCCTTGTTGTTCTTGTCAATGCCGTACGCCAGCGCGGAAGCCGTCGGCTCGTTGATGATACGTACGACGTCCAGTCCGGCAATCCGGCCGGCATCCTTTGTTGCCTGACGCTGGCTGTCGTTGAAGTACGCCGGGACCGTAATGACGGCCTTTTCGACCTTTTCACCGAGATAGCCTTCTGCATAGTCCTTCAGGTAGGAAAGGATCATTGCCGAGATCTCTTCCGGTGTATACTGTTTGCCTTCCAGGGTCACCTTTTCCTTGGTGCCCATCAGACGCTTGATGGACCATACCGTGTTCTTGTTGGTCATCATCTGTCGCTTCGCAGCATCGCCGACGATTCTTTCACCGTTCTTGAACGCTACGACGGAAGGTGTTGTATTGCGTCCTTCCGGATTGGCGATGACCTTTGCATCTCCGCCTTCCATAACAGCTACACAGCTGTTGGTTGTACCTAAATCAATACCGATAATCTTGCTCATATTCCTGTCCTCCTTATTCGCTTACCTTTACCATTGCCGGCCTCAGCAGCCGGTCCTTGAGTCTGTATCCTTTCTGCAGTACTTCCGTGACCGTTCCGGGCTCCACGCCCTCCTTTGCTTCACTGATCATGGCCATATGCCAGTTCGGATCGAACGGTTTTCCCAGCGCTTCGATCTCTTCCACGCCCTCTTTCTTCAGGGCATTGACCAATGCGGTCTGTACCATCACAAATGCTTTTCTGTAAGGGTCATCTTCGTCCTTGTCCACTGCCAGCGCACGCTCGCAGTTGTCGATGACCGGCAGTATATCCAGTGCAAACGACTGTACACGGTACTTCTTCTGCGTTTCCGCTTCCCTCTCTACACGCTTGTGGGTATTGTCGAGGTCCGCCACCGCTCTGGCCAGCCTTTCTCTGGACGCGGCAAGTTCCTTTTCCATGGCCGCTACGGTATCTGCCAGATCCGCGGCTTCCTTCCGCAGTTCCTCGATCTTCTCATCCCGGGGATCTGCAGGAATCTCATCCAGCACTTCCGTTTCTACTTCTTCTGTTTTTTCTGTTTCCTGCAGTTCTTCACTCATGTCTGCCTCCGTTGTCTGAATATACATTCTCAATGATGGATACTGCGTATTCCAGCATCGAGATGACTTTGTCGTAGTCCATCCGGCTCGGTCCGACCACCATCAGCTGGCCGGAGTCCATATCGTTGATCCGGAACTTCGTCCGTACAATCGCTACATCATCCACCCAGGTCAGTTCGGACTTCTTGTTTGTACGCAGTGCCACTGCGCGTTCTCCGCTGTCAATCGACCGCCAGCCCTGGGCATCCTTCATCATCTCCATCAGTTTCTTCAGCTTGGAGATGTCCTCGAATTCCGGCTGGTACAGCATCCGCTCCCGGCCAGAGAAGTACACCGTTTCACTGGCGAACTTGACGAACGCTTTGACGAATGCCGCAAACAGCGTTTCATGCTGCTTGACCAGACGGGAGAACTGCGGGCGGAGCTCCTCCATTCTCTCCGGCAGATCGGCGATCGCTGCACCTTTCAGGTGAGTGTTCAGCAGATCCGTGCAGCTTTCAATATCCTGTATCAGGACGTCTTCGTCGAAGTGGAATGTCTTGGTCTCGGAATGGCCGGTATCCGTAATGAATACGCATACTGCGTTCCTTTCATCGATCGGGAACAGTTTGATGTACGCCAGATGCTGGTTTTTCGCGTCCGGACCGATCGCCCCTGCGGTCATGTTCGTCATGTCGGAGAGAACCCGGCAGGATACCTGCACCGCTTCTTCGATATTCATATTCGTAGTATCGAAGGCTTCGCGGATCGCAACCTGCATCTTTCTGTCAAGACCGGTATTCTGGAGCAGGTTCTCACAGTAGAACTTGTAGCCCAGTGTGCTAGGAATCCGTCCACTGGAGGTATGCACCTTTTCCAGATAGCCCATTTCCTCCAGTGCCATCATGTCATTACGTATGGTCGCACTGGAGTACGGCAGACGGTATTTCTGCTGAAGCGCCTTGGAGCCCACCGGCTCCGCTGTCTGAATGTATTCGTCAACGATCGCTTTGAAGATCTCGATCCGTCTCGGTGTCAGCATTTCCCATCCGCCTCCTTTAGCATTCAGTCTTTCTGACTGCTAACAGTATAGCAACTCTTTTTAGCACAGTCAACAATCGTGTGCTAAAACCGATGAAATTATTGGATATGCGAGCATAGAAAAAGCCCGTACCGTTTCCGGCACGGACTGTATCCTTTACTCTCCGTGTACAAGCTTTTCTGTCCGTTCTCCCAGGTGCTTCCGGAACACCGTGACCAGACGGCCGGTGACCAGTGCAGACAGGACCGTCCCTTCCCTGATCCAGCGGAATGGATCCCGCAGAACAGCAAACGACAGCAGCAGTCCGACGACAACAACCGCACAGTCCACCGGTGTCTTTACGCTTGCGAACGGCTTCTTCCGCTTCCTGGCGATTGCCATGGTCAGCCCTTCCATAGGCATCGGTATCATATCCGCGCTTACGTACAGAAAGACACCGAAGGCTACGATGACAATGCTGGCTGCCAGCATCACCAGACTGCCGGCATAGCCGTCCATGATCCGCCAGCTGCCGAGAAGCCCTTTGGCAAAGGTAACGAAGTATCCGAACAGTGTAGAGAACAGGATCTGAAGTACATTCACCGGACTGAATTCCTTTTTCAGGATAAAGAACTGCAGAAGAATATAGAAGCAGAAAACAGCCGTGACTACCGTGCCGACCGAAGCTTCAAGCCCCAGGCATGACGCAATGACATACGGCAGAGAGTTGACAGGAGAAATGCCTAGTCCTGCATTGGCGGAGAACGCAACGCCCAGCGCAAGACAAAGAAGCCCTGCACAGTACATCAGGACGCTGATCAGCCATTTTGCCGGTGTTCTTTTTGTCATAGTCCGTCTCCTCGGAAAATGCAGCCCCGCCATAAGACTGCACTCTTCTATTGTTTCTGTGTCAGTTTCCCATGGATCTCATCCAGAATGACATCCGGAATAAAGGCAGAGATATCTCCATCATAGAAAGCAATTTCCTTAACGATCGAAGAACTCAGGAACGAGTACTCCGGACGGGCGATGATGAACAATGTCTCAATCTCCGGTGCAAGCACCTGGTTGCCCGTTGCCTGCTGAAGTTCATATTCATAGTCCGTAACAGCCCGGATGCCTCTGACAATCGCCTGGGCGCCGACTTTCCTAGCCATCTCCACGGTCAGGCCGGTACCGATCAGTACATGGATGTTGTCATGATCAGGCAGCGTCGCAATGGCTTTCTCCAGCATGTTTTTGCGCTCTTCCTCTGTAAAGGTCGTGGTCTTGCGTACATTGCGCATAATCAGTACATCCAGTTCATCAAACATTCTGGACGCTCTCTCAATGACATCGAGATGACCATTGGTAATGGGATCAAACGTTCCGGGATAACAAGCTTTCATGTTTCCTCCTCCAGCCGGTAGTATACAATGCGGGTAATACCGTACACCGCTTCCTTGTATTTCACAATCTGCCCGCATACATCAGGCAGTGCGTCTTCCTTCAGGCATTCCACGACAATCCTGCCGTTCCTGCCGATCATTCCGTTTTCATACAGGAAACGCATGACTTCTTCATTGTGCTGCTTTGCGTACGGCGGATCCAGGTACACCAGATCGAACACCGCCTTCTCACCCGCCAGCACAGCCAGTGCTTTCCTGTCCTCCATAGCCAGGATCCGGCAGCGTTCCTGCGCCTGCAGGGAGGATACGTTCTCCCGGATAATCCTGACAGCGTCCCTGCTTTTATCACAGATCACCGCGGATCCGAATCCCCGGCTCAGTGCTTCCAGGGCTACGGCACCGCTGCCGCCGTACAGATCAAGCACGGTACCGCCGTCGAAGAAGCCTCCCAGGGAGGAGAACACCGCCCCGCGCACTTTGTCCAGCGTAGGCCTGGTCTCTGTCCCGCTGAGCGTTTTCAACCGCCGGGAAGACCATTCTCCGGCAATGATCCTCACTGGAATTCTCCCTGGTTCCAGCGCAGAATGACAGCCTGCGCAATGCCCAAGGCCGCCATCAGCGACATGGTGGAAGAACCGCCGGATGAAATCATAAGCAGCGGAACTCCCGTCAGCGGAATCAGTCCCGTAACACCACCGATATTGAACAGTGCGTGGATCACGATATACATCGCTACACCGACCAGGATGATCTTTCCCTGTTCACTCCGCATCTTCAGTGCATAGCGGAACAGCTGAACGACAATGATCGTATAGGGAATCATCACTGCCAGGAAGCCGAAAATGCCCAGTTCTTCGACAATGATGGCCAGAATGAAGTCTGTATTGGCTGCCGGGAAGCGGGTATACTTCCTGACCGAAGCACCGTATCCCAGCCCTTTCCAGCCGCCTGCCGCAAAAGCAATCAGACCGAGAATCAACTGATAACCCGTATTGTACTGATCCTGGAACGGATCGATCGCACTCAGGATCCTGGAAATCTGGTAGTCTTCCAAAGGCAGATGACGGATGACCGGCTCCCCGAGCGGCGACAACAGGAATACCGCAAACAGCATGCCCACGGCATAGAACCAGCCGATGAACTTCTGGAACGAACGCAGCTGCGGATGCGACGGGATCAGAATGCATACGACACAGATCGTACCCATGACAACCGCAGATCCGAAGTCATGCTGAAGGACCAGAACGATGAACACATAGCCCAAACCGATGAAGAACGGACGCTTCCAGATATAGTTTTTGTCCTTGAAGGTCTTCTTTACATCGCCGGTATACGCCGCAATGATCAGAATCAGCGCAACCTTGGCGAACTCCGAAGGCTGCAGCGTGACCTGCGTGATGCCGATCGGCAGCAGAATCCACGCTTTGGAACCGGAGCCGTTGAAATCGAAGAGCGATGCCAGGAACAGCAGGAATGCAATGCCGACGATGATCAGTCCGAACGTCTGTGAATGGAGGATGCGGAAGGAAAAGCGCCGCATCATCTGCACCATGACAAAATAGCCGATCAGAATGAAGATGATCTGCTTCGCAACCGTAACCGGCAGATAGACCGGATTGGAAACCGCCAGTCCCATGGACGCGCTTCCGATCATCAGTGTACCGAATACAGCAAGCCACATGACTGCGATATTGATGTATCTGTCCGTACCGGAAGGAAAGAGAAAGCCCAGTATGTTTCTTCTCTCCTGCGGCCTGGAAACCGTGTTTTCGCTCATATGCACTATTCTACCATGACACGCTCGTTCAGGCTATCAATTCACCTTTACAATCCCGGAACATGCACATAAAATAGGAACGAGGTAAAAACAGTATGATCATCAACAATGATACGATTATAAAAGATACAGACCCTTTCATCCGCCGAAAATCCGAGCCTGTCCCCCTTCCCCTGTCGGAAGAGGACCGCAGCCTGCTGCAGGATATGTACATGTATGTCAAGAACTCCACGGATCCGGAAATCGCTGAGCGGGATAATCTCCGCCCGGCCGTAGGCATCTCTGCCATCCAGGTCGGCGTACCCAAGCGCATGACAGCCGTCATCGTACGCGACACCGACAAAAACGATCACGAAGTCGTCTATGAATACATGCTTGTCAATCCGCGGATTGTATCGAAGTCCCTGCAGAAGGCCTATCTGGAATCCGGTGAAGGCTGCCTGTCCGTAGCCAAAGTGCATGAAGGCTATGTCGTGCGCAGTGCACGGGTGACCGTCAAAGCGTATGACGCCCTGACGGATCAGGAGATTTCCATCCGGGCCAGAGGATACCTGGCCATCGTCCTGCAGCACGAGCTGGACCACTTCGAAGGTGTGCTGTTCTACGACCATATCAATAAAGAGAATCCCTGGCCGAATGTACCAGGCGCGATCTCTGTATAGTATGCTATAATTCTTTTATTAAGCAGTCCATTACTCCTATCATCGAATCACCATCATCTGTGTTTTAAACGATTCTGAGGTAAAGCCATGAATATCAACGAAGATTCCAGGCAAAGATCCAGACCGGTTCATCATACACGAATTACAGACATCGACTTCAGCAGAAAAACAATCAACAGGAAAACCGACACCCTTGTCTACGCCATGGGCGGACTCGGTGAAGTCGGCAAGAACATGTACTGTTTTGAGCATGATGATGAAATCATCATCATCGACTGCGGCGTCCTGTTTCCGGGAGAATCCCTTCCCGGTGTCGACTATGTCATACCGGACTGGTCCTATCTGGTCAAAAACCAGGCTAAAATCAAAGCAATGATCATCACCCACGGTCATGAAGACCACATCGGGGCGATTCCTTTTTTCCTGCAGTCCGTACATCTCAAGGAGATCTATGCACCCCGCTTTGCGAAAGCGCTGATCGAGAAGAAGCTGGAAGAACACCGTCTGCTGCGGAACTGCCGGATCCTTACCATCGATGAAGCCAGCCACATCCAGACCAAGTACTTCGATGTCGGCTTCTACAATACCATTCATTCCTTCCCGGATTCCCTCGGTGTGTTTGTCAATACCCCGAACGGCCGGGCAGTGGAAACCGGTGACTACAAGTTCGACTTTACACCGATCGGCGAAAAGAGCGATTTCCAGAAGATGGCCTACATGGGACAGATCGGTGTCACCCTTCTGATGAGTGATTCCACCAACTCCGGTGTTCCCGGCTTTTCCATCTCGGAACGGAAAGTCGCCGCCACCCTCCTGGAACAGATGCGGAAAACCCCGGGACGTCTGCTGGTCTCCACGTTCGCTTCCAATGTCATGCGTCTGAACCAGATCCTGGAGGGTGCCGTATCCTGCAACCGCAAGGTTGCGATCTTCGGGCGTTCCATGGAGAATGTGGTCGAGATTGCGCGGAAGAACGGTGTCATCCATATACCGGATGACAGTTTCATTACGGGCAATGAACTGAATACACTGCCGCCGAACCGGATCTGCATCGTATGTACAGGCAGCCAGGGCGAGCCTATGGCCGCGCTGAGCCGGATCGCCAACGGTACACACCGGTTCCTGAAGATCATTCCGGGCGATACGGTCATCTTCTCTTCGAATCCGATTCCCGGAAACGCAACATCGGTGGGTTCCGTTGTCAACAAACTGACCCGGATCGGTGCGAATGTCATCGTCAACTCACCGCTGACTTCCCTGCATACGACCGGACACGCGCCTCAGGAAGAGCAGAAGCTGATGCTCAACCTGATCGAGCCGAAATACTTCATGCCGATCCACGGTGAATACAAGATGCTGGTCCAGCACGCCTATACAGCACAGGTATGCGGCATTGAGCCGGAACGGTGCCTGATCTGCTCCAACGGTGATATTGTCGTCATGCGGGACGGAGAATGCTTCATTGCCAATGAGCGCATCCAGACAGATGCGGTATACGTTGACGGAAATGATGCGTCCGGTCTGTCAACGCTGGTGGTCAAGGACCGCCAGATCCTGGCGAATTCCGGCATGGTTGCGGTCATTGTGACCATTGACTCCCGCTACAACCGGATACTCTGCCGGCCGAGCATTGTATCCCGCGGCTTTGTCTACATCAAGGACAACCAGACGCTGCTCAAGGAAGCAGAAGTCCTGCTGTATGATGCACTGAAGACAAAGATGCAGCAGAGGATCACCTTCAATGACATCAAGAATACCATCCGCGGTACGCTGGAACCCTTCCTCTATCAAAAAACCAAGCGGAATCCGATCGTCATTCCGGTCATACTGAACCAGAAAGCGGCGATGGAGGAACTGCAGAACAAGCAGATGCACAGAGCATAATCCCTTCCAATGAAGGGATTTTTCATACCTGTACAGTGCTACAATAGAGACAATGAAGAAAGAAACATACATCCGGACAGGAAACGCAGCCTGGTGGTTCATTGTACTGACAGTCATTGTGCTCCTGTTCGTACTGACGCATATTGCCCGGACAATGGATCTGCCCGGCAGAAGAGTTTTTCTGCTGCTCATCAGTCTGGGGGGACTGGTATTCCTTTTCCTGTACAAACTGACGATGATCCGCTACAGCAGAATCTTCCGCTTCTGGGATGAACTTCCCTGCCACCTGTGCAATCTGTCGACGCTGATGAGCGTCTACGCAGCTGCAGTGCCTTCCGATGCCGCCAGGGCATACTGCGTATCCATAGGCCTGTTCTGTGCAGTGCTGGCTTTCCTGATGCCTGATGCACAGAGCCGGGATCTGAAATTCTTCAGCCTTCAGGCACTCGGCTTCTACGGCAGCCATGGTCTGCTGGCCTGTACTTCCCTGTGCTTCATTACCTTCGGGCTGTATACACCGCAGTACAGGGATATCCCTGCCCTGCTCGGTGTGGTTACGGCGCTGTTGGTAACGGCACATATGACCAATATTGTACTGCGGAATACCGGCATCAATCCGGAAGCCAACTACGCCTTCACCTTTTCACCGGACAACTTCATCCTGAAAAAGCTCTTCAGCCGGAATCCTGCTGTTTTCTGGTATCTGATCCCCTGCTATATCCCTCTTGCAGTACTGTGTGTCATAGAGTTCACACTGCTGAAACTGCTCTCTGCTATACTATAGGAAAGAGGAAGAATCATATGAAAACATACATCGGAATCGACCTGGGCGGTACGAATGTCCGGGTTGGAATCGTCACGGAGGACGGTGAAGTCCTGCAGCAGATCAAAAGCCCCAGCTATGCCAAGGAAGGACCCGAAAAGGTCATGGCGAACATCAAGCAGATGGTGAAGCAGCTGGACGGCTGGGAAAAGTGCACAGCCGTCGGTGTCGGTGTTCCCGGACCGTGCAGCCAGCAGACCGGATCCATGACCATGTCGACCAATCTGCCCGGGTTCACAGGCTACCCCATTGCGTCTGAGCTCTCGGAAGAATTCGGAATGCCTGCCTTCATCGAGAATGATGCGGACGTTGCCGGTCTGGCGGAAGCTTTGGTCGGTGATGGAAAAGGACTTCCGGTTGTTATGTATGTTACGATATCCACCGGGATCGGCGGCTGCCTGATCGTCAACGGCAAGTGCCTCTCCGGCAAGCATGGATACGGCGGAGAAATTGCCAATATGATCGTCGGCACATCCCGCAACAAGTACAATCACCTGACACCCGGTGCGGTGGAGAACGAAGCCAGCGGAACAGCAGTCTCCCGCAAAGGACGGGAACGGCTGAGCGAGCTGAACATCCAGCATGCCGGCGAAGTATTCGAGCTGGCAGCCCAGGGGAATGAAATCGCTCAGTCCATTGTGGAAGAAGCGGTCAATGACCTTGCGCAGATGTTTGCGTCCATTGCGGCGCTTGCGGATCCGGATATGTTCATCCTCGGCGGCGGCATGATGAAATCCGCTGATGTATTCCTGGAACCCATGCTGCAGCGCTACCGGATGATTACACATGAGGCACTTCATGATACACCGTTCGTCATCGCGCAGCTGGAGGAACCCGGACTCATCGGCGCAGCGATGCTGCCGAAGAGCCACGGTTATTGATCCAGACTGTGCTTCGGCATAAACGTGCTGCCGAAGAGTCATGGCTATCGACTCATAGAAAGAGAAAAAAAACTGCAGGTGTTTCCTGCAGTTTTTCTTACTCATCCATTTTCCTTGTAGATGCTCTGGACATGACTTCCAGGATGGTATAGCGGTCCATCTGCAGTTTTTTCTTCATCTGCAGCGCCTCTTCCACCGGTGTTTCGACGATCTCACCTGCCCGGATGCCGATGATCTGGTTGGGGCGCCCTTCCACCAATGCCTTGACAGCGTAATAGCCCATCCGTGTAGCGGTCTCCCTGTCTCTGGCATTCGGAGAACCACCGCGCTGAATGTGGCCGAGTACGGTCACTCTGGGATCGATGCCTGTGCCTTCCCGGATGATATTGGCTACATCGTACGCGCTGCCGGCGCCTTCTGCCACCACGACCATGAAGTGCGTCTTGCCTGTCAAACGGGCGCTCTGGATCTTCTCGATGACATCCTTGACGGGATCATACTTTTTCTCCGGAATGAGCACGACCGTTGCGCCGACCGACAGACCGACATAGAGGGCCAGGAAGCCGGCATTCCGTCCCATTACCTCGACAACCGAGCAGCGCTCATGCGACTGCATGGTATCCCTCAGACGGTCAATGCACTCAATCGCTGTATTGCAGGCAGTATCGAAGCCGATCGTATAATTCGAACAGCCGATATCATTGTCGATCGTAGCCGGAATGCCTATGATCGGAACACCCATGCGGGACAGTTCCAGGGCGCCGCGGAACGTACCGTCCCCGCCGATGGCGACGATGGCATCCAGACCCAGCATTTTGCAGGTAGCAACTGCTTTTTTCCGTCCTTCCTTTGTCCGGAATTCATCGCTTCTTGCCGTGTACAGGATGGTACCGCCGTGCTGAAGGATCCGGGTGACATTGTTCGTATCGAGCGTTGTAAAGTCCCCGTTGATCAGACCCTGCCAGCCTCTGCGGATCCCGACGGTTTCCACGCCATAGAAATCCGCCGTCCGTACGACAGCGCGCACAGCAGCGTTCATACCCGGTGCATCACCACCGCTGGTAAGTACACCGATCCTGTTGAGTGTATTGTCCACATACTTGAATTCTTCCATCATCCACCTCCGGACAAATCAATATACAAACATTATAACTGACAGCAGGAACGCCTGTCAGCAAATATGCCACAATGTACCGTCCGGCATGACCCGTACATCACCCGGAAGCTGTTCCATGATTTCTCCTGTACGAACATCGCGCACAATGGTTTCTTCCCGGTATTCCGGATCTTCAAGCCAGCGGTTGAAGTACAGTCTGTCCCCTTCTCTGAGAAACAGGCTCTCATGGCCGTCTACGGTAAAAGAAGACCGTTCCGGCCAGATAATATCCACTCTGTTGCCCTTTCCGCTGCGGCAGAGTGTAACCGGTGACGCAAGAAGGCACAGATTGTAGCAGTCCTCTATACTGTCCAGGGGTATCTCCGCAGCCGTACGGACAGTATTCACTGAGCAGTCAAACGCATGGATGCGGATGACCCTTCCCGCAAAATCCACTGAAAGAAGATAGATTTCTCCATCCTGATATACCGCGTTGCCGAAGCAGACACCGGTCTGTCTGTTCAGCGGTGTGTAAACCGTACCGTCCGGCCAGTGCACAAGCTTCAGAACATCGCCGGACAACAGTCTGTTTTCCGCAGCCAGTTCCTCCGCTTCATACAGATCGCCGGCAGGCAGCGTTCTTCCGCAGTACCATCCCTTTGACCCATCAATGAACGTCAGCCAGCTGATTCCTTCGAGGTTGATCTCCTTCATATGTACATCCCCTGTACTATTCTATACCAGCATGGACACAATGACATCCATCCGTTTGTTCACGGTATTCATGTCTGTCATACAAAAAAAGACTGTCCCTGCTCCGTTGGTTCACCAAGGTACAGGACAGTCTTTTCTGTCTGATTACTCTTCTGCCGGATCGGTTTCCGTCTCGCTGTCCACAACGGTGATCGCTTCCACCGGGCAGCCGTTCGCGCAGGCGCCGCAGCCGATGCAGACATCGATATCGACGTCCGCCTTTCCCTCATCATCCAGTGAAATGGCACCGACGGGGCATGTACCCTCACAAGCACCGCAGCCGATGCACAGTTCTTTGTCCACTCTTGCAAAAATCATGATTGTCCTCCTTATTGAAAATGATTCTCCTATGGGTATTATCGCACAGAATGCTTAATTCAGATACAGCCGGTAGGGCCCTTCCATCTCCGCAATCAACGGACAGGCTGATGATACATAGCCGTCCAGGCTGGCAAGGATATAAGCCGGTGCATCAAATGCATAGTCTGTGTACAGAATGATGATCTTCCCGTCCGTGTACACCATGGTTCCGGCGGGGATCTGTTCTGCCGGCACTGCGCCGGACACGTCCAGGTCTTCACCCTCGCACAGCACAATGCCGTTCTCTTCGAAAACAGATACTTCATGTTCTTCGTTCAGGATCCCGTTCAGTCTGCCGTCAAAGGCATCCTCTACGATGAACTGCAGTGTATAGCCGCTCTTCAGATACAGCATCGCTGTCTGCGGCTCCAGCGTCGTTACACCTTCCCCTGCTGCCAGAGAGTGCATGTAGGAAATGATTGCTTTCCATCCTTCTGCCATCTTTCCGGTAAGGACCTGATTATCCGAGATGCTGAAGTATCCCTTTTCCGTCTGGAAAGAGATGGTTGTTGTATCACCGTCCATGACAACAACCGGGCTGCGGGGGCGCTTGCTGGCAGCGTACATGTTGTACTTCAGGATCATTCCCTGCAGTTCTCTGAATACAGCCTGATCTACAGGATAAACAGTGATTCTTTCTCTGTCCGCATGGGTTTCCTTGTATCTGGTTTCCAGAACAGCATTCCCATCATCGTCTTTCTTCAACGAATACGAACTGTATCCGCCCAGCATTCCTCCGCCGGTAGAAACAGTACAGTATTCCAGTACATCATTCCGGTATTTGAAAGCACTCCGGTTGTACATAAACAGCCCTCCGCCGATTGCCAGCACTATGCACAGCAGTATCAGTATGGTTCTCTTCATTGTCTGTCCTCTGAATAGTGAATGGTACGTTTCCATTATACTTCATACGGAACAATTGAACACAGTCCTGTCAGCACAGTACAATAGGTAATACAGACAGAACATTGTCCCGGAAGGATTGTGTACTGTATGGAACGGAGTGTTTGATGAGTATTGCAAGAAAGATTGCGGTGTGTGCCGCACTGGTCCTGCTGTGCGGATGCAGCAGTGTACACCGGATCACTGTCAGTTACGGAAAGGATTATATGGACGAATGTCCTTCCCGTGCCAAAGAAGGAGAGACCGTCCGCTTTTCAACCGTAATTGCTGCGGATGCAGATGTTGTTGTCAAAGTAAGCGGAACAGATACACTCATACAGGTCAGTGAAGGTGTATATGAGTTCACCATGCCGGAAACGGATGTTGAGATCGAAGTGTACATCATTGCCAACAATGGTGCATAGTCAACAAAAGAGCGGATTACCCGCTCTTTTAATGCTTGATCGTGCAGTACGCACTCTCCTTGACAGAGTTCACGCCTTTCTGCATCATCAGGTATTCTTCCCAGCATGCCTGATCATCCTGGTATCCCTGTACATCCGTGGGAAATTCCAGATGGTAGTAGCCGTACTGTGCTCCTTCACCAAGATACTTGTAGGAAGGCAGATGGCTGAAGTCATCTTCCGCGGACCAGACCAGCGAGAACAGGTTCCCCTGGCCTTCATAGCCTTTGGAAGCCCACAGAAGACGGCTTTTTGCATGATAGAACGTCATCCGATACTGCTGGGTGAAATCGACATCGTAGCAGCCTTCCCAGTCTGCCGGGAGAGTCAAGTATACTGAACCA
Source organism: Solobacterium sp. (assembly GCA_017420505.1). Lineage (GTDB taxonomy): Bacteria > Bacillota_I > Bacilli_A > Erysipelotrichales > Erysipelotrichaceae > Bulleidia. The sequence continues at coordinate 3,615 of JAFOIY010000014.1, read as the reverse complement.
TTGTCGATATTGTAGACAATGTTCCCGCTGCTGTCTTTTGTGACGATATAGGACCAGATCCCGTTCCGGTATTCCTTTCCTTCTTCAGGGCTTTCAACCACAGGATCCGGTACTGGCTCCTGTGTAGGTCCGGGCACATCCGGAACATTGATGTTCAATCCTGCGTTCTCTGCCCGGGTGAATACCAGCCGGTTTTCACTGTCCATCAGTGACAGTGTACCGTCCGCATACTCATAGGCAATGATCCCTTTCGGGTCAGAATCGTACCAGAATCCGTCATTGTTCCAACCCATTTCGTGGATCTCTCCGTACATATCCATCACGGCAGTACCGTCTGCATTGACCTGAAAACTGCAGACATATCCATATTCACGCAGTTCCTGGATCTGTTCTGCGGAGGCACCGTTGGTTTCCGAGACGATTTCCGACAGTTCGTAGTATCCGGTGAAATCCGGTTTTTCTTCTTCCGCTGTGCAGGCTGTCAGAGCAGCCAGCACGGCAGCCAATGCAAGTATTCTTTTCATCGCTGTCTCTCAGGCTTTCCAGCCCTCTTCTCCATAGAACTGCTTCAGCAGTGCAGCTACATCCGCAGGTGAAACCAAATGTTCTCCGGCAATCTTCATAACGGTATCATTGAAGTCCATAGTGGCTGGATCAATGCTGTAGTTGTTCATGATTTCCCATAACAGAGAGTCTTCGCTTAATGCGCACATAGCACTGGCCTCCTTTTCCGCTCCTTCTGTATTGTACCACGCCTGCAGTGTATAATAATGGTAATAAGACAGGTCAGTCACTGCCTGTGAAAGGAGACATCCATGCCGCAGATCATTCTCAAGAATATCTCCAGGAAAGATTATCTCGATCTCTCCCCTGCCATCGCGGAAACCGTTGCCGGCATCATCAGTGTTCCCAAAGAGTATATTGTAACTGAATTCTCTGATACGTACTTCTGCCGCGGCGGTGAGCCCGATTCTCATTCTGCCATGGCATGGGTCTGCTGGAAGAAGCGTACACCCGAGCTGCAGCAGAGAACCGCTGCGGCACTGGCAAAGATTCTCCAGGGAGCGGGCTATCATCCCGTGGAGATCATTTACGACAATCTGGATATGAATGATTTCTATGAGTTCTGACCTATGTTGACTGCATATTTGATATGGCTTGCCTGTGCACTGCTGTGCATCGGCATCGGTATTTACACAAGGAACATGCAGCGTCCTGCCAGCTTCTTTACCGGTGATAATCCTCCGGAGGTAACGGACACGGCAGCATACAACAAGGCTGTCGGACGTCTGTGGATCCGCTACGGCATCGAATTAGCCCTGATCGGTCTTCCACTGCTGGCTGTACATCAGAACCAGTTCTCTTTATGGTGGATTTTCCTGATGCTGGGAACACCCTTCATCAGTATCCTCCTGGCAATTTCCTACCTGAAGATCCAGGACACATACTTCATAAAGAAATAAGCGCCTGGCAGCGCTTATTCCTGATCCATCCGTTCCACAAGGAACAATACCGGACGGCACCCATCATTGCAGCTGATGAGTGCTTTGTTTTTATCCTTCATCCAGTCCTTGAAGAAGTCTCCGCCTCCGTGCGACAGTGTGAACACGAAATGCTGCATGCACTGCCATGCACTTTCGCAGAGGCCTTCCGGCTTGTTCCAGCCATCGCTGACATAGACCTGTCCTTCCGTGTGCATCTCGCAGAGACCCAGACCGGGAACAGCGTATGTACGGGATGCTTCTTCGTTGAATGTACGCTCTACTACCGTAATCCTCACCGGTACCATGGCTATTCTCCGTCCGTGAGGCAATCGTATACGATTACTCCGTCCTTGATGATTGCCAGCGCGTCTTCCTGGGTTTCATCCGTCAGCAGCATCACTGCTGCACTGTACTCACCGAGCCCGGACTCCCGGAATCCTCTCTGCAGACCGTCCGTCATTTCCGTCAGACTGCTGAGTATCTCCTTCCAGGCCTTCACTGCGTCTTCGTTTCCTTCCAGCGCTGCCTGCGCTACCGTCACGATGCTCTCATCCCAGATCCCGATGTAGACTGTATTCTCATCCACTTCAATCGTACAGTTTTCGAACGGGATCATTTCCTTCAGGCTCTGTACATAGGAATCTATATCCTGCCCCGTCGGTTCGGGCAATGATGAAGTATCCATGGTCGCCGCAGGCTGTTCCGGTTCGCTTCTCCAGGAACGCTCCATCATGACACAGCCGAGGCACAGCGCGAACATGCCTGCCGCGATCTTGACAAACATCTTTGCGTAGATACTGTTCTTCAGCAAAGCAAACAGGATCGCACAGCCGATGGACACCAGCAGTCCGATGAACACAACACTGAACAATGCATTCCAGATCACCATATTGTTTCTCCTACCCTCTGCGCGCTTCCCGGAGCGGATGCGCCCAGTCTATACTGCCGTTCACGGAAGCCGCAAGCCTGTCCGCTGTCTCACGCAGGCTTTCCAGCATCGCTTCTTCCCGCTTCCGTGATCTTCTTCCCTTGTTCTCATAAACCGTCTCTGCACAGTATCCGTCATAGGATACTGCAAAGTCTTCTTCATCATCATGCGGGAAGAAGTTCACACTGATCTCATAGCGGATCATACCCTGGTCCGAATCACCGGTCAGACGTACATCCACCGCATGGCGCTGCCTGCCGTCGATCACACAGCTGCCCGCAAAGTACTGCTGATACACATCAATGGTCATCGTTCGTCACCTCGTGCCTATTATACAACACACTGTCCTTAGTTGATATTCCCCGCCTTTCTGCTATGCTTGAATCAACGATGAACGGATGAGGACACATCATGAATACTATCTATGTAACCGGACACCGGAATCCTGACACCGATGCCATCTGCTCCGCAATCGCTGCGGCTGAACTTGAGGAACTCCAGGGCAGAAAAGCCATCGCCTGCCGTCAGGGACCGTTGAATGAAGAGACCAAATTTGTACTGAAGCGCTTCCACCAGGAGAATCCGTTTCTGCTTACGGACGCACGGCTCACACTGGCCCAGATCGATCTGGATGAACCCGTACTGATTCCTTTGGACGCAACTGCCCATGAAGCCTGGCGCGCCATGAAGCAGTCCCAGTACCGTACCCTGTTTGTCACGGATAAAGACAGACTGTGCGGCGCCGTCACGACATCGGAACTGTCTGTCTACCGTCTGGAGACACAGGAAGCCCGCAGCCGTCTGCTGCAGAATGCGTCCCTTGACCAGATTGCCCGTACGGTAAAAGGAAATGCGGTTGTGGAACCGGAACACTTCCACACCAATGGTTCCGTCCATGTCATAACGCTGGAAGAAGCAGAAGCGAGCAAATACGATGTCAGCGGCGGTATCTCCATCCTGTCCGCAGGCAGGGAAAAGCAGGAGATGCTGATCAACCGGGGTGTAAAGTGCCTGGTCATCACCTGCGGTGTAAAAACGGATGATTCCGTGAAGAAACTTGCCGCAGAAGCCGGCTGTGCCATTATTGAAACCGATCAGGATACCATGTTCGCCGCAGAGTTCATCACGGAATCATATCCTGTCGAAACGATCATGGCCCGCAATATCATCACTTTCCGGGACAATGAATATGTCAACGATGCC
>JAFOIY010000140.1 GCA_017420505.1 Solobacterium sp. | reverse complement strand
TCCGGTCATGATGTCCATGCGCAGTGCGCCTGCGGATGTTGAATCGGATTCCGATCAGAACGAAGCAGGAGCCGCAGACGATGCAGTACAGAGCACCGCAGCTGTTACCATCGGGAAGACCGCGTTCAGTACCGATGAAGACGTCAGCTCCGGCTGGGACAGCAGTACGGGAACCGGCTGGAGGAACGTCGCAGATGAATATGTCGCCATGGTCGGCTTCGATGGTTCGAAAACAGACCTGACCTATAAAGGTGAAGAGCTGACCATCATGGCAGCCGGCACGAACCGGATCCGCAGGATCACCGGTGAAGGCAGCCTCAACCTGACCGGTACAGGCATCCTGCTGATTGATGAAATCCAGCTGTCGGAAGGAAGTACGTTCAATCTGCATACCAATACGGCAATCTATGAAAGCGGCAGTGTCGCTGTGTTCCTGAAGGACAAAGGCTCCAAGAATGTCTATACCATGATCAACGGGGGCGTTTCCGGACTGATCGATGAGCTTACTGAGCTTCCTGCCGGTGTTACCTTGGTCGTTCCGAGCGGGAACACACTGGAGCTCGAAGTGGTTGCGGCAGGCATCAAGGAAACAGAGACAGAAGATGGCCAGACTGTACAGGAAACCGTTTATTCTACGACCGGGGTATCCGTCGAGGATTATTACCACGCATTCATTGGATTCCCGGAAGTGTCCACCGGACGTCTGGTCATTCCGGCAGACTCCACACTGAAAATCGAAGAAGGCGCCAAGGTGCTTATGCATGAGGAAGATGTCGGGCATAGTACCTGGCAGACATCAATCTATGTCTACGGCTCCCTGGATAACAACGGCACAACAGAAGGCGGTGTGATCGGAGCAAGGAGCGGCAGTACGCTGACCGGCAGCGGACAGATTATATCTGCCGACGTCACGGTTGACGACATCCAGAGCATCAAAGACGACATTGTCTTCACGAGTCCGAACTCAATGAATACCCTGACAATATGCGGAGGCACAAAGACCGGCACCATCAACCTTTCCGGAGGCATCGTCAACCTGTATACAAACAAGGCAGAGATCGGAACACTCAATGTGTCCGGTGAAGTGAATCTGGGCATCCTATACAGCGATACCGTCGGTTCCATCAATATCGCAGAAGGAAGCACTTTAGCCGTCCACCAAACAATGAGAGATTTCCTGGAGTACGGTGAAGATTTCCCGGCTCTGATCATCAAGAACGGAATCTTCAGTCCGGCGTCCGGCAGTACACTCTCCATCGGTTCAGGCGAGGTTGTGCTGGAAAAAGGCAGCACGGTAGAAAACTGCACCATTCTGACAGGCAACGATTATCTTCTGGACAACCGCAGCGATTATCCTTTGGCGGCGCAGTATGGTGCACCTGTCATCACATCAGCGGACCAGGCAGAACCGTATACGGAAACAGATACGGTACCTGTGGTGTTCTTCCAAAGATCGCGATCCAAAACATGGATGGTGTCAGACATCTTAACGAGTGCGGTTTCTGAACCGCAGACCGCGGAGTATCTGCCGCGCAAAGAGGAAGGCAGCTATATCACATACAGCGGAGCCGATATTATCTACGAAGATGCAGAAAACAAAACCCTGAAAGACTATATCGATACGGCAGAAGGATATTATGGGAGTATTCATACAGAGGTGTACAAGCTGGGGAAAGACGGTTCAGTCCAGCGGATTGAGGTTTCTGAGGGCACATCCGTAACCCTGGAAGACGCTTTCCTGGTACGTATCTTTGCGGAAGCGTCTACGGAAGACCACGCCGGAGGCAGCAGTTCCGTCGATTCTGATTCTTCCTTTACCGGATCAGGTACGCTCGGCGGCAACAGCGATGGTGTGATAACAGCCAGCGCCGGCGGCGTACCGATCTTCACCGGGACGGGCATCACCGAGGAAGAAAAGCCGGACAAGCCGGATAAACCGGAAAACAACAAGACAGCCGGGGATACCACAGCGCCTGTACAGACCGCCGTTGAAACACCTGCTGAGCAGCCGGTGAAGACAACAACCGTACCTGCTGTACCCGCAGGCCTCACGGCATACGTGATGCCTGCGAACAGGCGGACCGCCGGTGAAAAGGCAGCGCCTGACGGATACAAAGCAGTTCCGGCAGACCGCTATACACTGACGGTATACAGCGGGAATGCACTGCTGAGCAGCCTGGGAGGCAGAAGCGTTACAGCAGAATTCTTCTATGCCGCAAAGACGGACAGAGTCCATATATTCTTCCGTGATGCATACGGGATCCTGCATGAAATGCCTTCGGTATATGACAAAGAGACCGGAACATTGAAGATGACCAGTACGAGGGCAGGTTCATTCCTGGTTGTGCAGGAAAAGATGCCCGGCAAGGCCGTCCATCCGGTCGAAAAGTATACCATTCACTGAGAGGATGTATACCTATGAAGTGGGACATTTACATTACAGCAGTCAAGGAAGACAAGGAGATCACGGACAGCCTTGCGGACAGTCTGCGGAACTACCGGCTTCCGGCGAATACGGAACTTCCGGATCCAGCGACGGATTTCCGGAGGATCTGTGTGGACATCGCAGACAAGCCGCTGGATGACAGTATCCGTGCAGAGCTGGATGACAGCCGGTATCTGGTGATCATCTGCTCGCCGGATACCAAAGACGATCCAGCGGTCAATGAACGCCTGGACTACTTCCGTGAAAAGGCCGGCAAGGACAGCATCATTGCGGTCATTGTCCGCGGAGAACCCGCAGAAGCCTTCCCCCCGAGCTTTATCGAACACGAAGTCGTCCGGTATATCATGCCGGATATGACGGTAGTGGAGCGAACAGAGACCATAGAGCCCGTTGCGGCGGATCTCAGAGCCGATACACCGGCCCGCAGAAAGCAGCTGCTGCGCTATGAAACCGTGCGGATTACTGCGTCTGTGCTCGGGCTTCATCCGGATGCGCTGGAACAGAGGCACCGGGCACGCGCCCGCAGGACAGCCCGTACCATTCTGAGCGCTGCAGCCGTCATCTGCCTCAGTACAGCCGGCATTTTCCTGCGGCTCGGGCAGATTGCCCGCGCGGAAGGAAGGATTGCCGAGCAGCAGACACAGCTCAGTATTGAGATTGCACAGAGGACCATGAATGAGCTGCCCGAGCGGTTCAAGGATGATCCTGCAGCGCTCGTCTACATCGATGAGGCTGTCCAGCATGCCCGGGAATCCCTGTATGAACTGGGTCTGGAGGACCTTCTTGACGGAGAGGAGGGCAGTGGATCATGAGCTACGACTATGATGTATTCTTCAGCTACCGCCACAAGCCCCTCGACAGCCAGATCACCGAGAAGCTCTTCAACCTGATTGAAAGCTACAAACTGCCGGATTCCCTCCGGAACAAAGGCTATGAAGGTGTAAAAAGGGCTTTCCGGGATACCGAAGAACTGTCGGTCAGCCGTGTTCTGACGGCGACCATCGACAATGCGCTTCAGAATACCAACTGCCTGATCGTGGTCTGTTCCACAGACACACCGTTTTCGGAGTGGGTGGACAGAGAAGTCGTGGTCTTCATTGAACGGGGCCGGGCCGGGCATATTTATCCTCTTCTGATCAACGGTGATCCGGAGACTTCCTTTCCGCCTTCTCTGAAAAAGATCCCCGGAATCGAAAAGAGAACCCTGGATATCCGCACACCCGGCAATCCGGTGAAGAAGATGCTTGCCAAGGCGGAGACGGAGCTGCTCCGGGTCATTGCGGACGTTGCCGGCTGTCCGGAGGATGAACTGCTCCGGGAGCACCGTCTGCGCCGGAACAGGAACCTGTTTGTACGTACTGCAGCGGCTGCGGCAGGCTTCTTTGCGGTCGGCTGTGTATCGTTCCTGCTGATGCGGCAGGCGCAGCTGTACCGGGATGATGCGGCAACCCATGAACGGGCATCCATGGAGATCCTGAACACGCTGACCTATGAACTGCCTGACAGACTGACCAATATCCCCGGTGCCTACGGAAAGATCGCTGATCTGCTCAAGGAAAACACCGAGGATATCAACCGGATCATCCGCCTTTCCACGGACAAGGAATACGCAGAGTATGAAGCCGCAGCCAACTATGAAAAGCTGGCGAACGCATCCAGCGTGCTCGGCAGCTACGAAGACGCGCTGAATGCGGAAGAGCAGGCCATCGGAATCTACCGGGAACTGGTGGAAAGCGGATACAGCAAAGGCCAGGCCGCCCTGGCGTCCGCCTTCAACAACAAAGCGACAATCTACCACACATCAGGAAACTACGGCTCCGCAGCCGCAAGCTATACAGAAGCGCTGGACGCAATGCATGAAACGGATGTGGATCCTGTCATCCTGGCCAGAACGTGGGGCAACGCAGGTGCCAATGCGGTAAGTATGGGTGATACTGCCTACGCAGCGGAATGCTTTGAAAAGAGCCTCCGCGTTCTGGACGGTATGGAGAAAACGGCGGACGCAATCGCTGCTGCAGCAGAAACCAACTACAACTACGGTGTCCTGCTGTACCGTTCCGGCCAGTATGACAGAGCGGAAGAGCGGTTGAATACAGCCGCGGAGGAATGCCGGCTTCTGCCGGAGACGCTTCTGAACCGCCGCAGCCTGGTACAGACGCTGTCTGTACTTGCCGCATGCTGTATGGACCAGGGAAGGTTCTCCGAAGCGGATGAGAGATATCTGCAGGCGGAGTCTGCCGCGGAGATCTTTGCGCTGGATACGGAAAACCTGAACAATCAGCTGATGGTCGGGAATCTGTACAACAATCATGGCCTTTGCTGGAACATACAAGGGAATTATACCGAAGCGGACCGGTACTATGCGCTTGCGTCCGAGCACTACCGGCATCTGAGCGGAAGCCCGTCCGGGATGGCAGTCTATGCAGTATCGCTGCTGAACCGCGGCGAAAACGCCTTCAAAGCCGGTACGATGGAAGCCTCGCGGGCATTCTTTGAAGAAGGCCTGCAGCTGTACGCTCCGGTATGCACAGAGCTCGGCAGCTATCACACAGCACAGTACCATGCCTGGCTGTCCTACTACGAACTGATTCATCTGCGGGACTACCGTGCTGCGCTGAGCGATGCCCGGACGGCTGTAGATACGCAGCCGGATCACGTTCTGGCAAACCTCAATCTGGCGTATGCCTGCCTGTACAGCGGGGATTATGCAGAATGCAATCGGCTGTTCGGGATCCTCGCCTCCCTGGGAGAAGGACAGGCAGAGACCATACGGATGGATCTGGAAGTGCAGCAGAATGCCGGCATGGAATCGGAACATATACCTGCGGTGCTGGAAATCATCGGAAAGCAGTAAAGAAAAAGCCTCTTGACGGGAGGCTTTAATAATCCATATATATGTGAAAACAATCACATATATCAGTACATCGCGCCGGGCAGGATGAATCCGTCTTCCGTACGCCGGATGATGACTTCCTTGACCTGCGGCTGCAGTGTACCCATGACGGATGTAAGCAGATTCAGCGTCACCGTACCATTGTCCTCCGACGCTGCGATGATATACGCCGGTTCATAGTCCGGAGTGAACGCGGAAGTGACTTCGCTCTCGATGCAGTACAGCTTCCCGCCTTCTTCCTTGTACACCGGCAGGGCTGAACGGAAGGATGTCGGATAGTAGCGGGCTTCCAGGAAGGCCCGGTCGTAGAAGCGCTCCGCATAGGCCTGCAGCCCTTCAATGGAGTGGATATCCGTATCGCCGATGGAGATCACTTCGTGGTAGATCCCGTCCTCACTGTCCTCGGCCAGGATGACATCCAGACCGTGGAGGTAGTTGAGCGCAGCGTTTCCGTTCGGCAGAAGCCAGTACAGGGCATTGCGGTACTCCGTAAAGCGGCTGTCGTCCTTGGTGACTTTTTCCGGGTCAATGCGGAATTCAATGGAACCGTTGGCCCAGAAGGATCCGTTGGTCGGGCGGTAGACCCGGTAGACAACGGTGTATTTATCATCCAGTGCTTTTGTACCGATGAATTCGGCATTGGAGTACTCTTCTTCGATTTCGGTCAGATCCTTCAGTGAAGAGATCTGCGGCAGCGATGCGACTTCCAGCGGCAGTGCCGGGATCACGATCTGGAAGTATTCTTCCCGTTCGGCGATCAGGCCGTTGTTGTAGTCGTCTATACACTCCTGGATCATCCGGAGAGTCTTCTCTTCATCGGTGGCTTCGTCTTCCGGCACGGGCGGTCCGTTGGTCGTGGACGGCGTCGTGTTCTGGTTGCCGGGCTTGTCCGCACAGCCGTAAAGTACCAGTGAAAGCACAATCAACAGTATACTTTTCTTCAAAGTGCATCCCTTCTTTCGGCTTCATGTTACCACGTTTGAAAGAGCCTTGACAAATATCCGAAGCGCCGCCTACAATGAAAGTTGAAATCAGCGATGGGACCCAGTATTTCTGCTCTTTTCTGAAGAAAGTCCGGTGTTTTGATGGGAGCCGGTAGAAAACCAGAAAGAATTCCACCCCGGAGTGAAACCAATCCTTTCCGGCCGCGCCGTTATACGCGAGAGAGAGATACAATTGTTTCACGTGAAACAATTGTATAAACAGGGTGGCACCGCGATGATCATCGTCCCTAACGGACGGTGTTTTTTGTTCTTAGGAGGAAAAACAGTATGATTGACATTCAATTGATTCGAGACAATCCGGAACTCGTAAAAGAGAACATCCGCAAAAAGTACCAGGATGAAAAGCTCCCGCTTGTCGACGAAGTCGCTGCCATGGACAAAGAGTTCCGTGAGGCAAAGACAAAGGCTGACGCGCTGAGAGGCGACAGAAACAGACTTTCCAAGGAAATCGGCAAACTGATGGGCCAGGCCAAGAAGGATCCTGCAAAGCTGGAAGAGGCTGAGGCAGTTAAGGCAAAGGTTGCGGAACTGGCGCAGGAACTGGCGGATCTGGAAGCGAAGGAAGAAAAGCTGGAAGAAGAGATCAAGGTCCGCATGATGACGATCCCGCAGATCATGGATCCGCGTGTACCACAGGGTGTCGATGACAGCGAAAACGTTGAAATCGAGCGATTCGGTGAGCCGGTCGTTCCGGACTGGGAGATTCCGTACCACACAGAGATCATGGAGTCCCTGGACGGTCTTGACAGAGAGAGTGCCGGAAACACTTCCGGAAACGGCTTCTACTTCCTGATGGGTGATGTCGCTCGTCTGCATTCCTCGATCATCTCCTACGCGAGAGACTTCATGATCAATGAAGGCTTCACATACTTCATTCCGCCGTTCATGATCCATGGCGATGTCGTCAAGGGTGTTATGAGCTTCAAGGAAATGGAGAACATGATGTACAAGATCGAGGGCGAAGACCTGTATCTGATCGGCACATCCGAGCACTCCATGGTCGGCCGCTTCATCAACCGTACACTGCAGAAGGACAAGCTGCCGTATGTTCTGACCTCCTACAGCCCCTGCTTCAGAAAAGAAGTCGGTGCGCACGGTATCGAAGAGCGTGGTCTGTACAGAGTCCACCAGTTCGAAAAGCAGGAAATGGTCGTCATCTGCGAGCCGGAAGATTCTGAGAAGTGGTACAACGTGCTGTGGAGCACAACCGTGAAGTTCTTCCGTACACTGGATATCCCTGTCCGTACACTGCAGATCTGCTCCGGTGATATGGCTGACCTGAAGGTCAACAGCTGCGACGTTGAGGCTTGGAGCCCTCGTCAGAAGAAGTACTTCGAAGTCGGCAGCTGCTCCACACTGGGCGATGCACAGGCACGCCGCCTTGGCATCCGTATCAAGGGTGAAAAGGGCAGCTACTTCGCTCACACACTGAACAACACAGTAGTTGCGCCGCCTCGTATGCTGATTGCGTTCTTCGAGAACAACCTGCAGGCTGACGGCACAGTCAGAATTCCTGAACCGCTGCGTCCTTACATGGGCGGCCAGGAAAAGCTGGTTCCGGTCACAGACAAAAAGAACGCGCTGTAATCTGCTGAAAAGAGGAAAGCGGGGAGAAATCCCTGCTTTTTTCTTCCATTTGTTTCACGTGAAACAAAAGAAACCATTGTTCACAGAGAATTTCTTCAGTATAATACCAATGGTACAGCGTGCATGTACGAACCTGGTCAGATCCGGAAGGAAGCAGCCATAAGGACCTCTGCACGCGTGTGCCGCTTTTTGTATCATGGCAGAAAAAGAGAAGACAAAGGAATACTACATGTCGCTGGCGCTCAAGGAAGCCCTGAAAGCACGGGATATGGACGAAGTGCCGGTCGGTGCAGTGGTCGTCAAGGACGGCAAAGTCATCGCCAGAGCACACAATCTGCGGGAGAAGAACCAGCAGGCAAACGCGCACGCCGAAATGCTCGCGATCCAGAAGGCAAGCAGAAAGCTGGGTACCTGGTGCCTGGACGAATGCGACCTGTACGTCACGCTGGAGCCGTGCATGATGTGCGCCGGAGCGATTGTCCTGTCCCGCATACGGAATCTTTACTACGGCACGGACGATCCGAAAGCCGGTGCCATCGAAAACATCATCCAGATCCGTACGATCAAGCGCCTGAACCACCACCCGCAGATCGAAAGCGGAATTCTGCGTGAACCGTGTTCTGAGATTCTTACAGCGTTTTTCAGAGAAAAAAGAAAAAAACCCAAAAGAAAGCGGGAAGATTTCCGGAAAAACGACGAATAAGGTGCCGGCGGCCCGAAAGAAGCCGGTATTTTTGCTATAATAAACGATGGAGTCGTATGTTCTATGGCGAATGAAGCACTTTACCAGAAATACAGATCGAAGACGTTTGATGAGGTTGTCGGACAGCATTATGTCGTGCAGTCACTGAAAAACGCGTTGAAATCAGGGCGTGTCGGTCATGCCTACCTGTTCTGCGGTCCCCGCGGTACAGGAAAGACGACCATGGCCAGACTGCTGGCCAAAGCGGTGAACTGTGAGAATCCGGCAGAAGCCCCGTGCGGACACTGCGCGAGCTGCCGGGCGGTCTCGGACGGATCCCACCAGGACGTGATCGAGATCAACGCCGCGAACGAGACACATGTAGAGAACATCCGTGACCTGATCGACCGCGCGCAGCTGGCGCCGATGATGAGCCGGTACAAAATCTATATCATTGACGAGGTGCATCAGCTGTCCAACGCAGCGGCGAGCGCTCTGCTCAAAACGCTGGAAGAACCGCCTGCGCACGTCATTTTCATCCTGGCAACGACCGATCCGCAGAAACTCCTGCCGACGATCATCTCCCGCTGCCAGCGCTTTGACTTTGCCAAAGTGCCGGCACCGATGATCCGCGCGCATCTGATGAAGATTGCGGCTTCGGAAGGCTTCTCGCTGGAGGAGCGTGCCGCAGAGCGGATTGCATCCCTGGCAGACGGTGGTATGCGGGACGCCCTGAGCATGCTGGAACAGGCCATGTCCTTCGCGGACGGAACGGTCCGGGAAGAAGACGTAGATGAGATCTACGGACTTGTGTCCCCCGAGGAACTCACAGCGTTCCTGACGGACACAGCGCAAGGAGACCTTGCGGCGGTGCTGGGCAGGATCGAACGGTATGAAGAACGGGGCACGGATCTCCGGCGCTTCACGGAAGATCTGATGACGGCCCTGAAGGATACCGTCATCATGGCCTATACCGGAAAGGAAGAGTTGCTGCGGAAACTGAGCGGAGACCAGGCGAAGGAACTGGCGGAGATCTGCTCGCCCGGCAATGCCCTGGCCATGATCGAAGTGTTCCTGAACGCTGCTTTGCAGTACCGTACTGCGCGCTCGGTCCGGGACGTACTGGAGGTCGCCTGCATGCGGGCGGCACCGGAGAAGAAATATGTGCCGGTACAACAGGAAAAACCGCAGAAACAAGCAGAACCGGTGTACAAAAATACGGACACTATAGAACCGGTTCCGGCGGTGGAAACAGAACCTGCACCGGCACCGGAACCCGAGCCCGCACCGGCAGAAGAAACGCCGGCAGCGCTGGATGCGGAACAGGTGCTCTCCCTGCTGCTGCAGTGCAGCAAGGAATACAAGGCACAGGATGCAGAGAGGCTGGCGCTCCTGATGGGCCCGACCCCGGACAATAAATATGCAGCACTGCTGCAGCAATGTTCCCTGCTCGCGTCCGGCGCGGACTGCCTGATCCTGGGCTGCGATGAACAGGGGATCGCGGATACCATCAACGATCCGCAGGAGAACCGGGCACTGTACTTCTGGCTGCAGGAACACGGGCTTGACAGAATGCCCTACGCGGCAGTGAATTCCGTCTACAGTGCAGCGGTACAGCAGTTCATCGAACGCCGCCGCACAGGTACCCTGCCGGAAGCCGCCGTGATCACACGCTATATAAAAGAGGAAGAAACTGCAGCGGAGAAGGATCCGCTGGAGGTTCTGCAGAATCTGTTCGGAGATTCAGGAATACTGGAGGTTATTGAAACGTGAGTATGGATTTATCAAGACTGATGCAGCAGGCGCAGCAGATGCAGCGCAGAATGAACGAAATCGAAGCGGAACTGGCGGAGACGACGTATGAAGGCAATACCGGCGGAGAGGAAGGCGTCACGGTGATCGTATCCGGCCGGAATGAAGTGCAGGAAGTCCGGATCGGGGAAGAACTGATGGATCCTGAAAACCGGGAGATGCTGCAGGACATGGTGCTGATTGCCGTGAACGATGCGTTGGGCAAGGCAGCCGCGGAGCGCGAACAGAAGCTCGGCGGACTGACCCAGGGCATGAAGCTTCCGGGGATGTAGGATGTATCCCGACAGCCTGGAAAAACTGATTGCCTGCTTCCGGCGCCTGCCGGGGGTAGGCGAACGTACAGCAGAGCGGTACGCGCTGATGATCTGTGACGAAGACGAAGAGGATGTAGCGGAATTCGCAGCGGCTCTCGTGGACGTCAAGCAGAAGCTGACGCACTGCCGGATCTGCGGGAACCTGTCCGAAGGGGAAGAATGCGGGATCTGTGCGGATGAGAAGAGGAATCATCGGCAGATCTTTGTTGTTCAGTCGCCGAAGGATGTCATTGCGATGGAAAAAACCGGGGAATACCACGGTGTTTACCATGTTCTGAACGGTCTGATTTCCTCCACAAAAGGAATTCTGCCGGAAGATCTGAATATCAACGAACTTGTGGAACGGGCCGGGAATGCAGAGGAAGTCATTCTGGCTACGAGCGCAACGATGGACGGAGAGACTACAGCCATGTATCTGTCGAGGCTGCTGCAGGCGAAATGTCCGGATGTATTGGTGACGCGGATCGCGCATGGTCTGCCTTCGGGCGGAATGCTGGACTATGCGGACGAGATCACGCTGACACACGCGCTGGTAGACCGGCGGAAAGTATAGGAGAGGTACTTGGAAATGAATCACGATCTTGAAATTGCACAGGCTGCAGAACTGAAGAACATCTACGAAATCGCTGAAAAAGCAGGAATCGACGCAAAGTATCTGGTTCCGTTCGGAACCGATAAAGCCAAGCTGATTCCGCAGCTGGGAAAGGACCTGCAGGACAGGAAGGACGGCAAGCTCGTACTGGTAACGGCCGTAACCCCGACACCGGCAGGAGAAGGTAAGTCCACGACGACCATCGGTCTGATCGACGGACTGTCCGTCATCGGAAAGAATGTTATGGGCTGTCTGCGTGAGCCTTCCCAGGGTCCGGTATTCGGACTGAAGGGCGGCGCGGCAGGCGGTGGACACGCACAGGTCATCCCGATGGAATCCATCAACCTGCACTTCACCGGTGATATGCATGCGATTACTGCGGCAGACAACCTGATTGCGGCCATTCTGGACAACTCAATCTACCAGGGCAACCCGCTGAACATCGATCCGGACCGTGTCGTCTGGAAGCGCTGCCTGGATATGAATGACCGTACACTGCGCTCCATTACAATTGCCC
>JAFOIY010000139.1 GCA_017420505.1 Solobacterium sp. | reverse complement strand
TTGAAGTCGAGTTCATGGATCGTATACCAGTTCGGTGTGTAGTATACTTCGTCATCCCCGATCCTTCTGGCCGCAAACTGATTGCCTGTGGTCAGCTGGATGGACCAGGCTTCGTCCTTGTCCGCGACCGTATAGGCACGGGAGCTGCGGTAGCCGTATTTCTCCATCAGTTCAGCGACGACTTCCACCGCGTGCCTTGCGCTGGTAGCCCGCTCCGCGATCAGTCTGCGCATACCGTAGCCGATTCCGCCGAGATCCAGGGGATCTGCACCTTCCGGAATCTTCGAGCCGCCCATTGCGTTGGAAACGACCGCAACACCGCACTCATTGAAGAACATATCCGCAAACGGTTCACCGCCGCCGATCATACGGTATTCGCTCCAGTAGAATCCAAGCGTCTCCGGGAGCTGGGGAATCAATGCTCTGCCGTCCTCCCAGCTGAGCATTTCCCCTTCTTTATGGGTCATATGCGGTACCAGATGGGACTGGACAAAGCAGCGGGGATCATCTTCTCCGTGGGCAAGCAGAACATGGCCTGTAGTCGTTGCGTTCTTTCCGATGACAATTGCACTGCAGTTGTCTCCGAAGTATCCTTTATCAATCATAGTATCCTCCTGTTGTTACCTTTATCTTACCATAAAAAAACCGGCAGATTCCCTGCCGGTTACTGTCCGTACAGCTCGTTGATCTTCAGCCTGACACCGTCTCCGTCGGGACAGATGACCAGAATGGCTGTTTTTCCCTTGACGGTGGTATAACCCGAAGAGATCAGCTCCAGCTGTTCAGGTGAATAGAGCTGAGCACTGTCCTTCATCAGTTCCAGATAGTGCTTCATGGCTTCCTGGACATCCAGAGCAGCGTCTTCATCCTTGCACTCCACGATGCAGAAAAGCTGTTCCGGAGCATCGGCTGCGTAGGCGCCTGCCGCACGGAGCACAGAGTCCTCCTCTGTATTCAGCAGTGTACAGATCTGCTTTTCATCCAGGGTTTCCATTGTGCCTTCATAGCATTCTGCCAGGGCGTTGTACGTATCCTGCGGCTGTACTTCACTCGGTGCTTCCGTGCCGCAGGCACACAGGAATACCACCAATGCCGCAATGATTGCTTTCTTCATAGCGTTATCCTCCGGGTTTCATCCGGTTCCATTATACAGAAAATCCGGTTGGTACAACCGGATATCTCTGTTTATTCTGCCGGAATTACGGATCCGTCAGACCACTTTTCCAGGATGAAGTTTCTTACCGCGTCTCCCTGAAGAACATCGATCAGCGCATGGATCTTCGGGTCATTCTCTTCTCCTTCACGGCAGGCGACGATGTTTACGTAAGGGTTGGACGCATCCGCGACTTCGAGGATCAGAGAATCACTGACAGGGTTCAGGCCGGCCTGGATCGCGTAGTTGCCGTTGATGGCGACCAGATCGCCTTCACCATTCTCGAAGAATGTAGTGAGCAGATCAGGGTTGACCTCGGTGAACTTCAGTCCCTTCGGGTTGTTCTCCGGTGTATCGATGTCCTGGATGGTAATGGCAAGCACATCAGCGCCGTCCGGGAGCTTCACCAGTCCGGCAGAGTCGAGGATGGCCAGGATGCGGCCATTGTCCGCTACCGAGTTGGAGATGATTACTTCGGCTCCGTCCGGTACATCCTTGGGATCGGTATACTCCTTGGAGTAGATGCCGAACGGTTCAATGTGCACACCGCCGACATTGACGATCGCATATCCGTTCTCTGCCTTCTCACCGTCAAAGAACGGTACATGCTGGAAGTAGTTGGCATCCGCGTCCCCATCATTGACTGACTTGTTCGGGATGTAGTAATTGTCGGTAATGACGATATCCAGTTTGACGTTGTATTCCTCCAGCAGGATCGGTGCGGCGAATTCGAGGATTTCCCCGTGCGGGTTCGCGGTTGCGACGATGGTCAGGACTTCGGGTTCATTTTCTTCTGCCGGTGCCGGTTCTTCGGAACTGCATGCGGTGAGAGAGAGTGCGAGCGCTGCGGCTGCGAATACTGTGTATGTCTTTTTCATTGTTTTTCTCCTTTTATCTTTTATCTGTTTTCTTTACGATCGTATCCCCCGTCCACTGGACTGCGAAGACGATCAGGACGATGATGACGGTTGATGTATAGAGTACGGCGTTGTTCCGCCGGGCAAAGCCGTACATATACGCCAGGTTGCCCAGTCCTCCGGCACCGATGGCACCGGCCATTGCGGTGTAGGAGATCAGGGATATGGCTGTAACCGTGATCCCGGAAATCAGTGCAGGAAGCGCTTCGGGGATCAGGACTTTAGTAATGATCTGCAGATTGGTCGCTCCCATGGAACGGCTGGCTTCTATTGTGCCTTTGTCCACTTCCATGAACGCGATCATGCACAGACGGGCATAGAACGGTGCGGCTGCCAGTGTAAGCGAGGGCAGGGCCGCTTTGGCGCCGAGGCTGGTTCCGACCAGCAGCTTTGTCAGCGGGATGATCAGGATCAGCAGGATGATGAACGGTACTGCCCGCAGGACATTCACGATGACATCCATGATCTTGTTCACAACGGTATTCCGGAACAGGCCGCTGCTGGAGGTGCAGAACAGCAGGATACCGATGAACAGGCCGATGATGCCGGCAAACAGTACCGACACAAAGGTCATGTACACTGTTTCCCAGACTGCTTCCAGCAGCTGTTCCAAATTCAGGGATCTCGTTGCCATGCTAGAGTACCTCCACTTTGACTGCGTGATTGACCAGTACCGTGACGAACCGGTTGTACTGTTCTACTGTGCCGTGATAGACGTGGATGTAGGTGACGCCGTAGGATCCGTCCGAGGATGCCATGATGCGGGAATCAACGATGGATACCGGGAAATCCACGGAGCGGATCGCTTCGGCGAGGATTGCCTCATCCACATTGTTCATCGTGAAGCTGCATCTCAGCACTTTACTGCCGGGGTACTTCCGGAGAAGCTCTTCCTTCAGTTCCTCTACGGTCTGCCCTTCATCCACATTGTGTACAAACCGTTTGGTGATTTCATGCACCGGGTGCTCGAACAGGTCCTTCACGGTACCCTGCTCCACGATTCTTCCTTCGCTCATGACGGCCATACGGGTACAGATCTTCTGGACGACCTCCATCTGATGGGTGATCATGATGATCGTAATGCCCAATTCTCTGTTGATCTGCTTGAGCAGGTCAAGGATCTGTTCCGTAGTGCCGGGATCCAGTGCACTGGTCGCTTCATCACTGAGCAGAATGCGGGGATCATTGGCCAGTGCTCTGGCAATCCCTACACGCTGTTTCTGTCCTCCGGAGAGCTCGGAAGGATAGGCATCCTCCCGACCGTCCAGACCGACCAGATGGATCAGCCGGTTCACCTTTTCCCGGCGTTCCTCCTTCGGAACCCCGGCAAATTCCAGCGGCAGTGCGATGTTCTGGGCTACAGTACGCGACCAGAGCAGGTTGAAGTGCTGGAAGATCATGCCGATCTTCTGCCTCTGCTCATTCAGTTCCTTCCGGCTCAGCTTCTGCATGATGCGGCCGTCGATGATTACATCTCCGGCACTCTGTTCCTCCAGCTGATTGATGATCCGGACCAGCGTACTCTTGCCTGCGCCTGAGTAGCCGATAATGCCGAAGATCTCGCCGTCAGCGATGCTCAGGCTGACGTCATTGACCGCATGGATGCTTTCTTCCCTGGTGCCGAAGATCTTCTTTATGTTCCGCAGTTCAATCATGGATTCCCCTTTCCGATAAAAAATCCCGTCCTCAATGTAAGGACGGGATGAATGCATCACGTGTTACCACCTTACTTTTAAACGCACATCACTGTACGTTCCTCAACGAGTACCAGCATACTCTGTGCCTGTAACGGGACCGCCCGTCATACCCTACTTTTCGGATATGCAGCTCCGGGACCATGTTCACCTGTCTATCTTCTGTTCCGCTTCCACCGCCGGGAACTCTCTGTGTGACCTTCGACAGGCTACTCTTCCTTTCATAGCCTTATAAACTGTATTTTAGTGATTTACCTTTTTTTGTCAACGTTTTCCTTGTCATTCCGGTACAGGAAGGCGCCTGTACGGGTATCCACGACGATTCTGTCCCCTTCTTTGATAAACGAAGGTGCACTGGTTCTGGCACCGGTTTCCAGGACAGCTGTACAGTACTGCTCATCCCTGGCCTTCCTGATTTCAGTTACAGCCAGCTCCAGGAAATCCGGAATATCCACACCGAATACCCTGCCGTCGCAGGCACGGACAACCACCATGGTACCGGGTCTGACAAAGCGCATCCCGGCACCGGCAATGCTGTTCTTCACCCGTATCTCGCCGCCGTCCAGGATGCTGCGGAAACAGCGGAATCCGTCTTCTTCACCGAGATAGACTGCTTCAATGGTATCGATGTACACTTCCTCCACTGGTTCAAGCGGATTCAGTGTACGTGTAAGTACACCCCTGTTGAAGATGTTCTTCAGCTTGACATCGATGAAGGCCACTTCATTGCCGGGTGTGATCATTTCCTCTTCCAGCACCTCATAGACCCTGCCGTTGATGCGCAGGTACATACCTTTTTCAATATTGTTCGCACGGATCATCATTCACCTCCGGTAATTGTAATTCTGCCCTGTCCATAGGGATCGGCGTATTCTTCACCGATCGTGCCGCCGAGATCTTTGACAATATAGTCGATCAGAATCTGGTTGTCCAGACCGCCTTCCTCGGTAATGACGGTACCGTCGAACATCGTATATCCATCCCCGCCGTTGAGCAGCCAGAAATCTGTACTGGTTACGGTATAGACCGCTTCCGGATCCAGCGGAGCACCGTTTACCTTGACATCGTATACGCGCCGTGCACCATTGATGCCGGCATACTTTCCTCCTTCATCCGCAATGCAGGGGGAAGGAACAGAGACATCAAACGCATAGGTCAGTCCGGATACCTGCAGGAAGCCGCCGTTCTGGGCAGGTGCAGTACGGACACCCCATTCCAGAGCATCCAGAATCTGCTGTCCGGAAGCCTCTCTGACACTCAGATTATTGCCGAACGGCATAACATCAATCAGGTTCCCGTAGGTGATATCGCCGCTCTTTATGGATGTACGGATACCGCCGCCGCCGATGAAGGCAATGTCAGCGCCGGAGCGCACGCGGAAGGCATCCGCACAGAAGTCCCCCAGGTTTGTTTCCATTCTGCGCACAATGCGCACCTGGAGACCGCTGCTGTCCACTGCTGTCGGATCATAGATCGTCAGGTCAACGGTTGTTTCTGCGATCCGGGTATTCAGCAGCTCTTCAAAGGAATCATTGGCTTCCGCAACCTTGACGGTCATTTCGTTGTCAAATCCGAACAGTGCAGGCGCACTGGTACTGTTCGTCCACCTGTACAGACCTGTTTCCGCAACGCCTTCCGCCGTGATGCGGCAGTAGCCGATGCAGGCAAGCTTGGTGCCGGGGGCTGCCCGTGTCACCGGATTTCCCTCCTCATTCAGCATCTCCACCTGCTC
>JAFOIY010000138.1 GCA_017420505.1 Solobacterium sp. | reverse complement strand
AAGGTGCCGGTGTTCCATATGGAGGCAGGCAACCGGTGCTGGGACTGGAATGTATCGGAAATGATCAACCGGAAGATCGTGGACGCGATCTCCGACATCAACCTGCCGTATACGGAAAACAGCCGCAGATACCTGCTTAGCGAAGGAATCGATGGGAAGACAATCTTTGTGACAGGATCACCGATGACGGAAGTCCTGCACAGGCATATGAAGGAAATCCAGGCAAGCAGTGTTCTGGAACAGCTGGGGCTGGAAGCCGGAAAGTACATCCTGGTCAGCGCCCACAGGGAAGAGAACATTGATCTGGAAGAGAATTTCATGTCGTTGATGAACGCACTCAATGATGTGGCGGATACCTACGGGATGCCGGTAATCTACAGCACGCATCCTCGTTCCCGCAAGTGGATTGAAAAGAGAAGTTTTGTCTTCCACCCGCTGGTCAGAAGCCTGGAACCATTCGGTTTCTTCGACTATAACAAGCTGCAGATGAACGCGTACTGCGTCCTCTCGGACAGCGGTACACTGAGCGAAGAGAGCGCAATCCTGGACTTTCCGGGTGTACTGATCCGGACCAGTACAGAGCGCCCGGAGGCACTGGATGCCGGTTCGGTCATCATCGGTGGAATTACAACGGAATCCATTGAACAGGCGCTGGAAATGGCTGCCGCAATGCGGGAGAACGGTGAGCCGATGGGCAGATCCCGTGACTACGCAGATGAAAATGTATCCATCAAGGTGGTAAAGATCATCCAGAGCTATACAGATATTGTTAAGAGGACAGTATGGCTGGAACACTGAACTTTACAGAGTTCTTCAGCATCATCGCTGACCTGATCGCTCACTGGAACAGCGATCCTGTTTCCCTGGGCATTTTAAGTGTGCTTGCGCTGATGGTGTCCGGATACTTCTACGGCCGGGTGTACCAGAAGTTCATTCCGGCGCTGAAGAATGTAGACTGTACATTCCTGGGCATATTCACCATCATCGGTATTTTCCAGCTGGCTATGTACTTTTTCGTCTGGCGGGCGATCGATACAGAGTATGCACTGATCCTTCTGATGATCCTGGTAGGCCTGGGCCCGGTGCTGGCGGTCATTACGTGGTCGAACATAGTGCCGTCCTGGAAACATCTGTTCTCTTTTGTACTGGGTATCCTGATCTGTTCTGTTCTGGTTGCGGCATCGTCGCAGTGGACCATCACCAGTATGTATTTTGACTCGGTGAGCTATCTGTCACAGACGGTGGAAAGCAGCACTGCTTCATTTTTCGCCAGGATGGACTACAACCGGGGTATGACCGGGAACTTCATCTCCGATCCTCTGCATGATTTCAACAGTTATTACTACTTCTGGGGAATGATCCTGCGGTGGCTGCACCGGATGTTCTCTCTGCGCGGTACGCTGGCGCCGATCTATATCTGGGGCGCTACGGCACTGTACGGTATGGGACTGGGCAATCTGTTCGTCAGCAGTGTGAATGTACTGTACAAGGAGAAGAAACATGTCTGGTTCGGCATTCTGGCTGCTCTGCTGATTGCGTCTCCGTACTATACGAACTACTGGAATACGGACCTTGCCTTCTTCGGCAATACAATGCGTACACTTGGCATTGGCTATATGTGCCTGCTGGTCTATCTTGCGCTGAAGCATGAGGATGCGCTGATATTTGCAGCACTGGGCATCTGTTCCTTTGCCAATATTGCGTTCAGTTCCAGTGCGCTGTTCCTGGTTGCCTTTATTGACCTGGGGGTATTCTTCGCAATGTGCCTCCTGAAGGAAAACAAGCCGGAAAGATGGATGTGGTTCGCAGCAAGCCTGTTCCCGCTGGTGCAGTACGGTGTGATGATGATTCTGCCGTATCAGATGCAGGATCTCTTCAGTACATTGGCAGCGGTGGGATTCTGTGCTGTACTGTGCGGTATTGTATGGCTGCTCAGGAAGCACCTGAAGGTTCTCCGGGGCTTCGGCATCATTCTTGTACCGGTTACAGTAATCGGTCTGGCAGCGGCTTCCTGGTTCTTGCCGGGAGAATACGGGTATGAGTTCTTCTTCGAGACACGCAGCCTGCACGACATGACCGTGAATATGACCGGGTGGCTTTCACAGACGGAGATGATTCGCAATATCATCTTCTATGTACTGCTTGCGGCGATGATGCTGAATATCAAAAAGGACGCAAAGTACAAACTGTTCCTGCTGCTGATGATCCTGATCGGGATCAATCCGCTGGTTCAGCCTGTGATTTCGAATTACCTGACCGGCAATGTCTACAGCCGGATGTTCGATATTCTGACGAATCCCTTCACTCTGGTGTTCCTGGTGTACAGTTTTGACAGCCTGTGCATGAAGGTTCATCCGGTGAGCTGGATCGGTCTGACGGCAGCCGGTGCGTACTGTGTATACACGATGGCAGTGCCCAACCTTACCCAGCCGTATACACTGTCCATGACTCCGAAGGTGGATGACTACAACTGGAAGTACAAGTCCGGTGATGATGCGCTGGAAATGTACAACTACATCCAGAACAATATATCCATTCCCAGGGACGGATACTGGATCATGTCCCAGTGTACAGATCTGAAGGGATTCGTGTCCGGTGTCAAGATTACGTTCGGTGCTGCGGACTACCGTGATGTACTGGCGGATCTGGATGCGTATGAGGGGAAGCCGGAATACGATATGGTTACGCTTCTGTATCCGAACCGGCGCTTTGCCAGTGACAATGTGCGGGATATTGAAGTGGATTATTCAAAGCTGGATGTATTGCTGGAGCATTTCAAGAGCGATTATCTGCTGATCTCCAATACCATAGCAGTATGGGATGAACGCGGCTGGTACAATAAGTCCTATCAGTCGCTGATCAACCAGGGTGTTTGCTCGCTTGTCCATGAGAATGATACCTGGGCGCTGCTGAAAATCGATCAGGACCGTCTGCAGGAAATACGGGATGAAAAAGAAGCTGCAGAAGAAAACAATGCAGCGAAGGCCGACTGAATGAACCCATAGGAAGCCGCAGGGAAGCACCTTGCGGCTTTTTCTGTGCATGCTATGATTGTCTTATGGCAAAAACAAGGGATACAGCGATTGATTTCATGCGTGCGCTGGCCATTGTGCTGATTCTGTCTGCACACTGCTGGTTTCCGAAGGCGTGGGAGAATTTCCGGGAATTCGATGTTGTGATGATGTTCTTTCTGTCAGGCATGTCCTTCGGACTGTCCGGCTTTGAATTCTCCGGGAAAAACTATGTTTCCTATGTGAAGAAACGGTTTGTAAAGCTTGTTCTGTCTGTATGGGTATTTCTGGTTTTCTTCTTTATTCTGTTCCGCTTTGTACCGCTGCAGGATTTCAGTACCGGTACAATCATCCGGTCGTTCGCACTGACTGCCGGAGGCATCATGTTCGTGTGGGTGTACAGAGTGTTCTTCATATCCGCCCTGACTACACCCTTGCTGGACAGAATGCTGGGAAAGCAGAAAATCCTGCACGCTGTGAGTGCAGGCCTTCTGTGCCTGGTGCTGAATGACCTTCTGTACCGGTATGTTCTTGCCGGAATAGCGGATGAAACCGTCTCCGATCTGCTGGTATATCTGATTTCCTACACAGTCGGCTATGGATTCACAGTGTACTATGGTGTT
>JAFOIY010000137.1 GCA_017420505.1 Solobacterium sp. | reverse complement strand
GTGTCTACATGATGATGCCGCTTGGTCTGCGGGTCATGGACAGGATCAACACAATCATCCGTGAAGAAATGAATGCAGCAGGCTCGCAGGAGGTCCTGATGCCTGCATTGATCCCGGAAGACGTCTATATTGAAAGCGGCCGGCGTGCCAACTTCGGTGCCTCCATGTTCTCCATGCTGGACCGCAAGCACCAGCCGTATGTACTCGGACCGACCCATGAAGAGATCTTTGCCCAGGCGGCCAGAATGAAGATCCGTTCCTACAAGGATCTTCCCTTCTCCCTGTACCAGATCCAGACAAAGTTCCGTGACGAACCCCGTCCGCGATACGGACTCATCCGTACCCGTGAATTCCAGATGAAGGATGCCTATACCTTTGACAAGGACGAAGCGGGACTGGATGTCGCCTACATGAAGCAGTTCAATGCCTACAAAAACATAATGGACCGTCTGGGACTCCACTATGTCATAGTCCGGGCGGATACCGGAGTCATGGGCGGACTGCTCAGTGAAGAATTCCAGGCGGTCACCCCCATCGGAGAGGACATCCTCGTCCTCTGCGATGCCTGTGACTTCGCTTCCAACATTGAAGTAGCGCCCTGCGTCGGACTGAGCGAAGACGAGGAAGAGAAGACGATGGAGATGGTGGAAACACCTCACTGCGAGACCATCAAGGATGTCAGTGCATTCCTCGGCATTCCGGATACAAAATGTGTCAAAGCGCTGCTCATGAACGTTGACAATGAACTGGTTGTCTTCTTTGTACGCGGTGACCGGGATCTGAATGAATCCAAA
Source organism: Solobacterium sp. (assembly GCA_017420505.1). GTDB lineage: Bacteria > Bacillota_I > Bacilli_A > Erysipelotrichales > Erysipelotrichaceae > Bulleidia. Next base: position 14,662 of record JAFOIY010000137.1, on the reverse strand, counting down.
GCGCTGAAGCTTCTCGGTGCGCAGGAGATCGGTTTCGCGGACGATGCGCTCATCGCTTCCAGCAATGCCGTGCCCGGCTTCACCGGACCGGTCGGTCTGAACGCAAAGACAGTGATCGACCGCGAAGTGCTGCAGATGAAGAACTTCTGCGCCGGTGCTAACAAGGAAGGATATCACCTCATCAATGTGAATCCCCGGGATTTCACTGCGACGATCACCGGTGATGTTGTGAATGTTGTGGAGGGCGATACCTGCCCTGTATGCGGTGGAAAGCTCTACTTCAACCATGGCATCGAAGTCGGCAATACCTTCAAGCTCGGCACCAAGTATGCCCAGTCCATGAATCTGCAGTATCTGGATCAGAACAACAAGCTGCAGTATGTGTGGATGGGCAGCTACGGCATCGGTCCGGCAAGGGCAATGGCAGCGCTGGTCGAGCAGAACGCGGATGAAAACGGCATCAACTGGCCGAAGAACATTGCGCCTTACCGCTGCTGCATCGTACCGGTATCCATGAAGAATGAAGCACAGGTGCAGATTGCGGATACACTGTATGATGCATTGTGGGCTCAGGGCATTGATACCGTACTGGATGACCGTGATGAGCGTCCGGGCATCAAGTTCAAGGATATGGAACTGATCGGCATTCCCTTCCGCATTACGGTCGGCCGCAAGGCTGAGGAAGGCATCGTCGAGCTGAAGCCGAGGACCGGTGAAAGCATCGAGGTGCCTGTGGACCAGGTGATTGACAAGCTCAAGGAACTGATTGCTGAATAAACAGACCGGCAGGGATTCCCCTGCCGGTATTCATTTACAGAAAAACCCGCCGTGCGGATGAGCACAGCGGGTTCTTTGTTTCATCAGTCGTTGAAGACCTTGAACTTCTCTTTCTGAGCGTAGCTTGTGTGCAGCAGTTCTTCTGCCAGCTCACTGCCCGGCTCACCCAGGAAGTCTTTGTAGAGCTGCTGGATCTGCGGGTTGTCACTGGAGACTCTGAGTTCCTTGATGGTATCTTCGTCATACAGTGTCTTCATACGCAGTTCCTTGTAGCCCATACCGAGCTTGCCGTTCTTGATCTTGCTCGGTACGATCGGCTGGCCGCCGCCGTTGATGCAACCGCCCGGGCAGCCCATAACTTCAATGAACGTGTACTTGGATGTACCGGCTCTGACTTCGTCGAGCAGCGGCTTCGCTGCCGACATGCTGGATGTAATGGCAATCCAGATCTTGGCGCCGGCGAGCTCAATTTCCGCTTCCTTGACGCCTGCCATACCACGGCATGCCTCAAAGTCCACCGGTTCCAGCTTTACGCCTTCCAGCTGCTGCTTCACGGTTCTCAGTGCAGCTTCCATAACACCGCCGGACGCGCCGAAGATGACGCCTGCACCGGTATACTCACCCATGAAGTCCATGTCGAAGCCTTCATCGGGCAGATCGTTGAAGTCGATGCCGAACATCTTGATCAGACGAGCGCACTCACGGGTTGTCAGTACAGCGTCGACATCCTGCAGTCCTGTTGTATTGCACTCAGGACGGACGATTTCCGCCTTCTTGGCAATGCACGGCATGATGGAAACAACGAATACATCCTTCGGATCAACATTGTTGTTCTTTGCCCAGTAGCTCTTCGCAATGGCACCGAACATCATATGCGGAGACTTCGCACTGGATACATTCGGCAGCAGATCCGGATATTCGAACTCAAGGTAACGTACCCATCCCGGAGAACAGGATGTGAACATCGGCAGCACTCCACCGTTGTTGAGCCTTCTGAGCAGCTCACTGCCTTCTTCCATGATCGTCAGGTCAGCAGCGAAGTTGGTATCATAGACTCTTGTGAATCCGCATCTGCGCAGCGCAGCAGCCATCTTGCCGGTGACTCTGGTGCCGATCGGCAGGCCGAACTCTTCACCCAGGGCAGCACGGACAGCCGGTGCTGTCTGTACGATAACCTTCTTTGTCGGATCATTCAGCGCACGGATAACCGGTGCCAGGTCTTCCTTCTCAGTCAGCGCACCGACCGGGCAGTTGATGACGCACTGTCCGCACTGCATGCACTCAACATTGTTGAAGCTCATGTTGTAGATCGGGGAGACAATTGTCTGGAATCCACGGTGTTCGAAGCCGAGGATGCCCAGTCCCTGGACCTTCTTGCAGGTCTCGATGCAGCGTCCGCAGAGGATGCACTTGGAGGTGTCACGGACGATGCCTGTGCTGAAATCATCATAGGTCGCCGGTGTATGGTCACCCTCGAAACGGTTCTCACGGATACCGAGCTCTTCCGCTACCTTCTGCAGTTCGCAGTTCTGGTTGCGCTTGCAGGACAGGCACTCACGGTTGTGGTTGGAAAGGATCAGCTCAACGGATGTCCTGCGGCCTTCGATTGCCCGCTCACTGTTCGTGAACACTTCCATGTTCTCGGATACCGGTGTTGTGCAGGCGCTCAGCAGTGTACGCGCGTTCTTTACTTCAACGAGGCAGACACGGCAGGCACCGGACTTGTTGATATCCTTCAGATAACAAAGTGTGGGAATGTGGACTCCGTTCTTACGTGCAGCTTCCAGCACAGTATCGCCAGCTTCTGCCGTAACATTGATATTGTTAATTTTCAAATGTACTTCTGTCATGGTGATATCTCTACTTTCTAACGACTGCACCGAAGCGGCAGGCTGTCATACAGTTGCCGCACTTAATGCACTTGTCCGTATCAATGACATACGGTTCCTTGCCCGGAACACCGGTAATGGCATTGACAGGGCAGCCTCTTGCACACATGGAGCACTTCTTGCAGGCATTGGGATCAATGGAGTATGTGAGCAGGTCCTTGCAGACATGCGCAGGGCACTTCTTGTCCACAACGTGCGCAATGTACTCATCGCGGAAGTTGGCCAGCGTGGACAGAACCGGGTTCGGTGCTGTCTGGCCGAGTCCGCAGAGCGCCGTATCCTTGATCTCATGGCACAGTTTCTCCATCTCATCAAGCATCTCCAGCGTACCTTCGCCTTTGGTGATCTTTGTGAGCATCTCCAGCAGTCTCTTGGTACCGATCCGGCACGGAGAGCACTTGCCGCAGGACTCATCAACGATGAATTCCATATAGAAGCGAGCAACGTCAACCATACAGTTGTCTTCATCCAGAACGATCATACCGCCGGAACCCATCATGGAACCGGCCGCGACCAGGTTGTCGAAATCGATCGGTGTGTCCAGCATCTTCTCTGTCAGACATCCGCCGGAAGGTCCGCCGGTCTGTACAGCCTTGAATGCCTTGTTGTTCGGGCAGCCGCCGCCGATTTCATAGATGACCTCACGGAGTGTGGTTCCCATCGGAACTTCTACCAGACCTGTGTTCTTGATCTTTCCGCCGAGCGCGAATACCTTCGTACCCTTGGACTTTTCTGTACCGATGGAAGTGAACCAGTCAGCGCCCTTCCAGATGATCTGGGCGACGTTGGCCAGTGTCTCAACGTTGTTGATGGAGGTCGGCTTGCCCCATACACCGGATACTGCCGGGAACGGCGGCTTCGGTGTCGGCATACCGCGCTTGCCCTCAATGGACGCAATCAGCGCTGTTTCTTCACCGCAGACAAACGCACCCGCGCCAAGACGCAGCTCCAGATCGAAGTTGAAGCCTGTACCCAGGATGTTGTCGCCCAGCAGACCGAATGCCTTCGCCTGGTCAATCGCGATTCTCAGACGATGCACCGCGATCGGATACTCAGCACGGATGTAGATATAGCCCTTCTTTGCGCCTACGGCATAGGCCATGATCTCCATGCCTTCGATAATGGCATGCGGATCGCCTTCCAGAACGGAACGGTCCATGAACGCACCCGGGTCGCCCTCATCGGCGTTGCAGATGACATACTTCTCTGTTCCGGGAGAAGCCTTCTCGAACTGCCATTTCAGGCCGGTCGGGAATCCTGCGCCGCCGCGGCCTCTCAGACCACTCTTCTTCACTTCATCAATGACCTGCTCCGGTGTCATCTCCGTCAGTACTTTACCGATGGCCTGATAGCCGTCCACCGCGATGTACTCCTCGATGTCCTCGGGGTTGATCTTGCCGCAATTGCGCAGCGCAATACGCTGCTGCTTCTCGTAGAACTTGATCTTCTCAATGTCAACGATCTTCTCGTGTGTCTTCAGGTCTTCATCGCTCAGCTGCAGATCCGTTACCACACGGCCCTTGTACAGGTGCTCGGCAACGATTCTTTCTGCATCTTCCGGCTTGACATGTGCATAGTACACGTTGTCCGGATGCACAGCTACGATCGGTCCCTTCTGGCAGAGTCCGAAGCATCCGGTCTTGATGACCTTGACTTCTTCTTCCAGACCGAGCTTCTTCAGTTCCTCATTGAGATTCTTGAAGATCTCATCCGAGTTGCTTGCCGAACAACCGGTGCCGGCACACACTAATACATTTGTACGAAACATGAATTATTTTCCCCCGTTTACTGCCGCATCCACCGTGTACTCTTCAATGACATGACCGTTCTTGATGTGCTCTTCAAGAATCCTCGCAGCCTTGTCCGGATCTACGTGGATATAAGTCGTATGCTCACCCTCTTTGCCGAACACTTCTACGATCGGTTCATAGATGCACATACCGATGCAGCCCGTCTGCGTTACAACACAGTTGTAATCGTTCGCCGCAGTCTCTTCGACAAGACGGTTCAGAACCGGACGTGCACCGGCCGCAATGCCGCAGGTAGCCATACCTACAACAACGCGATAGTCCTTGCCGCCCTCCCGCATCTGAACTTTGTTGAGCGCAGCTTCACGCATCTTCTTCAGATCTTCCAGACTTTTCATAATCCTATCTCTTTTACCCTTTCTATTCCTTCGTTAATATATCCACGGATCCAGATCAGAATCTCCGGTTCCGCAATGGATACACCCTCCAGCATTTCTTTGACTTCTGCCGTATCAAACAGAAATCTGTTTTCATCGACTCCGTATTCAAACCGGATATCGCATTCTTCTGCACCCTGGATGCAGATCATGATCATTTCACCGAAATCACCCATGCCGGGCAGATCGATATGATCCCTTCTGACCTTCGCAGTTACCGTGGTGCCTTTCCCCAGCTCGCTCTCGATCGAGAGAGAACCGTCGCACGCATCTGTCAGCCCTTTCAGGAAAGAAGTGCCCAGACCGACCTTCCGCGTTGTACGGCTGGTCGTAAACGGGTCCGTAACCGAACGTACCGTTTCTTCACTCATTCCCTTTCCATCATCCTCGACTTCCATCACAATGGTATTCGAGACAATGCTCTCAAGCACCCGGATGCATACATTGCGCGCTCCTGCCGCAATGCTGTTCTGAATGATTTCCAGCAGATGCGTAGCCAGATCAGGCATCATAGTTCTCTTCCTGCCAGAACGCTGAGCACCTGCCCAGGCAGTTCATTGACAGCCTCCGATATATCGATCAGACGGTGCGCATCGGAATCGCAGAGCCAGATCACACTGTCCTCCTTGATCCACGGATGCATCTTCAGTACCCGTTCCTTCTGGTCCGGTGATTTGATCTCCAGACCATCGTACGCCAGATCCGGCGGAATGAAGCCGAGCTGCTGCGTTACCGAGTTCTTGCGGTCCAGCACATGAGCCAGGACACACTTCCCTCCGTATTCATGCACGGCATCCGCACACTCCGCCAGTGACGCATCCAGCGACACCAGCAGAAGCCGTTCCTCCGTTTCCGTGTACTCATCATCCCCGTTGAGGATCCATTCGTGTCCGAAGAAATCCTCCCGGTTGCGGATGACGGGCATATGATCATCCACCCATTTCTGGAACGCAATGGTGTGCTCCAGTGTGGGGAAGAAGCTCAGCATATGAACTTCTTCACTGCTTTCCAGTTCTGCACCGTAGATCAGCCGGATACCTGCCTTCTTCGCTGCCTCATCCACTGCCGGAAGCTGCCGGAACGAATTATGATCCGTTACCGCAATCACTTCCAGCCCTTTGATCAGCGCCATATTGCAGATATTGTTCGGCGTCATCTCATCCTCCGCGCACGGAGAGAGACAACTGTGCATGTGCAGGTCGTAGAACATCAGATACCCAGTTCCACAAGTCTCTTTACGGTTTCATAGGCAGGAAGATCGCTGCAGAGAATATTCATACCTTCCTCCCCGGCCCTTGCCGTAACATCCTCCGGCATGACTGCGCCTTTGCACAGCACAATGCAGGAGAACTCGCACAGGCCTGAAACAGCAATGACGTTCAGGTGAACCTGAACCGTTACCCAGGCTTCCCCGGGCTTGCCGTTGCCCATGACCCAGCTCAGCAGATCACCGGCGAATCCGCCTTTGACCTCCGCTTCCGGATCACCCAGGACCAACGGCTTCCATCCTGTCTTCTCAACCAATTCACGGATCTTCATTTTACATCCTCCCTGGAAGCGGAATTCAGAATGTGACAATCACTCAGGCTTCTGTTTCCACTGACGATTTCCTCTGCCATGATCCGGCAGGTACGCATACCGCAGGCGCTGCAGTCATAGCCCGGAAGCTTCTCCAGCACTTCATTCACCTTACGGAAGAATTCCATCTTCTCCATAAAGGAACGCTGGTCCTCTTCCGCCATGAACGAGTCGCGCCAGATGCACTCTTCAGCAACATCCTGGCAGCACCCGGTCTCCTTCTCTGTGAGCGACGGTATGTTCTGATGGCTCAGATAGCCGTTTCCGAAGAGCAGCTGTCCGCCGGAGCATCCATTGAAGCAAGGCAGCAGATACAGTACATCGAATTCCTTCAGTCTGCCGAATTCCGCCAGTTCAAGAATATTCTGCACTTTATCATACCCGTCCGCAGCCAGTACCCGCGGATGCTCGCCGAGCATCGCTGTATCCATGGCCGCGAATCCGTCCCTGCACAGATTCAGTTTCTGACGCCCTTTGCCCAGATTCTTCCGGATCAAAGGGAACGTATCCGCAATGGAAAGCGCATGATCGATTTCGCTGTCCAGTGTACCGTAGGGATACTTCGCATGTACAAGCCTTGAAGCACACTCGCACATATTGAAGATACCGACCGTACCTTTGTCCGTCAGCTTCATCCGAAGATCCCTCGCGGCAATTTCCGCCGGATAGTTCATCGGTATGAGATGATCGATCAGCACCTGATATTCTGTCTTGATCAGCCGGTTGACCACCGAGCACATCGAAACGATGGCCGGCCGGTTCTCCGTCTGATAAGCCAGGGACTCCCGCAGCACCGTACCGTAGTACGGGCTGAGGTCCACCACTTCATCGAATCCGAGCAGCTTGATCCCGTTGAAGAGATCCTCCGCTTCTTCCTTGGAACGGCAGGCAGATGTCAGTGCAGGCGGCACCAGGCACACCGTGTAATCGTAATTGGCGATATCCACCAGTGTACTGCCCTGGGCAACCAGCCCCTGACTATGGCAGGCATCGATGCATCTGCCGCAGTTCGTGCAGCGTTCATGGGCAACAATAATACGGTTGTTCTCCATGGACACCGCAGATACCGGACAGGCCTGGATGCACTTCATACATTTCACACACCGTTCCAGTGTGTACGCGACTACTGACTCCATCATAAGTGAAATCCCAGTGTGATCGTCGTACCTTCCGGTGACGACGCAATGTCAAACGAATCAGAAACCTTCTTGATGTTGGGAAGACCCATGCCGGCACCGAAGCCCATTTCACGGGCATCGTCGCTTGCCGTACTGTATCCCGGCGTCATCGCATCATCCAGGTCGGGAATGCCCGGTCCCGGATCCTTGAAGACAAACCGTACCGTACCGTCATCCGAAACATCCATGGAAATATCCCCGCCCCAGGCATGGATCAGCATATTGATCTCTGCCTCGTAGCAGGCAATTGAAATCCTTCTCAGTATCTTTGCATCGATACCGATCATTTTCAGTTTTTCCTTGATCGTACTGCTGACCTTCCCGGCATTCTTGAAGTCGCCGCGTTCAACAATATAATCCTCGTGCAGTAAAACCGTCATTTCATTCCATTAATGCCATGCTCATACAGGATGCCGCATGTGTCAAACATCATCAGGTCCGTACCGTACATGCTGATCTGCAGTTCTTCCGCCATATCGATCATCGCCTGGTTCGGCTTCTTTCCTCTGACAAAGAGGATGACCTTTACATCGAGAATCTCCGCAGTCCGCAGTGACTGTACATTCATCAATCCCGTGATCAGAACCGTTTCTTCCGCATCGCCCGATACCATAGCGAGTGCGTCACTCATCAGATCACTTGCAAATACTGTCGTGTATTCGTTGTCAAGCAGGCCTTCGTCATAGATTACGATCGGCTTTGCGTTGACCAGTTCAAAGAATTCTCTGGCTTTCATACTCAGTCCGCAGCTGCGGTGCCTTTTTCTTCTGCCATGATCTTCTTGATCTCAGCATTCACGACCTGCGGTGTGCACTGGGCGATAACCCGTCCGTCAATGATGCAGACAGGCGCCAGACCGCACGCACCGACACAGCGTGTAGCGTCGACCGAGAACAGACCGTCCGCACTGACACTGTTCAGTTCAGCGCCGGTAACCTTGACGGCTTCTTCCGCCAGTTTGATGCTTCCTTTGACATAGCAGGCAGTACCCAGGCAGACATTGATGATGTGCTTGCCCTTCGGTGCTGTTGTGAATCCGGCATAGAATTCGACAACACCCAGAACATCAGCCGGGCTCTTGCCCGTCGCTTCAGCGATCTTCAGAACCGCCTCAAACGGAACATAGCCCAGTGCGTCCTGTACTTCATGCAGCATCACGATTACCGGGCCGCGCTCATCACGGTGTGCCGCAACGATCTCATCGATCTTCAGCAAAGAAGTTTCATTCAGCCTTTCCATTCCCTCTCCTCCTTCGTTTTCTTCCGCCACGGTATCAGAATGGCGGCCGCCGTCCGGGCATTGCCCGTCAGTACCCATATGCTCTGCATACGACGGCAGGTACTGTGCGCGCTTCAGGTATGCGCGTTCCTAATACAACCGGGATCCGTACGCAGCGGCGTGCGGATATACAGGACAATCTGCACCACAAAAGACACAGGTCCCGTTCCAGCATACTGTACCTCATTTATCATACACGAATGTGTATTCTTTCTCAAAGAAAAACGTCGTTTTTCAACGACGTTTTCGGTTATGCTTTTACGCTTTTTGCGGCGATTTCCTTTTCGATCATCTCCGCGAATTCAGCGAAGGACATCTTCACCTCGTCCTTGCTGCCGTACCTTCTCAGGGTGACACCATGGGATTCGGCTTCCTGATCGCCTACGACAAGTTCGACCGGAATCTTCTTTGTCTGTGCCTCACGTACACGGTAGCCGAGCTTCTCGTTGCGTTCGTCCACTTCCGTACGGATTCCCTTTGCGCGCAGAGCGGCAGCCAGTTCCGCAGCGTACGGTCCGTGCTTCTCCGGGGATACCGGCAGGATCTCCACCTGTACCGGAGCGAGCCAGACCGGCAGTACACCCTTGGTCTCTTCCAGCAGGATGGCCATGAAGCGGTCCAGAGAGCCCAGAATGGCCCTGTGGATGACAATCGGTGTCTCCTTCTGACCGTTGGCGCCGATATAGTTCAGTTCGAAGCGCAGCGGCAGCTGGTAGTCAACCTGCACCGTGGACATCGTGACATCGTGCCCGAGCGCTGTACGGATCTGAACATCGATCTTCGGGCCGTAGAACGCTGCTTCGCCCGGTGCTTCGTAGAACGGAACATTGCGCTCCACCAGGACCTCACGCAGAGCTGTTTCACTCAGTTCCCACAGCTCGTCATTGCCGAAGTACTTGTCCTTGTTGTTGATATCGCGCAGAGAGAGACGGAAACGGTAGTTGTTGATGCCGAAGTCCCTGTATACACCGATGATCAGGTCCAGAACCCGCTGGCACTCTTCCTTGATCTGGTCCGCACGGACGAAGATGTGGGAATCGTTCTGGGCAAAGCCGCGCAGACGCTCCATGCCTGTCAGAGCACCGCTCGCTTCATAGCGGAAGTCATCCGCAATCTCTGCGATACGGATCGGCAGATCACGGTAGGAATGCAGCTGGGACTTGTAGATGACCATGTGCTCCGGGCAGTTCATCGGACGCAGAACATAGGACTCATCCTCATCCATGCCCATCTCCGGGAACATATCATCACGGTAATGAGCCCAGTGGCCGGACGTCTTGTACAGACGTACGTTCGCTACAACCGGTGTCTTGACGTGTACATATCCATTGTTCAGCTCGAGGTTCATCATGTAGTCCGCCATGATCCGCCTCAGTGTGAATCCGTTCGGCAGCCAGATCGGCAGACCGGCACCGACCAGATCCGAGAACATGAACATCTGCATGTCCTTGCCGAGTTTGCGGTGATCCCTGGCCTTCATATCCTCCAGTTCTTCCAGATAAGCATCCAGTTCTTCCTGTGTCGGCAGGCATACACCGTAGACACGCTGCAGAACCTTATTGTTCTTATCGCCCTTCCAGTACGCACCGGAGTGCTTCAGCAGCTTGAAGTACTTGACCTGCTTCGTGTTCTCCATATGAGGACCGCGGCAGAGATCCATGTAATCCCCCTGGGTATAGACCGTAATGGGTTCTCCGTCTTCCATGCCGTTGATCAGATCGAGCTTGTAGACATCATCCTTGAACAGTTCCAGCGCTTCTTCCTTCGTCACTTCCCTGCCGATGATCTTCTTGGCATCCTTGGAGCACTTCTTCATCTCCTTCTCGATCTTTTCCAGATCCTCGTCATGGATGACATCATCGCCGAGATCCATGTCATAGTAGAATCCTTCATCGACCACCGGTCCGACCCAAAACTTCGCATGCGGGTACAGATGCTTGACAGCCTGGGCCATCAGATGCGCACAACTGTGATTCAGTACATGCAGCTTTTCATCTTCCTTGAAATTGATCATTTCCTTCTCCTCCTGAACTAAAAAGGCGTCCTTATCACAAAGGACGCCTGGATATGCGCGGTACCACCTTATTTCCCGTATCACTGTACGGACACCTCATAATCTTTAACGCAGATGAAACGGGAATCGATTAAGACCCTGCTCCGGAGCGGTAATCCGACCATCCTTCACTTTCCTCTCACCTACCGGAAAGCTCTCTGATCGGGAACAGAAGGATCATGTCTCCATCCCAGCATTGCCTATGTTATAACGCTAAATATCCTTTAAGTCAATCTTCTGCCTGATACATCCTGGCCGCAGCGACAGCGTTCTGCCATCTGGCATAGCGCTTCCCTGCTTCTTCCGGACTCATGGAAGGCGTAAACAGTGTATCGCTGTCCGCGAAGCGTGCAAAGTCCTCCATCGTCCAGAAGCCGACAGCCAGTCCGGCAAGGTGGGCAGCGCCCATTGCAGTGGTCTCCAGGTTTGCCGGACGGACAACATCGCACTGCAGCAGATCGCTCTGGAAGCGCATCAGGTAGTTGTTCGCACTCGCCCCGCCGTCCACACGCAGGGACGTAATGCGGCTGCCGGTATCCTGTTCCATGGCGCTCAGTACATCCTTGGTCTGGTAAGCCAGGGAATCCAGCGCCGCTTTGGTAATGTCCTCCGTGGTTGTTCCGCGGGTCAGTCCGAACAAGGCACCTCTGCACTTATCATCCCAGTACGGCGCACCGAGGCCGACGAACGCCGGCACCATGATTACGGTCGATCCCTGGGCGGACAGCGCCATTTCCTCACTGTCTGCTGCTTTGCGGAAGAAACTCAGCTGATCCCGCAGCCACTGCAGTGCACTGCCGGCTACGAATACCGAGCCTTCCAGGGCGTAGTTCACCTTGCCGTCAATGCCCCAGGCAATTGTCGTTACCAGACCGTTTCCGGAACGCATCGGCTTCTCTCCGGTGTTCATGAGCAGGAAGCATCCCGTTCCGTACGTGTTCTTGACGCTGCCGGGCGTGAAGCAGTTCTGCCCGAACAGCGCAGCCTGCTGGTCTCCCGCGGCTCCACATACCGGTGCATGGATCCCGAAGACCCGCTCCGGTGCCGTCCAGGCAAAGATTCCGGAAGAATCCTTGACTTCCGGCAGCATCCCCATGGGTATGTTCAGAATGCCGCAGAGCTCCTCGTCCCACTTCCGCTCGTAGATGTTGTAGAGCAGTGTCCGGGACGCATTGGTGCAGTCCGTCGCATGGACCTTCCCGCCGCTCAGGCACCAGATCAGCCAGCAGTCGATCGTACCGGCAAGCAGTTTCCCCTCTTCGGCCTTCTTCTGCCCGTCTTCAATATGATCCAGGATCCAGCGGATCTTAGTACCGGCAAAGTACGGGTCGATCATCAGTCCTGTCTTTGAAACAAACAGATCGTTGTATCCCTTCGCTTTCAGATCATCGCAGATTCCAGCAGTCTGCCTCGACTGCCATACAACCGCATTGTAGACAGGCCTTCCGGTTTCCCTGTCCCAGACAACCGTGGTTTCCCGCTGGTTGGTGATGCCGATGCCGGCAATCCTGTCCACATCGATTCCTGCATCACGCACGCAGCTTTCCATCACCCCCAGCACAGAGAGCCAGATTTCCATCGCATCATGCTCAACCCAGCCGGGATGCGGGAAGATCTGCGTAAACTCCTTCTGCGCCGAAGCGACAACCCGGTTTTCCTTGTCGAACAGCAATGCCCGGGACGATGTCGTTCCTTGGTCGATTGCCATAATATACTGTTCCATCATGCAAACCCCCTGATCCTACACGGTCTGTTCAAAGCACTCATCCAGGAAAGCGAACACGTTCTGCCGGCATTCATCATCCAGCCAGGCAGCCGCATGCCCCGCACCCTGCACAATGTGCAGCTTCCGCTTTCCGGCGCATGCGTAGTAGCAATCATAGGCATTGCCGGAGTGAACCAGACGGTCCTCTGTTCCATGGAGGAAAAGCACAGGCACCTGCGCATTGCGCAGCTGGCGGCGTGTACTGACGTCGTACATGGAGAAATGCAGGATCTGCTTGACGAAGAAGTCAATGCCCGGCATCAGGAAGTCCACCTTGAAGTTCATGACCGCCTTCAGATTGCTGGCAAGGATTTCCTTGATCTCCACAAAGCCGCAGTCTTCCACAGCGCATTTCACATTCGCCGGCAGACGCTCGCCGACCGTGTTCATCACCGCTGCTGCACCGAGCGATACACCGTACAGGGCAATCCGGGATTCCGGACGCTGTGCACAGAGCCAGCCGATCCAGCCGAGCAGATCATAATGCTCCGGCCAGCCGAATCCGGTCCATCGCCCTTCCGAGAAACCGTGGGCGCGCAGGTCGGGTACCAGAAGATTGTATCCCTGCTCATCCGCATCCTTCAGGATCCGTATAATCGCCCTGCCGTCCGCCGCATAGCCATGCAGCGGAATCAGCCACCGGTCACTCTCCGGGTGATGCTCGATCACCATGGCATGCAGCTTCAGACCATCATAGGAATCTGTATAGACATCCTTGATCTCTGCCTTCTGCAGCCATTCATCATCTGTCTTTCCGGCTGTCCCGTACTTTTCCCGGAACCAGCTCTTCTCTACATCAAAGATCCTCATGAATGTGATTCCGCAGGCTGCACCGTACGCACTGGTCCCCAGCAGTGCAGCCTTCAGGATCTTTTCACCTGCAGTACTCTTGCGCGGCATTCTGTCTCCTCTCTACGCCAGCTCTGCCAGCCGTGCTTCCACGGCTTCCAGCTGCTTGCGGTAGTCTTCCTGCTTCTTCTGCTCCAGCGCGATCTTGTCCGCCGGTGCTTTGGCAAGGAATCCCTTGTTGTTCAGGATTCCCTCACTGCGCTGCAGTTCCTTCCTGAGCCGTTCTGCTTCCTTCATCAGCTTCGCGGTCTCTTCTTCTTTGTTCTGCAGTTCATGAGAAGGAATCTGGATGGTTCCGCCGTTGATGGACGCAACGGTCAGATCGCCCTCCGGATCTGCCTGCCACTCCGCTCTGGCCATTCTTTCCAGCATGGCTGCCTGGTCGGTGCTCAGCGGCTTGATATTGCCGTCGATATCGCGCAGACGGACATGGATCCTTGCGGAAGGCTTCAGGCCGGCTGCCACCTTCAGCTCACGGATCTTCGAAATCGCCGAAATCAGGCGCTCTGTATCCGCAATATCACAGCCGCGGACTGCCTCAATGATCTCCGGCCAGCTTTCCAGGTTCAGGCTGTCCTTTTCATGCGGAAGCTTCAGATAGATTTCTTCCGTTACAAACGGCATGAACGGGAACAGCAGCTTGATGATGTCCGTCAGCGCCAGCAGCAGGACCGACTGCGTTGCCTTCCTGACCTTTTCATCCGCCGAGCTCAGATTGGCCTTGGCAAGCTCCACATACCAGCTGCAGAAATCATCCCAGACAAAGCTGTACAGCTCATTGCCTACCTGGGCGAATTCATATTTTTCATTGTTCTCCGTAACATGTTCGATCGTCTGGTTCAGACGGGTCAGGATCCACTTGTCGACCTCACTGATATCCGTAAGATCGATGTCGGAGTACTTCATACCGTCATCCAGGTTCATCAGTACGAAGCGGGAAGCGTTCCAGAGTTTGTTGATGAAGTTCCAGGCTGCCTCGACTTTTTCCGGGATATAGCGCATATCCTGGCCGGGCGTGGAGTTTGTCGTGAGGAAGAATCTCAGCGCATCCACACCGTACTCATCGATGACCTGCATCGGATCAATGCCGTTGCCCAGCGACTTCGACAT
>JAFOIY010000136.1 GCA_017420505.1 Solobacterium sp. | reverse complement strand
TGAATTGTCAGGTTTGTCATTGGTTTCTCCTTTATGGTTTTCTGAAAAGCCAGTAGTAAAGATCGGCAGGAACCAGACCCAGACGGGCTTGCAGGTTCCAGGAAGGTGTATTGTCCTCCTTCCTGGCACCAGACGAAGCGGTCCTGTGCCTGCAGGCGGCGGATGAGTGCGCTTTCCAGCGCTTCGGCGTAATGTCTGCGGCGGTACTGCGGCAGTACATACAGCAGACCCATGGAGCCCTCCGGATGGCAGCCGATGAAGCCGGCCAGCCCGCCGTCCTCCTCGATGCCCAGCATACCGCGTTCGATGCAGTTGATGAGATAGGCGCTGTCCACCGCAAAGCCGTCATAGTGCTCCAGCAGGAACGGCAGATCATCCCTCGTCAGCGAACGCACCGCTGCGCCTTCCGGTACATCGATGGTATGCGCTTCGCCGAGCAGTACAGCATTGCGGGCAGTGAGTGTATCCTCGTACGCTCCGCTCTGCACCTGTTCATCGAACCAGTCCTTCCGGTCGGTCATGATGGTGCCGGCGCTGTGCAGCAGTGCACAGTCGGTGAATGCACCGAGCGCATACAGCGTATCGGACCAGGCCTGATGCAGAACAAGGGCAGTATCCGTGGCCTCAATGATCTCTCCACCGTTGTCCAGAATTGTCAGTACAAAGCGGGATGCCGGACCATGGAGAGCTGTCCAGCGCTGCAGTTCGTCAGAATCATATGCTTTCATGATATCTATACTATACCATCGGAAAACCGGTAGAAGACAGACCCACTGTTCAGGGGTACAATACTGTTGATTGAAGGAGAAGCACAATGACGACACATCAGCCGGCCTACATCGATATCTGCGTCAATCTGTTCAGTGAACGGTTCCCGGACCCGGAAGCGGTGCTCGCAAGAGCAGCGCAGAACGGCATCCGCTGCATTTCCGTCGGCTGTGATATGGAAGGGGACCGCTGGAATGCCGGGTTTGTACGTGACCGGCAGGATGTATACGGTACAGCCGGCATCCACCCGCATGATGCCAAGGACATGCAGGAAGGGGATATAGAGGAGCTGGAGGAGATGTTCCGCAGCACACCCCGTCTGCTTGCGGTAGGTGAATGCGGGCTGGACTACGAACGGATGTATTCCCCCAGGGAGAAACAGCTGCAGTGCTTTGAAGCCCAGATCGCCCTGGCGGAGAAGCTGGGGAAGCCGCTTCTGCTGCATGAACGGGGCGCGGCGGAGGATATGTACCGCATCATGAAAGCTCATCCGGCTGCGGCACAGCGCGCCGTTGCCCACTGCTTCACCGGTACAGCGGAAACCGTGCAGAAATATCTGGATCTCGGCATGCACATCGGCATCACCGGCTGGATCTGCGACGACCGCCGCAACCAGGATCTGCTGGCAGCGCTGCCGTACATACCGTTGGAACGGATGATGGTGGAGACCGATGCGCCGTTCCTGAAGCCGAGGAAGGTGCGGGGTACGCACAATATCCCGAACAACATTGTTTGGGTCGTCCGCCGCATCGCTCGGGAACGGGGCATCCCGGAGGAAGAAGTGCGCACTGCTGTACTGCGTACAACAACGCGTTTTTTCGGAATTCCGGTGCAGGAAATCCTTTGAAAAAAGGTTGAATATCAAACCATTCCGCTCCGGAAAACAGCCGGAAAAACGGGTGTGAAATCTTTTGCAGAATTGCATAAAAAAAGGCTTGCACGGCCTTTTTTATAGTGGTAGAATGATCAAGCACTCGCGTAGAAGTGGGAGGTTGCCGGCACGCTGAAGGGCGTTGTCACGAAAGCGTGATAACCGGGGAATTTCCACCGAGCGATCCGCAGAAGCGGAGTGAATACAAGGAGGAAAAATTCATGGCAAAGAATTCCGTAAGAATCCGTCTGAAGGCTTACGAGAACAGGAATCTGGATACGGCTGCGAAGAAGATTGTTGAGACAGCCGCCGGACACGGCGCGAAGAAGATCGTCGGACCTGTTCCGCTGCCGACGGAAAGAGAAGTCATCACGGTACTTCGGGCAGTTCACAAGTACAAGGATTCCCGTGAACAGTTCGAAATCCGTACGCACAAGAGACTGATCGAGATCATCGGTCCGAGTGCTGAAACGATCGACGCACTGAGCAGACTGGATCTGCCCAGCGGAGTCGACATCGAGATCAAGCTTTAGGAAAGGAGCCGGTGAGAGAAATGAAAGGTATCTTAGGACGTAAGCTCGGCATGACACAGGTATTCACGGTCGACGGAGAACTGATTCCCGTAACGGTCATTGAAGTACTGCCCAATGTTGTGCTGCAGAAGAAGACAATGGAGATCGACGGGTATGAGGCGCTCCAGCTCGGCTATGAGGATGTGAAGGAACACCGCAGCACAAAGCCGGCGATCGGTCATGCAAAGAAGGCAAACACCGCCCCCAAGCACTTCATCAAGGAGATCAAGGCTGATGAAATGATGAACCTGGAGGTCGGCGACGAAGTGAAGGCTGATGTATTCGCGGCAGGTGATGTCGTTGATGTACAGGGCATTTCCAAGGGTAAGGGCTACACCGGTGTCATCGCCCGCTACAACGGCAACCGCGGTCCGGAGTCCCATGGTGGATCCAAGAACGTAAGGCACGTAGGTTCCCTGGCAACGACAGGCCGCAACAACGGCAGAATCGAGAAGCTGGCACCGATGCCCGGCCATGATGGTGTCTACACAACGACAAACCAGAATCTGACGGTCATCAAGGTTGACACGGAAGACAACTACATTCTTGTAAAGGGAAATATCCCGGGACCGCGCAAAGGATTCGTTGTCGTAAAGACAACGGTCAAGCCGGTCAAGACCGTAAAGGTACCGGAGCTTGTTTCCTACAAGGAAGAGGAGGCAAACAATGGCTAAGATGGATGTTTACAATCTGGAGGCAGCTGTCGTCAGGACAATGGAAGTCTCCGATGCCGTATTCGGAATTGAACCGAATACACAGGCAATGTATGATGCAGTGCTGGTCTATCAGGCAGGCCTGAGACAGGGTACGCACAATACACTGACAAGGCACTTCGTCAGCGGTACCGGCAAGAAGCCGTTCCGCCAGAAGGGTACAGGCCGTGCCCGTCAGGGTTCCACAAGAGCGACGCAGTGGAGGCACGGTGCGATCGCCTTCGGTCCGCATCCCCGCAAGTACGGCTACAAGCTGAACCGGAAGGTCAGAAGGCTCGCCCTGCGCAGCGCGCTGAGCGACAAGATGGCGGAAGGAAAGATGACCGTCGTCGAGAATCTCGCGTTTGAAGAGATCAAGACGAAGAAGGCCGTCGAGATGATGAAGGCGTTCGGCTTCGACCGCAAGACACTGTTCGTCGTCAACTACGAAGAAGACTTCGACAATGCGTATCTGTCTCTGAGGAACATCCCTGCAGCGCTGGTGCTGACAGTGGAGGAACTGAATGTCTATGACATCATGAACGCAGACCGGATCGTATTTACGGAAGCAGCTGCCCTGAGGGCAGGGGAGGTGTTCGAATAATGAACGCACGTGAAGTCATTATCCGTCCCATCATCACTGAGAAGAGCATGCGCGACAACGCAGCGGACAACAAGGTCTACTTCGAAGTGAAGAAGGGTGCGAATAAAACACAGGTCGCCCAGGCGATCAAAGAGATCTACAACATCGAGCCCGAGAAGGTGAACATCGTCAACGTTCATCCTAAGAAGAAGAGAGTGGGCATGTATGAGGGAAAGACGAACGCGGTAAGAAAGGCGATCGTCAAGCTGCCGGAAGGCCAGGATATCTCCCTCTTTGAAGAGTAGGATCTGAAACTATCGGAGGAAACCGCTATCTCCGGATAAACTGCGAAAGGAAAAACAAGAATGACAGTAATCAAGTATAAGCCGACGACAAACGGACGCCGCAATATGAGTACACTGAGCAATGACCGTATTACGAAGTCCACGCCGGAAAAGAGCCTGCTGGCTCCGAAGAAGAGCCACGGAGGACGCGGCAACACAGGCCGCATTACAACACGTCACCAGGGCGGCGGCGTGAAGCAGAAGTACAGAATCATCGACTTCAAGCGCAACAAGGACGGTGTAGAGGGAAGAGTTGCCGGTATCGAATATGATCCGAACCGCAACGCCAACATCGCACTGATCAACTATATGGATGGCGAGAAGCGCTACATCATCGCCCCGCAGGGACTGGAAGTCGGCGCAAAGGTCGTCTCCGGCGACGCAGTCGACATCAAGGTCGGCAACGCGATGCAGCTGAGAAACATCCCTGAAGGTACCATCGTCCACTGTGTGGAGATGACACCGGGCAAGGGCGGCCAGCTGGCAAGAGCTGCCGGATGCAGCGCCCAGATCCTCGGCTTCGACGGCCCGCACGCAACACTGCGTCTGAGCTCCGGTGAAGTACGCAAGGTTCCGAACATCTGCCGCGCTACGATCGGTACCGTAGGCAACGAAGACTACAACCTGGTCAACTGGGGCAAGGCCGGCCGCAACCGCTGGAAGGGAATCCGTCCGACGGTCCGTGGATCCGCGATGAACCCTGTAGACCATCCTCATGGAGGAGGAGAAGGCAAAACCCCGATCGGACGCAAGAGCCCGATGACTCCGTGGGGCAAGAAGGCCATGGGTGTGAAGACCCGCAAGAACAAGAAAGCTTCCAACGCTCTGATCATGAGCAGAAGGAAGGGTAAGTAAGCTGAAAGGAGAAATGAAAGATGGCAAGAAGTGTTAAAAAAGGCCCCTTCTGTGATGAGCATCTGATGAAGAAGGTCATCGCCCAGAATGAAGCCGGCAAGAATGAAGTCATTAAGACCTGGTCCCGCCGTTCAGTGATCTACCCCAGCTTCGTAGAGCATACATTCGCTGTGTACAACGGCAAGGAACATGTACCGGTATACGTTACCGAGGATATGGTCGGCCACAAGCTCGGTGAGTTTGTCCTGATCCGCAAGAGCGCCCTGCACGGTGACAACAAGGATAAGAAGGCGTAAGGAGGAAAGAGACAATGGATGTAAAAGCTACAGCTAAGACGGTCCGTCATACGCCGAGAAAGGTACGCCTGGTGCTGGATACCATCCGCGGCAAGGATGTCAACGAAGCGCTGGCAATCCTGAAGTTCACACCGAACCACGCCGCAGCGGATGTTGCGAAGGTGGTCAAGAGCGCAGCTGCGAACGCAGTTCACAACAACGGTCTGCAGGAAGAGGCACTGTACGTCAAGGCGTGCTATGCCGATGAAGGTATGACACTGAAGCGCTGGATGCCGAGAGCCAAAGGCAGAGCAGCACAGATTCTGAAGAGGACCAGCCACATCACAGTGGTTGTGTCGGATGAGAGATAAGGGAGGAAGATCAGATGGGACAGAAAGTTAGCCCGATTGGCATGCGTGTAGGCGTCATCCGTGACTGGGAGTCCAGATGGTACGCTGAGAAAGCCGATTTCGGAGATCTTCTGAACGAAGATGTCAAAATCCGCAGATTCATTGAAAAGAAGCTGAAGGACGCTTACGTTTCCCGCGTGGAGATCGAGCGTACTTCCAAGAATGACTGCAGACTGATCATCCGCTGCGCAAGACCCGGCGCTGCTGTCGGCAAGGACGACAACGGCAAGGACCGCGGTGAAACACTGCGCAATGAGATCTCGAAGCTGACCGGCGGCAAGAACGTGAAGATCGATATCGTACAGATCGCGAATCCGGATCTGGACGCAACGATTGTCGGCCGCAAGATCTGCGAACAGCTCGAGCAGAGACAGTCGTTCCGTATCGCGCAGAAGAAGGCCATCCAGCAGACGATGCGTTCCGGTGCAAAGGGCATCAAGACCCTGGCTTCCGGTCGTCTGGGCGGCGCGGAAATCGCCCGTTCCGAGGGTTATTCCCAGGGTGTCGTTCCGCTGCACACACTGCGCAGTGATATCGACTATGCGTGCTCCGAAGCACACACAACCTACGGCAAACTCGGTGTCAAGGTCTGGATCTGCCGCGGTGAAGTACTGCCGGGAGAGATGGTGAAGGAGCCGGAGGCTCCGGTACGTCCTGCCCGCAACGACCGCAGAGGCAGAAACGACCGCAACCGCAGGGGCGGACGTCCTGACCGCCGTGAGAACAGAAGCGCTGCGCCCGCAGAGGCACAGGCTCCTGCACAGAGCGAGGGAGGTAATGAGTAATTATGTTGATGCCCAACAGAACAAAGTACAGAAGACCGCACCGCATCAGCTATGAAGGCAAGTCCAAGGCAGGACGCGAGATCGCGTTCGGCAAGTACGGCATCGTAGCGGATGAAGGCGGATACATCTCCAGCAACCAGCTGGAAGCTGCCCGTGTCGCCATGACACGTTATATGGACCGTACAGGTAAGGTCTGGATCAAGGTATTCCCTCAGCTTGCGAGGACAAAGAAGCCTCTGGAAGTCCGTATGGGTTCCGGTAAAGGTGCACCTGACCACTGGGTAGCCGTGGTACAGGCCGGCCGTGTTCTCTTCGAGATCGACGGTGTCAGTGAGGAAGTTGCGCGTGAAGCTCTGCGCCTCGGTGCGAACAAGCTCAGCGTCAAGACCCGCTTTATTATGAAGGAAGAGGGTAAGTAATCATGAATGTCAAGGAAATCAGAGATCTGAGCAACGAGGAACTCGTAAGGGAAATCGATTCCCTGCAGGGTGAACTCTACAACCTGCGCTTCCAGCAGGCGACAGGCGCTCTGGAGAATCCGGCGCATATGAAGGAAGTCCGCAAGACCATCGCACGCATCAAGACGGTTCTGACCGAGAGAGCGAATGCGAAGGCGTAATAGAGGAAGGTGAAGAAGATGGAAGAAAGAAACAGCCGTAAGGTAATCCGCGGTGTCGTCGTGTCCGATAAGATGGACAAGACAATCGTGGTGGAAGTTGATACCAGCAAGCGCCATCCTTTATACGGAAGACGTGTGAAATTCACAAACAAGTACAAGGCACACGATGAGCACAACGAGGCGAAGACAGGCGATGTCGTTGAACTGATGGAGACAAGACCGCTGTCCAAGGACAAGCACTACCGCCTGGTAAGGATCATCGAGAAAGCAGTCATTCTGTAGAACCGGGAGGAGAAAGTAATGATTCATAACGAAACAAGACTGAAGGTAGCTGACAACACCGGTGCAAAGGAACTGCTCGTGATCCGCTGCCTGGGCGGCAGCCGCCGCAAGAGCGCAACGATCGGTGATATCGTTGTCTGCTCCGTAAAGTCGGCAGCGCCGAACGGAACGGCCAAGGAAGGCCAGGTTGTCAAGTGCGTCGTCGTCCGTACCAAGTACGGTGTACGCCGTGACAACGGTAGCTATATCAAATTCGATGAGAACGCAGCTGTCATCATCAAGGATGACGGCACACCGCTCGGAACACGTATCTTCGGTCCGGTTGCGAGAGAACTCCGTGACAAGGGCTACATGAAGATCGTTTCCCTGGCGCCGGAAGTACTGTAAGGAGGAACTTGGAATGAAAATCAAGACAGGTGATACCGTAAAGGTCATTACAGGACACTACAAGGGAACGACAGGCAAGGTTACTTCCGTCAATCCTACGAAGAATACTGTCACTGTAGAAGGCGTCAATATCGCAAAGAAGGCCAATAAGCCGACACAGGCGAATCCGGACGGAGGAATCACTCAGTTCGAAGCGCCGATCAACGCAAGCAACGTCATGGTTGTCGATGACAACAACGCTGTTTCCAGAGTGGGCCACAAGTTCGACAAGAACGGCAATAAGGTCCGCGTCTACAAGACAACAGGCAAGGAAATCAAGGGAGGCAAGAAGTAATGAACCGTCTGATGCAGAAATATCAGGAAACCGTAAAGCCTTCTTTGATCAAGGAATACGGCTATACCAGCCCGATGCAGGCACCGAAGCTGGAGAAGATCGTCATCAACTTCGGTGTCGGTGACGCGATTGCGGATCCGAAGGCACTGGAAGAAGCTGTTGAAGAGCTGACAATCATCAGCGGCCAGAAGCCGGTCATCACAAAGGCAAAGAAGTCCATCGCGAACTTCAAACTGCGTGAGGGCATGGCCATCGGCTGCAAGGTCACACTGCGCGGTGAGCGCATGTACGAGTTCTTCGACAAGCTCGTCAATATCTCCCTGCCGCGTGTCCGTGACTTCCGCGGTGTATCCACAACGGCTTTCGACGGCCGCGGCAACTACACGCTGGGTGTCAGGGAACAGCTGATCTTCCCGGAAATCAATTTCGATAAGGTCAACAAGGTGCGCGGTATGGACATCGTCATCGTTACGACGGCGAGAACCAACCAGGAAGCATTCACGCTGCTCAAGGAAATGGGCATGCCGTTTGCAAAGTAAGAGGAGGATGAAGCAATGGCAAAAACATCAATGAAGGTAAAACAGAGCCGTCCTGCGAAGTTCTCCACACGTGCGTATACACGCTGTGAGCGCTGCGGACGTCCGCATTCCGTGCTGAGCAAGTACAAGCTCTGCAGAATCTGCTTCCGTGAGCTGGCCTACAAGGGCCAGATCCCGGGTGTCAAGAAGGCCAGCTGGTAAGGAGGAACAACAGGTATGAATATGACAGATCCTATCGCCGATATGCTCACAAGAATCCGCAATGGTATTCATGCTGAGATGGAAACGGTGGACGTTGCTCCGGTAAGCAAGGTCAAGATTGAAATTGCCCGCATTCTGAAGGCAGAAGGCTACATCACAAATTACTCGGTAGAGGGTGAAGGCATTGAAAAGAAGATGGTCATTACACTGAAGTACGGTGCAAACAAGGCCAGAGTCATCAATGGTATCAAGCGGATCTCCAAGCCGGGTCTGCGTGTCTATGCAAGGGCAAATGAGCTGCCCAGGGTCCTGAACGGACTGGGTATCGCCATCATCTCCACAAGCGAGGGCATGATGACGGACCGGGAAGCGCGTAAAAAGCACACAGGCGGCGAAGTCGTTGCCTATGTATGGTAAGGAAAGGATAGAAATAAATGTCACGTATCGGAAATAAAGCGATTACCATTCCTGCGGGAGTCGAGCTGACGATTGCCGATGGGAATGAGGTGACGGTCAAAGGTCCTAAAGGTACTCTCACGAGGAAGTTCTCCCCGATGATGAGCATCGAGGTTGAGGACGGTACCGTCAAGGTCGTCCGTCCCAACGAAGAGAAGCGTACCAAGCAGCTTCACGGAACGACCCGGGCTCTGCTCGCAACCATGATCGAAGGAACACACACAGGCTACACCAAGACACTGCAGATCGTCGGTATCGGTTACCGTGCTGCACTGGCAGGAAAGAAGCTGACGATGAACCTCGGTTATTCCCACCCTGTAGAGTTCGATATTCCGGCAGATGTTGAAGTAACAGTACCGGATGCGACAACGATCAATATCACAGGCATCGATAAGCAGAGAGTCGGACAGTTCGCTGCGAATGTCAGGGCTGCCAGGAAGCCTGAGCCTTACGGTGGAAAGGGCGTCCGCTACAAGGACGAGCATGTACGCCGCAAGGAAGGCAAGACAGCCGCTAAGAAGTAATGGGAAGGAGAGAGTCATATGCTGAAGAAGACAAAGAAAAATGAAGAGCGTCTGCGCAGACATGCACGTGTCCGCAGAAAAGTAAGCGGAACTCCCGAGTGTCCCAGACTGAATGTGTTCCGTTCCAACAAGCACATCTATGCACAGATCATCGATGATACGAAGGGGCATACACTGCTGGCTTCCAATTCCAAGGATCTGAAGCTGGAGTACGGCGGAAACATTGAGGCGGCCAAGAAAGTCGGCGAAGACATTGCGAAGAAGTGTCTGGATGCCGGGATCGAAAGCGTACGCTTCGACCGCGGTGGCTATGTATATCACGGAAGGGTTCAGGCACTGGCTGATGCGGCCAGAGAAGCCGGACTGAAATTCTGAGCGGAAAGGAGAACAACGAAATGGCAGAACGTGAAAAGAGACCGTTTAAAAAGCGTGAACCGAAAGAGTTTGACGATGTCGTAGTTTCCATCAACCGCGTCAGTAAGACCGTGAAGGGCGGACGCAGAATGCGGTTTGCGGCACTGGTTGTCGTCGGCGACCACAAGGGAAGAGTAGGCTTCGGTATCGGCAAGGCTACGGAAGTACCTGATGCGATCAAGAAGGCAACAGAAGCTGCGAAGAAGAATGTATTCACAGTACAGCTGGTAGAGAACGGACGTACGGTTCCGCATGTATCCCAGGGCAGGCATGGAGCAAGCTCTGTCATGCTGAGACCGGCTGCGCCGGGAACCGGTGTCATTGCCGGCGGTGCGGTTCGTTCCATTCTGGAGCTGGCAGGCATTGCGGATGTACTGTCCAAGATCATCGGCTCCCGTACACCGGTCAACGTTGTATACGCTACACTGGATGCACTGAAGAATATGCGTACTGTGGAAGCAGTGGCCAAGGAACGCGATCTGAAGGTCGCTGAGGTTCGGTAAGGAGGAACAGGCATGAAACTCAATGAACTGAAACCCATGGATGGTGCCCGTTTCGTTTCCAAGCGGATCGGCAGAGGCCAGGGCTCCGGCAACGGCAAGACAGCCGGAAAGGGCCAGAAGGGCCAGAATTCGAGGAGCGGCGGCGGTGTAGCGATCGGCTTTGAAGGCGGACAGACACCGGCATTCAAGCGGTTCCCGAAGCGTGGTTTCACAAGCATGAACCACAAGGAATATGCAGTGGTCAATGTTGAGGACCTGAATCGTTTCGAAGAGGGTGCAGTAGTTGACTTTGAGGCTTTGAAGGCTGCAGGGCTCGTAAAGAAGGAGCTGGACGGTCTGAAAGTACTCGGCGGCGGTAAGCTTGAGAAGAAGCTGACCGTAAAAGCGGCGAAGTTTACAAAGACAGCTTTGAAGGCAATCGAAGAAGCAGGCGGAACAGCCGAGGTACTGTAGAATGCTGCGGACATTTGCTGGATTGTTCAAGAACAAGGACATTCGCGGCAGAATTCTGTTTACCCTGGCTATGCTGCTGATCTACCGCATCGGTGCATCGATTCCGGTGCCCGGTGTGGATGCCTCGGCGCTGGCTGCGCAGATTTCGGACAATTCCATCCTGAGCATGATGAACCTGCTGGGCGGCGGCGCATTCGAGAGAATGTCCGTATTCGCCATGGGTGTCGGACCGTACATTACGGCGAGCATCATCATCCAGCTGCTGAGCATGGACGTCATACCTGCACTGACGGATATGGCAAAAGAGGGAAAGACAGGACGGCGCAAGCTGGACAAGATTACCCGCTACTTCGCGGTTGTTCTGGCCTTCATCCAGTCCTTCTCGATGGTCTACATGTTTGACAGGCAGTACCATATCCTTGAGAATACGAAGGCTTCCACCTATCTGTTCACCGCAACGGTGCTGGTTGCGGGCGTCATGTTCCTGCTGTGGATCGGCGACCGGATCAGCTACAAGGGTATCGGAAACGGAATCTCAATGATCATCTTTGCCGGAATTGTTTCCAACATGCCGGCGAACTTCATGCAGGTGTTCAACATTCTGATGAGCGGACAGGCGCAGGGTGCAGCGTTCAGCGGCATTCTGCAGTTTGCAGGCTACTGTCTGGTGTACCTGCTGATCATTGTAGGTGTTGTGATCATGCAGCTGGCAGTGCGTAAAGTACCGATCCAGTACTCCGGTGCGATCCGGAGGGGCGGCAACGATGTAACGTATGTTCCGTTCCGCATCAACTCTGCGAGTGTAATCCCGGTCATCTTCGCTTCGGCGATCATTACAGCGCCGCAGATCATACTGAGCTTTGTGAAGTATGACTGGTATACGAAGGTGAGCAACGTACTGAGCATGCAGAAGCCCCTCGGCCTGATCCTGTACGCTGTACTGACATTCCTGTTCACATTCTTCTATACAGATCTCCAGCTTGACCTGGACAATCTGGCAGAGAATCTGGACCAGAACAGAGCGTACATTCCGGGCATCCGTCCGGGTGAGGAAACGGCTGCTTACCTGAAGCGTGTCGTGCACAGAATTACGGTTCTGGGCGCAACCGCGCTGACGATAATCGCTGTCATCCCGTATCTGCTGCCGATGGTCACTACCCTGCCGAACTCGGTTTCCCTGGGCGGTACAGGTATCATCATCGTCGTCGGTGTTGCGATGGAGACGATGAACGCATTGAAGAGCCAGCTGACATCGGTGAAGTACACCGGTACAGCGTTCAGATAGTGAAGGGAGGAATTCAATGAATATTCTCATTATGGGTCCTGCCGGTGCAGGCAAGGGCACAATGTCCGATCTGATTATTCAAACCTATGACATCCCGCATATCTCCACAGGAGACATGCTGAGGGAGAATGTCCGGAACAATACACCGCTGGGCCTGGAAGCGAAGGGCTATATGGAAGCGGGCAAACTGGTTCCGGATGCTGTAATCAACGGTATGGTTGAAGCAAGGCTGCAGGAGCCTGACTGTGAGAAGGGCTACCTGCTGGACGGCTTCCCCAGAACGCTGGAACAGGCAAATACGCTGACAGAGATCGCTGAGCGGATCGGCCGTCCCGTACAGGCTGTGATCGCTCTTGAAGTTAGCTTCGATGACCTGGTGGTGAGAATCACCGGCCGGAGAATCTGTCCGAAGTGCGGTGCAATCTACCACATCGTCAACAAGCCGAGCAAGGTAGAGGGCATCTGCGATGTCTGCGGTGCAGAGCTGGTGCAGCGCAAGGATGATACAGTTGAACAGCTGAAAGTCCGTATGGACGAGTATGACAACAATACAAAACCTGTAATCGAATTCTACGGGGACAAAGGTCTGGTGCACACGGTCAATGCAGGAAAGCCTGCGGACGAAGTGTTCGCCGAGATCAGGGAGATCCTCGGGGAGATTGAATGATTTCCGTACGGTGCGGGAGGGAGACCTCCTGCACCGGGGACAATCATTGTGAGGAATGAATGAGCAAGCAGGATGTAATTGAAATGGAAGGCGTTGTGGAAGATACACTTCCCGGCGCAAAATTCACGGTAAAGCTGCAGAACGGGATGGAGATCCTCGCTCACGTTTCTGGTAAAATCCAGATGAACCACATACGCATTTTACCAGGCGATAGGGTCACAGTAGAGCTTTCACCGTACGACTTAACACGTGGGCGCATTACTTATCGGCACAAGTAATCCATTTGTGCCATGGAGGAACAATCATGAAAGTAAGACCATCAGTAAAACCTATTTGTGACAAGTGCAGGATCATCAAGCGCAACGGCGTTGTGATGGTCATCTGCGAGAACCCGAAGCATAAGCAGAGACAGGGTTAAGAAAGAGGAGAAAGAGATATATGGCTCGTATTGCTGGTGTTGATATTCCCGCCAATAAAAGGGTGGTAGTATCATTGACCTATATTTACGGTATCGGACCGACAACAGCGAAGAAGATTCTGGCTGACTGCGGCATTTCCGAAGATATCCGTACCAAAGACCTTACTGATGCGCAGGAGACAGCCATCCGTCAGGCAGTTGATGAGATCAAGACAGAGGGTGATCTGCGCCGTGAGCGTGCGCTGAACATCAAGCGTCTGATGGAAATCGGCTGCTACAGAGGCATGCGTCACAGACGCGGTCTGCCTGTACGCGGTCAGAGAACACGTACGAATGCCCGTACCCGCAAGGGACCCCGTCGTACTGTTGCGAACAAGAAGAAGTAATCGGGAGGGTCGTTGAAATATGGCAAAGAATACAAGAACGTCCGGAAGAAGAAACGTTCGTAAGAAGGTTAAGCGTAATGTTGTCAGGGGTGTGGCACACATCCATTCAACATTCAACAACACGATCGTAACGATCGCGGATGAAGGCGGAAACGTCATTGCGTGGAGTTCTGCAGGTGCACTTGGCTACAAGGGTTCCCGTAAGTCCACTCCGTATGTTGCCCAGCTCTGTGCGGAAGCTGCTGCGAAGGCAGCGGTACAGCAGGGTATGAAAACAGTGGAAGTCAATGTCAAGGGACCCGGTCCCGGACGTGAGGCAGCTGTCCGTTCCCTGCAGGTTGCAGGCCTGGACATCACAGCAATCAATGATGTAACACCGATCCCTCACAACGGATGCCGTCCACCGAAGAGACCGCGTGGTTGATTGAATGAATTGGAGGAAAATGGATGCAGAAGTTTGAACGCGCCGATTTTGAAGTAAAGGAATACTCTGAAGACGAACACTACGGAAAATTTGTGATGTCTCCGCTGGAAAGAGGATTTGGTACGACGATCGGCAATGCACTTCGTCGGGTACTGCTCTCCTCCCTCCCGGGCGCTGCTGTCTACTCCATCAAGGTGGATGGTGTGTACCATGAGTTCACAACCATTCCCGGTGTCCGTGAAGATGTATCGATCATCATTCTCAATCTGAAGGATCTGATCATGACGATCGAGGACGATGAAACCTATACACTGCAGATTTCCGCCAAGGGACCGTGCACAGTCACTGCCGGGGACATCATCTGTCCTGCCGGTGTGGAAGTGCTGAACAAGGATCTGGAGATTGCCCATCTGGAGAAGGATGCGACGCTGGAGATGGAGCTGAAGGCCAAGAACGGCCGCGGCTATGTCGGCAGCGACATCAACAAGCAGATGAACCAGGGCAGCTCCCAGGGCATCGGCACTGTCTATACGGATTCGATCTATACACCGATCGAGAAGGTTGCGTATGTTGCGGAGCCTACCCGTGTCGGCCAGAATACCAAGTATGACAGCCTGACGATGGAAATCTGGACAGACGGGTCCATTACACCGCAGAAGGCGCTGGCGATGGCCGCAAAGATCCTGATCGATCATCTGGATATCATTGCGGGCATCAATGAAGATGTCCTGAGCATGGACAATGTGATCAGAGAGAACGGTACGGAAATCCAGGTGAAGGGTCAGCAGCAGCTGATTGAAGATCTGGATCTGTCGGTACGGTCCTACAACTGTCTGAAGAGGGCAGGCATCCAGACCGTAGATGATCTGACACAGAAGACCGAGGAGGAAATGATGAGAGTCCGGAACCTCGGAAAGAAATCTTTGAAAGAGGTTAAGGACAAGCTCGCTGAACTGGGTCTGGGCTTCAAGTCCTTCGATTAAGAAAGGGTACTGATTATGTGGAATCGTAAATTCGGAAGAAAAGCTGACCATCGCAAGGCGATGTTGAGGAATCTTGCCACATCGGTGATTCTCTACGGCCGTGTAGAGACAACAGAAGCGAAGGCGAAGGATCTCCGTTCTGTTGTCGATGAAATGATCACACTCGGCAAAAAGGGTGACCTGGCTTCCCGCAGAAGGGCGGCTGCCTTTATCCGCAATGTTGTCGCGGATGAGAAGACAGAGCAGACTGTACTGCAGAAGCTGTTTGATGAAGTCGCACCGAAGTATGCAGAGCGCAACGGCGGCTACACACGTGTCATTAAAACAGGCACACGCCGCGGTGACGCTGCACCGATGGCAATCATCGAACTGGTATAGTTCAAAACAGAGCAGGAGAGATCCTGCTCTTTCATTTCCCGGGAAGTATGACTATAATACGGTTTATGAAACGTTGGATGATGATTCCTGCGGCCTGTGTTCTGCTGTGCGCCTGTGCACAGGAGACACAGCCGGAGGACGACAGCAGTACAGAGATTCCTTCCGCAGCCAGAACGGACAGCGTGTATACGGAAACCTTCCGGTGCACCTATGAGCTTTCCTATCCCAACAACACCATGCAGACATTCGATCTGGACGGTGTACTGGAAGTCGAGGAAGACGAAGCGCACTATACCCAGAACATCTACGGCAACGGAGCATCCTCCGCACTGGAAGGCTGGTACTACGGCGGACGGCTGTACAATACCTACAACGGGGTAGACTACTACGAAGACATGACGCTGGATCAGCTGAAGCAGGCGATGCAGGTGCAGCTGGAGCCGTATATCCCCGCAAAGAGCGAATACAGTGAGGTACAGATCAACGACGATACGGTTGTATACACATTGACGCAGAAAGCGGCGGAAAAGATCTTCCTGGAGCACTATGACTTCTACGGATTCAACCAGGTCAAAGGGG
The DNA here is from genome assembly GCA_017420505.1 of Solobacterium sp. GTDB lineage: Bacteria > Bacillota_I > Bacilli_A > Erysipelotrichales > Erysipelotrichaceae > Bulleidia. The sequence continues at coordinate 2,723 of JAFOIY010000136.1, read as the reverse complement.
TGGAGATCCTGGACGGGACAATCACGCAGACCATCGAGGACGGTATGATTGCCGCTGAAGCAGCAGAGTTCCACGCTGCACTGTCCCAGAGCGGCGTGGATGTGGCCATCCTGTACCGTTCAGAGACCCGGAAGCTCCTGTTCGGCAGTACAGAAGTAACCATCACCGATGACCTGCGTGATGCACAGGCGGCTTACGTCCACTACAGTGAAATCGACACGGATGCCATCAGTGATGCGGATGTAGAGGACGATGCGCCGGAGGAGACAGCAGAAGGAACCTTCCGCAAGCGCCTGGTCAGCAGACTGGGGTACCGCACGGAAGACGGCAAAGTATACAAGAGTGAGTTCAACGACAGTGAAAGCTATACGATTGACTTCCCCAACCACCAGTTCATCTATACCAATTACTCCAGCAAGTACGTATACAACTGGGCCGGCGATGTGGGCGTCTTCGGTACATCGTGCACCTATGAGCTGAGCGATGGAACGCACAGCAGCGATTGTGCGGAAGAAGTACTGAAGATGATCGAACAGGTAAAGCTGTATCTGCGGATGGAACTGTACTACTGCGGACTGTCGCTGGAAGACCTCCAGGCAGAGAGCAAATGAAAACATTTTCAATAAATGCTGTAAATATCCTCAGAAAACAACGGAATACAAAGAACATTTCTTGCACAGAGAAATGTTTTTTATATAATTCTATTATCAGCGATGAGGGAGAGTAGTACTTCCGCAGCGTCCATGAAGCGAGTCCCGGCAGGATGAGATGGGGATATGGACAGAAGAAGGAACGTGCTCCGGAGCAGGCCGGTAAAGCGGCACGCAGGTCAGCGTTACGGACGAAGAGTGTCTGCCATGACGGGTTATATACTCTGGCAGGAAATTAGGTGGTACCGCGGTCAATACAGCCGTCCTTTTGCAGGACGGCTTTTTATATCAAGGGGGACAAAGGAAATATGGAGTACATCAAACGACGACGAAGCCGCAAAGAACGCTTCATAGAATACAGACACAATGGAAAAGGAGAAAGAAAATGAAGAAGATTGTGAATAAGGCTATGGCCTGCCTGCTGGCTCTGAGCATGATCGGATGCAGCAACGGTACAAATGAACCCGAAACAAAGAAAACCGAACTGGAACTGGTAGCGACACTGGACCAGGCAATCCTGGGACTGGCTTCCGGCAAGTGCGACGCTGTCGCGCTGGACGGCACAACAGCCCAGAACTATGTCAATCAGTCTGACGGCGCGTTCGTCATGACCGGCATCAACTTCGACCTGACGATGTACGGCGAGCACGAAGGAAACGTAGCGGCTGCGAAGAAGGGCGAAACAGAATTCATGGCTGCCATCAACAAGTGCATCGAGAAAGCCACAACGACATTCGTTGACCCGGCATTCCCGCACACCTACTACACAACATGGGTAGCGATCGCCAAGAAGCAGAGCGGTACTGAAGACGAAGAAGCAGAGAAGATCCTTGCGGATCTGGGCGTACCGATCTGGACTGACACACCGGTTGACGAAACATACAACTACCTCGTCGATACAACGGATCTTGAAAAGCCGGAGCTGGATCTCTCCAACCCGACAGGCAAGCTGAAGGAAGTCCTGGACAAGGGAACACTGGTCATTGCGACATCCCCGGACTACCCGGCAGCGGAGTTCATCACGGAAGACGGCGTTGTATACGGCAACGAAATGATGCTGGCGAAGTATATCGCGGACTGCCTGGGTGTAGACCTGGTCATTGAGACAATGGACTTCAACGCGGTTCTGACAGCGGTTGATACAGGCAAGGTTGACCTGGCGCTCTCCGGATTCGGCTGGAAGGAAGACAGAGAAGAAGCGTTCGAGCTGAGCCTCGGCTACATCGGTGATTCCTCCGTTTCGTTCCACACACTGATCGTTCCGGCAGCGGATGCGGACAAGTACCACAGTTTGGAAGACTTCCTCGGTACACACATCATGGCCCAGGCAAACTCTCTGCAGGAGATGTATGTAAGGGATCAGATCCTCGCGCTGGAAGAGGGAGAGTAATCCATCATGGGACTCGGACCGAGTATCATTGATGTATTTCTGGAATACTGGCCGATCTTTCTGAAGGGTGCTATTGGAACACTGCGGTTCTCGTTTATCGCAGTGTTCTTCGGCAGTATCCTCGGCTGCCTGGTGTCCTTCCTGCGCCTGTCGAAGATCAAGGTGCTGGAGACCCTGTCTTCGGTCTATGTAACGGTGCTGAGAGGTACGCCTCTGCTGGTTCAGATGTACATTGCGTACTTCTTCCTGCCGATCGCGTTCCCGGTCATGAACAACCTTTCCAAGGTGACCTATGTTCTGATCGCGCTGATCCTGAACTCCAGCGCCTATGTTTCGGAAATCATCCGCGGCGGCATCAATTCCGTGGACAAGGGACAGACAGAAGCCGCAAGATCACTGGGCATGACAGCGAAGAACACCATGATCCGCATTGTCCTGCCGCAGGCAATCAAGAACATTCTGCCGGCGCTGGCAAACGAATACATTGCGATGATCAAGGAAACCTCCATGGCCGGAACCTTCATGCTGTATGAGCTGATGTACACCCGGGTACTGCTGGCGAACAAGTTCCTGATCTGGCAGCCGCTGTTCATCATTGCGGGAATCTATCTGGTTATGACAACAGTACTGACCTATGGGGTCAGAATGCTGGAAAGGAGGCTGAGCGTCAGTGACTGAAGTCG
>JAFOIY010000135.1 GCA_017420505.1 Solobacterium sp. | reverse complement strand
GCGACGCACCGCCTCATCGGTATCTTCCTGGGCATCAGTTCATATCCTCGTCATAGTAGTCTTCGTACTCATCGTAGTCGAAGTCGTACATGCTTTCTTCTTCCTCACGCTGCTGAGCTTCGATTTCTTCGAGTTCTTCCTCGGTGTAGACCGGCTTCATCAGATCATCCGTCTTCATCTCCTTGCGGATCTGTTCCTCAAGTTCCTTGTTGTTTACACGGATATCTTCTTCATCGCTCTTGCGCTTGCGGGGGTTCTTCTTTGCCTGCTGCTTCGGTCTTGTGACTTCAGCCAGTTTCTCAAGTGAAGAAACATAATCATTGTTCTGGGCAACGGCCTCCAGGTCCACCTTGCGCTTTCTGGCAACCGGTTCCTTGACGGTTTCCGCTGCCTCAGGCTCTTCTTCAGGCTCTGCGGGCACTTCTTCCGTTTCTGCCGGTTCCTCTGCTTCTGCAGGCAGCTCTTCAGCTGCTGTTTCTGCAGCGGGCTCTTCCTTCGCTTCCTCATCCGGCGTCATAGCGATCTCTGTACGGATACGCTCCTTGACGGCTTCCTGCATCTCTTCCGGAATCAGTTCTTCTTCCTCTTCTACAGCGGTCTCTGCAGCCTTCTGCTCAGCCAGAGCAGCCATTGCGGCCTTCCGGCGCTCTTCTGCTTCACGGGCTTCACGCTCTCTCTGCTCGGCTTCCTTGCGGCGCATTTCGAGCTCATGAGCGATTCTGGCTTCTTCCGCTCTGCGTGCCAGTTCATTGAAGTCCAGACCCATTTCTTCCAGATCTTCCCTGGTCTTGATGTCGATCTTCCGGTTGCACAGCTTGACTGCCAGACGGGCATTCTTGCCGCGGCGGCCGATGGCCAGGCTCAGTTCATCCCTGTCCACCACAACCAGCAGGCTGCGTTCTTCCAGACCGGGGAATACGGCAACGATCTCTGCCGGAGCCAGCGCGTTCTTGACCAGCTGCGCTATATCATCGTTCCACAGGAAAATATCGATCTTTTCACCGTGAAGCTCTTCGATGATTTCCTGTACACGGCTGCCGCGCTGTCCGATGCAGGATCCGATCGGATCAATCTCGGGATTGTGGCTCATAACAGCCATCTTGGTTCTGTCACCCGCATCACGGGCAATCGCCTTGATTTCAACGATACCCTGATAGACTTCCGGCACTTCCTTTTCAAACAGGCGCTTGACCAGTACCGGTGTTGCCCGGGATACCATCACCTGGGAGCCTTTTGTGTCCTTTGCTACTTCAGTGATGACGACCCGGAGCTGCTGTCCCTCATAGAGACGTTCGCCCGGAATCTGGGCGGATTTAGGCATCATAGCGACTGTCTTGCCAAGATTGACCAGTACAAACTTCTCTTTGACGGATTCAACAACACCGATTACCATATCGTCCAACTGATCAATATATTCGTTGTAAACCGCTACCTTCTCAGCTTCGCGGATCTTCTGGCGGATGACGTTCCTGGCCAGCGACGCAGCAGCACGGGACATGGAAGTAATCTCGATCTTCCGTCTGACCGTGTCACCTGTCTTTACGTCCGGATTGTAAACCACAGCGTCTTCCGGTGCCATTTCCAGTTCATCATCGGTCACTTCATCAACGACCTGATAGACCTGGTAGATATCAATGGTCTCGTTCTTCTCGTTGATTTCCGCTTCAATGTTGATGTCGCTCAGTTCAGCGTCTTTCTTGTAGGCCTTGCACATCGCTTCCTTCAGTGCGTCCAGGACGACTTCTTCCGGAATCCTGCGCTCGGTTTCAATCGCATCGAGCGCGGCAAGCATATCCTTGTATTTCAGTTCCACAGCAATCACTCTCCTCTACAGCCTGACGGCCAGCCGGAGGTAATCAATGTCTTCCTCCGGAATCTCTGTTTCCTTCTGTGCCGCTTTATCACGGTAACGGAAGTGCAGGACACCATCCTCGTATTTCACTACGGTGCCGTACCATTCCAGTTTTTTGTTGATGGGATGCTTCAGGCGGACAAACACATAGGGTTCATCCATCTTCGCTAGTTCGGACGGATCTCTGATCTCCCGTTCGGCACCGGGACTGCATACTTCCAGCATATAGCTCGTCTGCAGCTCTTCCGCGCTGTCAAGCACTTCGGAAAGCCTGTCACTGACCAATGCGCAGGTATCCAGATCCATACTGCCGTCTTCATGCATGATCGAGACTTCCAGTGTACGTTCCTTGCCGTTTCCCTGCCATTTGATATCGTAGAGAATGACATTGCATTCCTCGAGTACAGGGAGGCACAGTTCCTTCAAACGTTTGATCGTTTCCATATTCCTCCATAAATGAAGGAGTGCTTCCGCACTCCCTTGACACGTAGAATATAAATGATTCTGAGACACTTTGCAAGCAATTTCAGAACAAAGACAGCTGATTGAGCTCCTGAAGGTCGCCTACACTGCCCATCTGCTCCAGTTTTTTCAGCATGGCCGCAGAAAGCTGTGTGCGCTTCAATACATCTTCCTTGGAGAGGAACGGTCCGGCATTGCGTGCCTCGACGATGCTTCTGGCTACGTTGACACCCAGGCCGTCCACAACCGTAAACGGCGGAATGATCACGTGATCGTCTTCTTCATCCACTTTGAAGATGCTGGCATCGCTCTTGTAGAGATCTACATTAGCGATGCGGAAGCCGCGCGCATAGAGCTCTTCACAGACTTCCAGTGTATTGTACAGCGCCCTCTCCTTGTTGGTTGCGGCATTCGGCGCAAACCGGTTGTTCATGCGCTCGCTGATGTCCGTCATACGCTGACGGATGGGATCCAGTCCGCGGGTCATCGTTTCAATCTCGTACGCATCGCAGCGCAGGGACAGATACTGTATGTAGAAGTTCTGCGGTTCATGGACCTTGTACCAGGCAATGCGTACAGCCATCATGACGTACGCCACTGCATGCGCTTTCGGGAACATGTACTTGATCTTCTTGCAGGACTCGATGTACCAGTCAGGAACCTGATGCTCCTTCATCAGTTTTTCCTGCTCTTCCTTCAGTCCTCTGCCTTTCCGTACGTCTTCCATGATGCGGAATGCATCGTTCAGCACCAGTCCCTGTTCCATCAGGTATGTCATTATATCGTCACGGCAGGCAATGACTTCATCCAGCGGATGTCCCTGCTTGATCAGTACCTCTGCGTTTCCTGCCCAGACATCGGTTCCATGGGAAAGACCGGATATCATCACCAGTTCCGAAAAGAGCTTCGGACGGGTATCCTCCAGTGTTCTTCTGGTAATCTTTGTACCGAATTCCGGTAGACCGAGCGCACCGGTCTCTTTGTGATAGACTCTGGGATCTGCCTTCAGCGCATCATCACTGTAGAACAGACTCAGCGTCTCCGGGTCATTCATCGGAATGTCCTGCGGCTTTACATCGGATATTCTCTGCAGCAGACGCATGGCTGTAGGGTCAACATGACCGAGAATATCGAACTTCAGTACATTGTCATGAATATCATGGAAGTCGTAGTGCGTTGTTTTCCACTCTGAATTCGGATCGTTGGCAGGATACTGGACCGGTGTGAAGTCTTCGGCTTCGTATTCTTCCGGAATGATGATGATTCCTCCTGGGTGCTGGCCGGTTGTACGCTTGACTTCCTGGCATCCCTGCGCCAGATAGTCGCGCATGACACGCCGCATATCGGTGATGCCCATCTTCTCACAGTAGCCGGAAACGTAGCCGTACGCAGTTTTCTCCTGGATTGTACCGATGGTACCGGCACGGTAGGCATGCGCTTCTCCGAAGACATCCCTGATGAACGCATGTGCTTTCGCCTGGTATTCATTGGAGAAGTTCAGATCGATATCGGGTGTTTTTCCCTTGGTCAGGAATGTCTGGAACGGTATATTCTGTCCATCGCCCTTCATCACATGGCCGCATTCAGGACATACCTTATCCGGAAGATCGTAGCCGGACTTTACCTTCGGATCATCAAAGAACTCGGTATGGTGGCAGTGCGGACAGCGGTAATGCGGGATCAGCGGATTGACTTCCGTAATTCCGGCCATAGTGGCTGTGAACGAGGAACCGACGGATCCTCGGGAGCCGACCATGTAGCCATCATCATTCGACTTCTTTACCAGCAGATGCGCAATGTAGTAATGCACACCGAAGCCATCATTGATGATAATATCCAGTTCCTGCTTCAGACGGTTCTCAACGATTTCCGGGAGTTTCCCATTGTACTCGTACATACTGCGGGCTGTACCGTAGCAGATGCTGCGCAGCTTTTCGTCCGAGCCCTCGATCATCGGCGGGAATGTACCGGCCGGTACCGGACGGATTTCTTCCAGCTGATCAAAGATCCTGCGCGGTTCCTCAATGACCATACGATGGACAAGCTCATCATCATTGAGCCAGCGGAATTCATCCAGCATCTCATCGGTCAGCCTGATATGCTGATCCGGATTCTTCGTTTTCTGCCGGAGCATATCATCGCGTATGTACAGAGGGTGCGGTACACCGCCTACACCCTGGCTCATGATGTAGACATCTCGGAAGATCTTCTGCTTCGGACTGCAGTAATGCGCATCACTGTCCGCTACAACAGGAATGCCCAGCTTCTGCGCTGTCTGGATGATCCTGCGGATCACCGTCTTCAGCCTGTCCAGACTCGGTACATTCTGCAGGGCAACAAACGTTGAATACACACTCAGCGGCTGGATTTCCACATAGTCGTACCAGGACATCGCCGCTTCCAGACGGGTGTCATCCGCGTTGCAGGCAAGTTCAAACACTTCATTGTTCTGGCAGGATGTACCGATGAGCAGATTCTCCCTTACCTTCTCCACGGAACTGCGCAGTACACGCGGTTCTGCGGTTACCTCTCCGGAATCCTTGGAAGCACCCTTCGATACAACATACAGTGTTTTCGTATTGGATTCACTGACCAGACGGTACAGATCCTTCAATCCCTGTGCATTTTTCGCCAGCAATACAGTATGGGAACGGCGTACCTTCCGGTAGGCATTCTCATCCTGCACCATCCACTGCAGATCGTTGAGCGTACGTACACCCTTAGCCTGCGCATCACGCAGCAGGCTCTGGAATACACTGGCCAGGGTTTCTGCATCGTAGTCAGCCCTGTGCGCGACTTCTTCATCGTAGGAAATGCCGTAGTTCCGGGCGATGTTGCCCAAACGGTACGCCCTTCTTTCCGTAAGAAGCGCTCTGGACAGATCCAGTGTATCGATGACAGGATTCTTCAGTTCCGGATATCCCGCCCTCCTGAGCTCTTCATTCAGGAAGTAGTAGTCAAATGACGCATTGTGCGCTACCAGTACCGCATCGCCGATCCATTCCACGATCTCCTTGGCGGCTTCCGCAAAGGGTTTTGCGTTGCGCACCATATCATTGGTGATCTTCGTCTTGCCGGTGATGTAGGCAGGAATGGACTGAGGCGGCTTTATGAACATCTGGATGCGCTGGGGAGTCATGCCGTTGGAAACCTTGACCGCACCGAATTCAATGATGGAATCATACTTGCAGGACAGTCCGGTCGTTTCCAGGTCATACACAACATATTCCAGGTCATTGATATCCTGGTCTGTACTGTTGTAGACAATGTTCAGATGATCATTGGCCAGGTTGACTTCACAGCCCAGTCCGACCTTGAACCGGCGCTCCGGATGTTTCTTGTTCAGCGATGATGCCGCATTGAATGCTTTTACAAAGCTCTGTACATCCGCATGGTCCGTAATGACAATGCCGTCATGGCCCAGTCCGTACGCATATTCCACGATGTCGGAGGCACTGCACACACCATCCATCTCACTCATATTTGTGTGTGTATGAAGCTCGACCCGCTTCTCAGGCGCTTCATCGCATACAGTCTGAGGGGGCAGGATCTCCACTTCCTCTGCGTTGAAGACCAGATCCTTGGCATAGGTATCATAGGAAACAGAACCGTAGAAACGGCACCGGTCCCCGTTCTTGACTTTGTTCAGTTCTTCCAGGGGGCAGTCATTGCCTTCGAACCGTTTGACTGTTACAGCATCATGTCCGTCATAGACATACAGGGACTGAATGGTCTTGCCGGTTGCCCGGATTACAAAGTTGTCCGGATCCTTGAAGACTTCTCCCTCGAACTGTACATCACGCATCTGATCTGTAATATCGGAAAGAGTAATCTCTGTGTACCTGTCACGCCGGCCTTTGCCGCGGTGCTTGCGTCTTGCGGGCTGCGGTGCTTTTACCGCTGCTGGCTTGGGCATTTCAACACTGCGGACTTCAATCGTTTCCGTTCCGTGCTTCTCAGCGCTCATATGCCAGCCGGCAAAACCATAGTCTGCCAGTGCTGCGGCCAGCTGACCGACTGCAGCAGACGCTTCCGCAAGAGAGGCATCATCGTCGTACAGGAAGACGATTCTGCGCTTTTCCTGCTCAAAGCGGATCGGTGCATTGCTGAAAGAATGCAGCGCATCCTCTGCAGCACTGCAGTATTCAATGTACTTGGCGGCTTCTGTCTGCGACCGGCAAGGTTCGGCGCTTTCAAAGCGGATCACAACGTCCGTCTTCAGCTTTTCCTGCAGTATATGCTCCAGGTCCAGTGTAGCTTCCAGTACCGGAAACTCCGGAACACGAAGCATAAAGACAGCACGGTTCTCTTTATGGAAGAAGCGTACAGCCAGGATCTCTGCTTGTTCATATCCTTCGGAAGGAAGGACTATATCGCTTAATATGACACTCATAGTATGACTCCGTTGGTTTAAAAACAACTGTTCTCACAGTTGTTCCGAACTTACCTGTTGAGGAAGTTCTTCAGCATTTTCTTTGCCGATCTGGCAGCCATGTTGATCAGTTCGGTTTCCAGTTTTCTCTGGGCTTTCTTGCTCATCCGGTCGCTCCAGGACTGCTCGCTGGCTTTTTTCTTCGCTTCTTCCCGTGCCTGGCGTTCCGCTTCTTTGGCTTCGGCCTTCTCACGCGCTTCCGCTTCCTTCTGCTCCTGCTCTACCCGTATCTCATCTGCCCGGATATCATCGATGATCTCGTAGGCGCTGTCCGGATCGATGGTCTTTTCATAGATGCCGTAGATGGAATCGTTGTTGATGCATCTTTCGACCAGATCCTTGTCCGCAATGTTCATACTGCTGCGGGGCGGCAGGATCTTTGTCTTCTCTACAATCGTCGGGGCACCGTCATCTCCGAGTACGGATACGAGCGCTGTTCCGGTCTTCATATTGGAGATTGCCTCAGCCGCATCCAGTTCCGGATTCTGGCGGAAGCTTTCCGCCGCGAGCTTCGCAGCCTTGATCTCGGACGGTGTGTAGGCACGCAGCGAATGCTGGATCCGGTTGCTCAGCTGTCCCAGTACATCGGACGGGATATCGCTGGGAACCTGGGTGCAGAAGAATACACCGACACCCTTGGAACGGATCAGCTTTACAGTCTGGGAAATCTTCTGCAGGAGCTGTTTCGGAGCATCCTGGAACAGTAGGTGCGCTTCATCGAAGAAGAATACAATCTTCGGCTTGTCCAGATCACCGACTTCCGGCAGATTCTCGTACAGTTCATTGAGCATCCAGAACAGGAACATGGAATACAATGCAGGATGCTGGAACAGCTGATCGCATTCAATGATATTCATGACACCCTGTCCGCCTTCTCTGGCAATCCAGTCATCAATGTTCAGTGCCGGAAGACCGAAGAACAGATTTCCTCCCTGCTCTTCCAGTACCAGAAGCTTCCTCTGAATGGCACCGACGCTCTGCTTGGACACATTGCCGTACTGGCCGGACAGTTCCTTTGACTTTTCATAGACGTAATTGGTCATCGCCTGGAGATCCTTGAGGTCATAGATGGCCAGTTCCATATCCCTGGCAACCCGGAATATGATATTCAGGATTCCTTCCTGGGCTTCCGTCAGATCCATGATCCTGCTCAGCAGAAGCGGTCCCATTTCCTGCATAACGGCACGGACGGGATGTCCTTCTGTCTGGTATACATCAAAGAAATGAACACGGTACTTCCGGGTCTCATAGTCTTCAATGCCCATGGATTCCAGACGACCCTGGATCCCATCGGCATCACCGGGAACGATCATGCCGGACAGATCACCCTTTATGTCCGCAATGACTGTCGGTACACCGATCTCTGCCAGCGATTCCGCAATGACTTTAAGTGTGACGGTTTTGCCGGTACCGGATGCGCCGGCAATCAGTCCATGCCGGTTCATCTGCTTCGGATACATGAAGATTTCCTTGTCTCCTGCTTTGCCGATCAGAATCTTTTCATCTTTGATCATACGAATTCTCCCTATCTTACCATTTTATCAAACGCGTCTTTGGCCGCGTTCTGTTCCGCTTCCTTCTTGCTGGATCCGCTGCCCGTACCCAGGACCAGATCATCTACGACGACATTCATTACAAAAGTCGGTGCGTTGGATGGTCCGGTTTCGCTGACGAGCCGGTATTTGACCGTTCTTCTGTCATCTGCCTGTACGTATTCCTGCAGCTTTGTTTTGTAGTCCATTACCAGGGCAACGGACTGCGGTGCAGTCAGATACGGCTCGAATACTTCATCGAGTATATTCTCTACAGCCGTCATGCCCTGATCCAGATACAAGGCACCCAGGAAAGCCTCGAACATATCTGCAATGATTGCGTCCTTGTTGCGGCCGCCGGTCTTCTCTTCGCCGCTTCCGAGCATCAGGTAGCGGTTCAGCTTCAGGTTCCTACCGTACATAGCCAGTGATTTCTCACAGACCAACTGTGCACGCAGCCGGCTCATTTTCCCTTCCGGCAGCGGCGGCTGCAGTGCGTAGATCCGGTCACTGCTGTACAGCTGCAGGACAGCGTCTCCCATGAATTCCAGGCGTTCATTGTCATGATGCTTCCGGTGCTCATTGGCATAGGAAGAATGCATGAAAGCCTGCCGGATCAGTTCCGGGTCCTGTACATTGATTCCTCTGTTTTTCAGCCAGGCTATAATTTCCATACGATCAGTCTATATAGGCAGCGTTTCTGCTGTTCTCCGCCATTACCAGTTCGAGCAGTGTTCTGTATGCAGGATCATCGCGGTGTTCAACGATGTCCGACGCATCCCTGCGTGCGGTGTTGATGATACCGGTGTCCTCTACAAGATTGCCGAGCGTGATGCCCGGCAGACCGCTCTGCCTCGTTCCAAGTATATCACCTGGTCCCCTGAGCCGTAAATCTTCATAAGCGATCCGGAAACCATCCGTTGTGGATGCGAGAATACGCAGACGTTCCAGAGCACCTTCGTCATCCGTATCCGTCAGGAGCCAGCACCGGCCCTGTGTACTGCCGCGCTGTACCCGGCCGCGGAGCTGATGAATCTGGCTCATACCGAAGCGGTCAGCATCATAAATGATCATACCGGTCGCGTTGACGACGTTGACGCCGACTTCCACGACCGTCGTGGATACCAGAACCTGGATCCGGTTGTCCTGGAAATCATTCATGACGGACTGCTTCAATGCACTGTTCATCTGTCCGTGCAGGATTCCTACCGCAGCCCGTCCGGCAAACAGCTTTGACAATGCATTGCCTACATCCACAACATTTCTGGCATCGTAGTCCGGACTGTCCTCCAGCGCAGCGCATACGACATACAGCTGCTGGCCGCTGTCAATCAGTTCGTTGACTTCGGAGAGTACGCTGCGGAAGCTGTTCTCTTCGATCAGCTTGGTGATGACCGGCATCCTGCCCGGCGGCATGGTCTCAATCGTACTGATGTCCATGTCTCCGTAGATGGTACCGGCAAGCGTGCGCGGAATCGGTGTGGCGCTCATCAGCAGGAAATCAACCTGCGTCCCTTTATCCCGCAGTTTCCGGCGCTGCTCTACACCGAAGCGCTGCTGCTCGTCCGCAATGACCAGTCCTAGCTTCCGGAAGGCAACATCGTCCTGAAGAATGCTGTGCGTTCCGATCAGTACATCGGTTCTTCCCGACGCAAGGTCCTCCAGGATCTCCTGATGTACACTGCTATTCAGCCCGGAATGCAGCAGGCGTACATGAATGCCGTACGGCATCAGCAATGCACTGACCGCCATGTAGTGCTGTACGGCGAGGATCTCAGTAGGAGCCAGCAGAGCACTCTGGTATCCTGCGGTCCAGGCAGCGAACAACGCCGCTTCCGCCACTAAGGTCTTGCCGCAGCCGACATCTCCCTGCACCAGCCTGTACATCGCTCTGCTGGATGACATATCAGATACGATCTCATCAATGGTGCGCTGCTGGTCAGCAGTCGGTGCATAGGACAGACTTCCCAGCAGTTCATCTACCTTTGCCTTATCAATCCGCTTGGGTTCCTTGGCATTCTCATTCAGCATGTACAGAGAAGACAGTTTCACTGCAGTAAAGAACTTCAGGAATTCTTCGTATTTCAGGGTACGCAGCGCAGATGTTACATCTTCCTGTGAAGACGGAAAGTGGATCCTGTTCAATGCATCCTGCCGGTGAAGCAGCCGGTAGCGCATTATCAGTTCCTGCGGAACCACATCCGGGATATCCGGACAGTTGTCCATTGTCTTCCGGATACATTCACGGATGGTTCTCTGCGGAATGCCTGCTTTTGTGGAGTATACGGGTGTGACTGCAGGGACTTCCGCAATCGGCTTTTCGGTATATCCGGTTGCGGTTACCTGCCCTTTTCCTTTGTATACACCGGTGATGGTAATGATCTGGTTCATGGTCAGGCGGTTCGTCCACGGCCGGTTGAATACCGTTACATGCAGGTAGGTACCGAATGCAAGAACATCAAAGCGGCTGACTGTCTTTTTCCCGGCATAGCGCCACGAATTCACCCGCGATACCACTTCTCCTTCAAAGGAAACCCGGTCGTTGATCCGCCAGTCATCGTACGGACGTACATTGAGCGTTTCATAGCGTATGGGATAGTAGGTCAGCAGATCCTCCACAGTGAAAACACCGAGGCTGTGCAGGACCTCAATGCGGTGCTTTGTCAGTTTCAGCCGCTTGTCCGTCAGTTCCATACTCTTTGATACAGAAAAGCAGCCGGGCGGTAAGCAGATGCCCGGCTGCCTCTGTCTCCTCTTATTCTACGCCGATCAGGAAACTGTAGACCGGCTGGGCACCCTTCTGTACATCGATGTCGACTTCGTAGTTCTTTTCAACGAATTCACGTACACGTTCACAGTCTTCATCGGTCGCATCCTTGCCCTGGATCAGGGTAACAACGGCTGAATCCTCATCGCACATCTCACGGATCAGACGGCAGGCTGCCTTGACCATATCCCGGTGCGTAAGAACGATATCTCCGTCCAGGATACCCATGTAGTCGCCCCGCTTGATCCGGCGGCCTTCCACAGTTGTATCCTTGATGGCATACGTTACAGAGCCGCTCTTTACTGCACTGATGGCTTCCTTCATCGCATCCGTGTTCTCTTCCACGGAGTACTCCGGATCAAAGCTGATGCAGGCAGAGAGTCCCTGCGGGATGGAACGTGTTTCCAGAACAATGATGTTCTTGTCCTGGATGACGCCTGCAGCCTGTTTCGCGGCCATGATGATATTGCCGTTGTTCGGCAGGATAAATATGTTCCTTGCATTGATCATGCCTGCAGCGGCCACGAAATCCTCTGTAGAAGGATTCATCGTCTGACCGCCGGAAACAACCACATCCGCACGGTAGTCGCGGAACAGTTTCTTCAGACCATCACCCGCAGCTACGGCAATGATGCCGAACTCCTTTTCCTCAGCCGCAACCGGTTCATCAATGATGGAAGGATGCCTTTCCTCATTGTTGTTGTCAATCTGGATCCGGGTGAATTCACCATAGCGCTGAGCAAAGGTCAGTACTTCACCGGGTGTCATTGTACTGACACGGCATTTCACAATATCGTCTTCCAGTACAAGACGGATATCCGTGCCGAGACGGCCCAGGGAATTGCGGAACCTGTCCTCGCGGTACAGATGCTTGCCCTGGCTGCTCAGCTTCAGAATGAACTCTTCCGTATATCCGGATTCTGCTTTGCGCACTTCCTGGGAACGGACATTCTCACCGACGGTGACCGGAGCTCCCTGCAGGAACGCACGGAAACCATCAAAGACCGTAAGCAGTCCGCTTCCGCCGGAATCCACTACACGGGCTTCCTTCAGTACCGGCAGCAGATCCGGTGTTCTGTCCAGGGATGCCTTGGCCTCTTTGCAGAGAATATCCATGTATTCATCCAACTTCGCTTCCGGATGATCTTCCAGCCACACAGACGCAAATTCCGCAGACTCGCGTACAACGGTCAGTATAGTGCCTTCCACCGGACGCATGACCGCTTTATACGCCTGTTTGGAACCGCTCAGCATGCAAGCGCTGAACGCAGCCGCGTCCAGTTCTTCCTGATCGCCTACTGCGGCACTGAAGCCGCGGAAAATCTGCGACAGAATGACACCGCTGTTTCCTCTGGCGCCCATCAGCATTCCTCTGGAAAGCGTCTTGGCAACCAGCGGCAGCTGTTCACTGCCGGACTTGGTCACTTCACTGATTCCGTTGTTGAATGTCAGGGACATGTTCGTTCCGGTATCCCCGTCAGGTACCGGGAATACATTCAGTGCATTGATTTCTTCTTTTCTGCTGTTCAGATTATTGCAGCCGCTTTCCAGCATCTGCCGGAATGCTGCACCGTTCATCTTCTCCATAAGCCTACTCCATTACTTCTACGCCCTGTACATAGATATTGACGGCGGATACTGCTTCTCCCATCGTCTTTTCCAATATGTACTTGACCTTTTTCTGGGTCTCGGAGACAACTTCGGAAATCTTTACACCGAAACTCACAATAATATATGCATCAATCACCAGGCCGGCATCCGTACGGCTCACTACAATGCCTTTCGCATAGTTTTCCTTGCGCAGGATCACTGCCAGGCCGTCCTTCAGCAGCTTTCTGGATGCCATTCCTACAACACCGTAGCACTCACTGACGATTTCGCCGGTCAGCGCAGCGATTGCGTCTTCAGATACGGTAATACTGCCGTAGCCGGTTTTCTTCTCTACTGTCATAGCAAACTCCTTGTTTCTCAGACTGTAATATTATAGCAGACTACTCGTTATTCTCAACCTCTCCCTCTTCTGTCCACTCGGGTTCAGGTTCGGGTTCCGGCCACACCAGTACACCGGTACTGTAGTAGCCCCAGAGATAATGATCCAGGAAGTCATTGTCATAGACATCTGCGTTGTATTCGTTGATCGGAACCGGTATTCTTTCGCCGGCATCATCCAGGTAGTAGTTCCCGTCACTGTCCGTATAGTAGTGCTTGACCGCCGGATCGCCGTACTGGTTGTACAGCAGGTTGCCCTCCGCATCCGTCCAGTATTCATGCACAACCGGAACGGCATCCCACGGACAGGCACCGGAATAGGCCCGGTCCGCCGATGTATCCGCATAGATGCACTGGGAATGATCGTTCATACGGACGTAGATATCATGATAGCTGTTGACCGCTTCGATCGAGTAGTAGTTGGCGAAGAACCAGGTACCGTCACGCATCTGCATCTCCATGGATTCATTGTCATAGCTCAGTGCGTACTGGCGGATCTCCGTGATCTCCTCCCGCATCTGCGGGTTGACCTTGTTCAATGCCGTAATCAGCTTACGAGTCTGATCCGGATCTTCAAACCCTTCAACATAGGGAATCCGGGCGATGATGGGCAGATAGGATGAAGTCATGGGAATGACTTCGCCGCTGCCCAGCAGAATGACCGGACCATCTGATGCGTATCTGTAGCCAAGCGGTATCTCTTCCTGAACAGTGATCCGTATGATGTTCTGCGGCAGGTGTTCCACTTTGCATTCCGCAATCATCGGATCCTCTTCCATCCGTCCTGATACCCGGAACGGCAGAACCATGTAGTAACGGTCATCGCCGGTAATTCCGGAAAGATTGATGAGGTAATCGGTTGAAAGGTAGTTGTTGCCGGTAACGGAAACCACCTTCACTTTGCTGGAAGGCAGGATATACCACACAGCCGCAAGCAATATCAAAGCAATGAGAATGCCTGCCCGGAACAGATGCGGTCTGCTCCGCTCAAACTCACTGTTGTCCTTCTGGTTCTGTTTTTCCCGGATCATTGCGGTAACACCGCGGTTGGTGTTGGTGAAATCATCCAGGGATGGTCCGTTCAGTGCCAATTGAACCTCTCCACTTCCATATGCAGGTCAATGCCGTACTTCTCTCTGACCTTGTCCTTGATCTCATTGACGAGACGCATGAAGTCATAGGCAGTTGCGCCGTCTTCATTGATGATGAAATTCACATGCTTGTCGCTGACCTTGGCGCCGCCGATCATCTTTCCGCGGTAGCCGATTCCTTCTATCAGTTTCCAGGCAGGCACTTCATCCGGATTGCGGAATACACTGCCCGCCGAAGGTTTGTCCAGCGGCTGGGAAGCCAGGCGCCGTTTCCGGCGGTCATCCATCAGTGTACGGATCTTTTCCGTCTCGCCTTCCTTCAGGTTCATTCTGGCAGCCAGGATAATCCAGTCGGGATGTTCCTTGAAGATGCTGGTACGGTAGCCGAAACGGCATTCTTCTGCACTCATCCAGATGGCATTGCCGTCTACATAGACATACACAGCTTCCACGATCTCGCTCATGGAAGAACGGTAGGCACCGGCATTCATGAATACACCGCCGCCGATCGTACCGGGAATGCCGCTGGCAAACTCAAGCCCGGAATATCCGCGCTTCATCGCTTCCTGCGACATATAGATCAATGAACAGCCTGCTTCCGCAGTCAGCTCATCACCGTCAAACCAGTAATCGTTGAAACCGTGGTCAAGCCGGATAATGATTCCCTCGAAGTAGTCATCCGAACAAAGCATGTTGGATCCTTTGCCGAATACTTTGTAGGCTACACCTTCTTCCTTGGCCAGCTGGATGATGCCGTCCAGCGCCAGAAGATTGTCCGGATAGACCGCGTAGTGCGCATTTCCACCGATCCTTAATGTTGTCATCTGTGCCAGGGAAACATCTGTCTCTACCGGCGCAAATTTGGAAAGACGTTCTGTTATATCATTCATGAGCTATGATCTCCTCCAGCCAATCGAGCATATCGGCTGCGGCATTCGGTCTACCAAGGGCTGCGGCATTTCTGCCGAGCTGCTGTCTTTGTTCTTCGTCATCCATCAGTCTATTGATGGTTTCCGCCAGCACCTTTTCATCGAGTCTGCTTTCTTCAATCATGACAGCGGCCTGGCGGTCCGCGAGCTCTGCCGCATTGTAAACCTGATGGTTGTTCGGTACGTACGGACTCGGAATCAGTACAGCCGGCGTGCCGAGTACCGTGATTTCACTGATGGTAGTGGCTCCTGCCCGGGTAACAGCCAGCGCAGCCTGGCTGAGCATCTGCGCGCCCTGTACGTATTCCACGATATGGATATCCGGTCTGTCAGCATTCACAAAGCGGTATTCCACGGCTTTTCCGGTTACGATGAGTACCTGCAGATCTTCCTTGAACAAAGGAATGGCTTGATCGATGACGCGGCAAACAGAATCCGAGCCCAGGGAGCCCATCATGAACAGAACGAACGGTCTGTCAGGATCAATCCCGTACTGTTCGGGCAGAGTGCGGTCAATGATTGTCTTTCCTGCTGCACTGGCTGCCGGATTGCCAAGAAGCCTTGTCCTGGCTGCCGGGAACTGCTGGATTGTGTGTTCATAGCAGCAGACAATGCTGTCGCACCAGCCGGCGAGGAAGGTATTGGCTCGTCCTGCAAACGAATTCTGTTCGTGGATCATGGTCGGTATATGCAGGCGTTCCGCAGCCAGAATCAGCGGGATGCTGATGTAATTGCCGAATCCGATGCAGGCATCGGGCTTTTCCTTTTTCAGGATACGGTGCATCTTCTCTTCTGCACTGATATAACTTACCGCGGCTGCAGCTTTCTTTACGGCACTGCCCTTCAGGATCCCCATATGCATCGGCATGTATTCATAACCCTGCGAAGGGATCAGTTCCTTCTCCATCCGGTCATCCGATCCGGTGAATACAATCCGGCACTCCGGGTGCCTGCTGCGTATTTCATCCGCCAGAGCCAGTGCGGGATAGATATGTCCGCCCGTTCCTCCGGCCGCAATAAAAATCTTGTTCATACGTGGATTTTACCATATTCAGAACCTGACTGCACAATGAACAGTAAAAGAGGGCCTTGTACAAGGTCCTCACTGTATGACTCTGTCGATCTGTTCCCAGACCTCCACTAGTCCGGTTTTCTTCAGGGAGGAGCAGACACAGCACTGTGCTGTACTGATTCCCAGTGTACCGGAGATCTTTTTGATCTGCTGCAGCTGCTGGCTGCGGCTGATCTTGTCGCTCTTGGTGCATACTGCGATCACCGCAATGTGAGCATTACGAGCATAGTCCACCATGATGCAGTCATCCTGGTTCGGGAGCCTGCGGATATCAAGAACAATCACCATTGCCTTCAGGTTCCGGCGGTTCCTGAAATACGGCTCCATGATCTCTCCGAACAGTTCTGCCGTCATACTGCCGCCTTTGGCATAGCCGTATCCCGGTGCATCCGCAAAGACAACCCGTTCATCGATCCGGAAGAAATTCAGCATCCGGGTCTTGCCGGGTGTTTTCCCTCTGTAGGCAAGATTGTTCCGGTTGACCAATGCATTGATCAGACTGCTCTTTCCGGCATTGGAGCGGCCGGAAAAGACAATCTCCGGCAGGCCCGTTTCAGGCCATTGTGCAGGTGTCAGTGCTGAAGTGATGTATTCCGCCTCATGGTATTCCATCAGCGTACCAGCGCCTCTTTC
>JAFOIY010000134.1 GCA_017420505.1 Solobacterium sp. | reverse complement strand
ATCTGCCTGCGTCCGCTGGCCGCGGCATTTACAGAGTCGTGGATGATATGAGCGAACTGATCATTCATCCGGAAAGCCGCATGAAAGGGGTGGACCGGGTGAACCACCGGTACTATATCTGCCGTTCGAATGACAGGGACACACCTTTGTTCGGCAATTCCCATGACCTTCTTCCATTGCTGGATCTATGGGCGAGGGAAAACGGAATGTATATCTTCCATGGAGCTGTTGTAGGCACGGAAGGCAAAGGTGTGATTATAGCAGGGAGAAGCCATGCCGGAAAATCAACGCTTGCGGTCGGGTGCATGCTGCGGGGAATGGATCTGGTGACGGACGACCAGTTCTTGGCAAGGAAAGTGGACGGAGCAATATATGCGATGCCTGTCTACCGGATCCTGGGGCTCAATCCGGATTCCTACGAGAGGTTGAGGCCTGATCTTCCGGTTATGGATAAACTGGTACCGTATGAAGAAAAGATCTTTCTGGACATTACAGGAAAGGATCTGCCTGAAAGCCTGGAAGTGCGTGCGATCGTTGTGCCGGAGCTGGCAGGAACGCAGTGTCCGGTTATCCGCCGCTGTGAAAAAGGACCGGCTATTGTACGGATTGTCCAGTCCAGTGTGAGGAAGTACCGAGGAAATGATACGCAGGAAACAGTTGCAGGCATGAGCCGCATGCTCAGCATATTGCCGGTCTATGAGATAGCATTGAGCACGGATGTCTATGCCAACGCGGATGCATTGCATGCATTTGTCAGAGAGGAACTGCTATGAGTGAAATCAGATTCATAGCAGCGGGTCATGTGATTTCCCTCCGGTCGGAATCGGAAGCGGTGCTGAGGTATTTCCGCTGGAAGACGGCACTGCTGGCAGCGGACGGAATTCCTGCGGATATACGGGTGTGTATACTGATAGAGGATCAACCGGAAGGGGAACCTTATGTTCTGCTGAATGATGCGGATGATACAAACCAGCTGCGTACTGTGCTCTGGAAGAATACCGGAACCGGTGAATACTGCATCAGCGTTCCGGAAGAATCCCTGGTCCGTATGATGGAGAAGAGTTCCATGCTGGCAAACCAGTTTGCGAATATTCTTGCGGAGCACGATGCACTGCTGCTGCACAGCTGCGGCGTGGTCTTCGGGGACAAGGGTATTCTGATAGCCGGCTACCCGGGCATGGGCAAGAGTACATTGGCTGTTTCCTGCCTGCAGCGGGGTGCGGGCTATCTGTCGGATGATACGGTCTGGCTGCATAATGGAATCATGTATCCGGTGGAATCAACCGTCCATCCGCAGAAGGACAAACCCGGAAAGCCTTTGAAGGGAGGAATATCCTTTGAAGGAAAACCGGACAAGGACCGCAAATACCACCTTGATCTGACGGGAATGGAAAAACAGTATGTCAGGGAGGTACCTGTCGGGATGCTGGTCGGTCTCAGGCGGGAGAATG
This sequence comes from Solobacterium sp., assembly GCA_017420505.1. Lineage (GTDB taxonomy): Bacteria > Bacillota_I > Bacilli_A > Erysipelotrichales > Erysipelotrichaceae > Bulleidia. The sequence goes on along the minus strand of JAFOIY010000134.1, from coordinate 3,682 downwards.
TACCGGAACCCGCAGTGCAGAAAGCAGCACCGATGGAATACATCTACCGGGCGCTGCGGTCTTCTGTGAGGGTGCTTCATACAGGCAGTCCGTACCTTCAGCAGTTCAGAAAGGAAACAGCGTATTTGTACAAACTGCCTGCATATCTGTTTGTGCTGGGCACGGACACAGATAAAAATGCGGAAATGCTGGAAAAGCTGGCAAAAGGAGAGATTCATGTATCGTTTGAATGAGGAAAAGGTTTTCTATGACATTGCGGAAGGACAGGCCGTAGTCATCAATTTCATCACAGGTGTGTACTACGGATTCAGCAGTCTTGGATCCGAAGTACTGGACAGACTGGTCAAAGGATGCTCAGCTGCTTCGGTGCTGAAGATGCTGCAGTCATGTGAAGGATGCCCGGAAGACATGGAGAAGCGCATGGCCGAGTATATCAAAGGCCTGCTTGACGCAGAAATCCTTGTAGAAGCTCAGGGAGAAGGTGCTGCAGACAGCGGTGCTCTTCCGGAAACAGCGCTGGAAGACGGTTTTGATCTGATTCTGGATGAACATGCGGAAGTCAAGGATATCCTCATGGCCGATCCTGTCCACGATGTGGATGTAGATATGGGATGGCCGATCATGAAGGAAGAAGCGTAATGCCGAGGGTATCCGTCATTATTCCTGCGTACAATGCGGCATTGTTCATCGGTGAAGCAATCGAGAGCATACTTGCACAGAGCTTTCAGGATTTTGAGATCATTGTCGTTGATGATGGATCGACCGACGGGACAGCGGAAGTGGTGAAGAAGTTTCCGCAGGTTCGTTTTATTGAACAGCCGCACAGTGGAATTGCGGTCTCCAGAAATGCCGGAATCCTGGCGGCACGTGGTGAGCTGATTGCCTGGATCGATGCAGATGACCGATGGACAAAGGACAAACTGGAAAAGCAGGTGGACTGGCTGGACCAGCATCCGGAAACAGGAATGCTGCTGACAAGGTACCGTAATTTCACGGATCTCCCGGAAGAAGCCTTGAGCAAGGAACAGAAGGAACTGCTGGGCATAGAAGTTGTCCGGCTGATGGTTACAGCAGTGATACGGAAGGAACTCTTTGACCGGCTGGGCCTGTTTGATGCATCCTTGGCCTATTCAGAAGACAGTGAATGGATCCGACGGGTGGACCTGAGATGCATCGGTGCAATTGCCAAACTGGGAGAGATACTCTATGAAAGAAGGATTCACACCAGCAACATTACATTGACACATAAAGATATCTCATCGCACCAGGCAAAAGCACTGTATACCAGAGCTTTGCTGAATCTACGGAAGCAGGAGAAAGGCAAATGAAAGTCTCCGTTCTGATACCATGCTGGAATTATGGAAGATTCCTTCCAACTGCCATTGAGAGTGTTCTGGCACAGACCTACAGTGATTATGACATTACTGTTGTGGATGATGGCTCAGAAGACAATACAGCCGCTGTATGCAGGAACTATCCGCAGGTGAAGTATCTTTACTGTGCACACCGTGGCGTTGCGGCTGCGAGGAACACGGCGATCAGAGCGTCAGACGGTGAAATGATTGCTTTTCTGGATGCGGATGATCAGTATGTACCGGACAAGCTGAAGAAGCAGGTGCAGTATATGCAGGAGCACCCGGACTGCCGGATTGTGTTCACGGGACTGAAGAATTTCCTGGATGAATCAGTGGAACACCCTGACGGTAGGATGATCAGACTGCTGAACCAACCGGTGCCTGAGGCTCTTCCGTCTGCCTTGATCTGCAGGGGCGTATTCGATCGGGCTGGCCTGTTCAATGAAGCCTATGAACGCGGTGAAGATACAGACTGGCTTCTGCGGGTATCCGCAGCAGGCATCAGTATATCGCATGTGATTCCCGAAGAGCTGTATCTGCGGCGGATCCATGAAGACAACACGACCGGAGATACCGTGGATAAGCAGGCGCTTTTGCGGATGGTAAGGCACGCCGCAATGCTGAAGAAAAACAGGGGCAAAGGACAATGAAGCCAACAATCTCCATAATCATACCGGCATACAATGCAGGCAAATACATCGCCGAGGCTTTGGGTTCCGTTCATGCAGCAAGCTCAGGTACATCCTTTGATACTGAAATCATCGTAGTCAACGACGGCTCTATTGATGGGACTGCAGACAAAATATCCGGCGAGGATGTCATCCTGCTGGAAAAGGAAAGGGGAGGAGCAGCATCCGCCAGGAATGCTGGTCTCAGGGTTTCTTCAGGGGAACTGATTGCCTTCCTGGATGCAGATGATGTATATATGCCGGGTGCACTGGATGCTATGTACAGTGTGCTGCGGGAAAACGATGCAGATGCAGTATTCGCTATGACCGAGGACTTTGTTTCCCCTGAACTGACTGCAGAGGAAAAAGATGGTCTTCCTGTGCGAAGACAGCCGTATTCAGGCATCATGCCCGGGTGCTCGCTGATCCGAAGGCAGGTGTTTGACACCATCGGTTTCTTCAACGAGAATCTGTCGTCCGGTGAAACGGTGGAGTGGTTGATGAAGCTGAAGGATTCCGGACGGAAGACGGTACAGATGGAACAGGTTGTGCTGAAGAGAAGGATCCATCTCACCAATACCGGCAGAACACAGCGAATGCGGGAAATGCAGAACTATGCAGCAGTGCTCAGGATGAGGAACAGAAAGAAACAGAAATAGAAAAGGACAGCTCTGCCTGATGCAGAACTGTCCTTTTTCTATGGTCGGAATATCGGGATTCGAACCCGAGACCTCTTCGTCCCTAACGAAGCGCGCTACCAAGCTGCGCCATATTCCGATGGTACCCCCAGTAGGAATCGAACCTACAACTAGCCCTTAGGAGGGGCTTGTAATATCCATTTTACTATGAGGGCATACGCAAGTATTATACATGAATCCCGGAAATATACAAGATTCCCTCACAGGCGTCATTATATCATTCAGCAAGTATTTTGTACAAAACTCTATTTCATCATCTTTTCACAATTTTTACATTATTATTGCACATTGACTATGTATTCTATAAGTGTCAAGAACTAGAGTTCAATTTCTTTCCCCCCTAGATTAAAGAACGAGAGCTGTGAAAACGGCTCTTTTTCTTGCGCTATGACAGGTTTCCGTACACTTTCTGCGTATAACAGGCATGCAGGGAGGTACGGTATGCAGTGTCCTAGATGTCTGAATACGGATGAGTCTTATTTCTACAAAGGATCCCGCGGCTGGTACTGCCGCAGGTGCATCTCCTTCGGAAGGATGATGCTGGAAGAGGATACCGCAGCAGTGGAGCTGCAGGATGTACAGGAAGGCAGTGAGGAGTATGCGCTGCAGTATCCGCTCACACCGGAACAGCAGAGCGTCTCGGAACAGTGCGCATCCTTCATCCAGGACAGCGATGTACTGCTGTACTGTGTGTGCGGGGCAGGGAAGACGGAGCTGGTGGCCCGCTCCATCGCCGCCATGCTGGCACAGCGCAGGAAGGTATGCTTTGCCATCCCCCGCAGACAGGTTGTACTCGAGCTGCGGGAACGCCTTGCCGGCTGGTTTCCGAAGGCGAAGGTGACAGCGGTCTGCGGCGGATATACGCAGGATACCGATGGCGACCTCATCGTCTGTACAACACATGGTGTATGAGTATTTCGGGAACAAACTATGAATACCTATATTTGCTTGATTTTACGCT
>JAFOIY010000001.1 GCA_017420505.1 Solobacterium sp. | reverse complement strand
GGAAGGCACGCATCTTTTCTTATTGCTTGAACTTCAGTCCGTCCTTGAAGGCATCCCCGACCTTCTCGCCCAGGCCGATGTAGGTATTGTTGGCCGGGTCGAAGGTAATCGGCTTCAGTTTCTTCGGATCGATCTTTCCATCTGTAACGACGGACTCATCTGCGGATACATTCACGATCTCCCCGATCAGGATGCCGTCGTTGAAGCTCTTGACCCGGCATTCCAGTGCCATGGGGAGCTCATCGATCAGCGGTGCATCCACGTATTCGCTCTTTGTGGCATGGAAGCCGGCTCTGGCAAACTTGTCCGGTACTTTGTTCGCGGATTCGATGCCGACATAGTCACAGGCTGTAACCCAGCCCTCTGTCGCCATACTGACCGTAAACGCTTTTCTCTTCATCGCGTTTTCCGTTGTCTTATGCTCGGACATACTGATGCTGATTTCATTGAAGTCGGTTGTAATGCCCCAGGCTGCGTTCATAGCATCCGGTACACCGTTTTCATCGTAGGTTGCGACAATCAGCACCGGCTGCGGGAACATAATCGGTTTTGCTCCATAGTTGACTCTTGTCATATCCAGATCCCTCTCTTTCTTCAATTATAGATTGTTTATCATTTTCCTGCCCGTGACAGGAAGCAGCATCCTGCTCTCCTGCAGAAAAGCGGTGTTTCCACCGCTCTGTTATTTCTCCGGCAGATAGTAGATCTGCTCTCCGTCCTTCGACAGCATGTAGTTGTTCCGGGCATAGCTCTGTACATAGTCCGGATCCTTCAGCTTCTCACGTTCGCTCGTCAGGTATTCGTTCTCTTCCAGGACTTCCTGGTAGCGCGCCTGTGCTTCCGCCAGCTGGCGTCTGAGCATCATGTGCGTATAGACTTCCTGGCCGACATTGTACAGCAGAACACCGGAAACGATGATCAGTATGTAGCTGATCAGCTTTGCGATCGGGGAGAGCCTTCTTCGCTTCTTGTTTTCGGTCTTTTTCTTCGTCTGCGTCATACTGTATTTATATCATGTTTGTCTCGTCTGTGACAAAGCCTTCTTCCAGGACTTCGTACATGGTGACGGCGTCCTTTTTCCGCTTTACTTCTTCGGTGGACAGCACCCGGATCTTCATTCTCCGGCTGCCGAAAGTGATCTGTACTTCATCGCCGGCCTTTACTTCATGGGCAGGCTTGACGATCTTTCCGTTGATCTCCACCCGTTCATTGACAGCGAGTTCCTTTGATACCGTTCTCCTCTTGAGGATCCGGGATACTTTTAGATATTTGTCGATTCTCATCTGACTGCCTCCTTTGCGGTATCAATCATCTTCAGTACCGTGTTCAGGGTATTCTTTCCCATCGGGATACTGGCGGTAATGCGGTTGTTGCGGTAGCGCAGCGCAATGTCCTTGGACAGCTCCGAGTACAGTTCAAACAGCCGGACGCCGTCCAGGGACGCGCTGAATTCCTGGGAGAAGGTTACTTCTGCGTTTCCTTTGATCTCCTTATACTCTTCCACTTCCGGTGAATTGAGCTTCAGATCCAGTTTCTTCTTGCTGAAGAGCTGGCTGACTTCCTGCGGCAGTCTGCCGTATTCATCGCTGATCTTCTCGCGGTAGGCTTCCAGTTCGTCATCGTCCGCTATGCGGTCGATGGTCTGGTACATGCTGATCTTGTCGAAGTCATCCGGGGCGAACTGCTTGGGGATGAAGCCGGCTTCCGCTGTGTTGGCGAGGACCTTCGTTGTCTGAGGCCGTTCGATGCCGCGCTGCTTCTCGATCGCCCGCTCCAGCATCTCTACGTACATATCGATGCCTACGGTATCGATGAAGCCGGACTGGTCGGCACCCAGCAGATCCCCGGCGCCGCGGATGGTCAAGTCACGCATGGCAATCCGGTAGCCCGATCCCAGCCGGGCGAATTCCTTGACTGCCTGCAGGCGCTTCTGCGCTGTTTCGCTCAGCTGGCGGCGCGGAGGCACCAGCAGATACGCATAGGCTACCCGGTTGGAACGGCCTACTCTGCCCTTGATCTGGTAGATCTGGGCCAGGCCGAAATCCTGGGCATTGTCAATGAAGATCGTATTGGCGTTCGGAATATCGATTCCGTTCTCGATGATCGTTGTACAGACCAGAATGTTGATCTTCCGGTCATTGAAGTCCATCATTACGTTCTCCACGGAGTCCCGGTCCATCTTTCCGTGGATGATTCCGATCCGGGCATCCGGGAGATGATGGCGCAGATCCCTGGCTACGTTGTAGATGCGCTCTATGTTGTTGTACAGGTAGAATACCTGGCCGCCTCTGGCCAGTTCCTTTTCAATGGCATCGATGATCAGGCCTTTGTTCTTTTCCACTACATAGGTCTGTACACTGTAGCGTCCTTCCGGCGGTGTTTCCAGGGAAGACAGGGAACGGATGCCGATCAGGGACATCTGCAGGGTACGGGGGATCGGTGTTGCGCTGAGCGTGAGTACATCGATGCTGTTCTTGAGCTCCTTGATCTTTTCCTTGTGCTCTACGCCGAAGCGCTGCTCTTCATCGACAACCAGGAGCCCGAGATCCCTGAACTCTACATCCTTGGACAGGATCCGGTGGGTTCCGATGAGGATATCCACCCTGCCTTCCTTGGTATCCTTAAGGGTCTGCCGTACAGCGTCCTGGGGCACATACCGGTCGAGTACGCGTACCGTGAACGGATAGTCCGCAAAGCGGTCGCTGAAGGTGCGGTAGTGCTGCTCCGCGAGGATGGTGGTGGGACAGAGTACCGCCACCTGTTTGTTCTCGGACGCCGCTTTGAAAGCCGCCCGTACCGCGATCTCCGTCTTGCCGAAGCCGACATCGCCGCAGACCAGCCGGTCCATGGGCTTGTCGCTCTCCATGTCCCGTTTGACATCCGCTACGGCAGCCTCCTGGTCCGGCGTCAGTTCATACGGGAAATCCCGTTCGAACTGAGCCTGCAGTTCGCTGTCCTTCTGATAGGCATGCCCGATATGTTCCTCTCTTGCGGCATACAGGGCGACCAGTCGTTCCGCGATGTTGGATACGTTGTCTTCCAGCTTCTTCCGGGTCTTCTCCCATTCATCGCTGCCCAGTTTGTTCAGGCGCGGTACGACGCCCTCCCGGGACACAAACTTGCGCACCAGGCGGAACTGTTCCAGCGGAACCAGCAGTTCCGCATTGCCCCGGTAGACGATCTTCAGGAAGTCCTTCATGGATCTGCCCGATTCACGGGTTTCGATGCCGACATACTGGCCGACGCCGTAGCGTTCATGGACGATGTAGTCGCCCGGTTCCAGTTCTTCGTGGCTGTGGATGACTTCTGCGCTGCGGAAACGGTCTGCGTACCTTCCTTCTGCGCGGTGTACTTCCAGCAGCTCTCTGGGGGAGACAACATTCAGGTCTCCGATGACAAAGCCTTCCGCCAGAGGCTGCACCAGGATGGACAGTCCGTTCTCCGGTACCGTGTCCTGTACCAGGGTATAGACCGTACCGGTATTGACGCAGGCGTCCAGCACACGGTCCAGATCATCTTCATGCAGGCACAGCAGAACCCGTTTCTCTCTGCTGAGCATGGTCAGTTTCATCTCCAGGCGTTCATTCGGGAGGTGAAGCTGCTGGACACCCGGATCTTCGTCCGCAAAAGGGTCTTCCTTGACGAGGGTTCTGCCCATGATCATGCGGTCGAAGTCATGCCATACGGCAAATCTGGCCGGCAGCTTGCCTTCCTGATGCATCTCCTGGATGTAGACGACCGTCTCATCCCGCAGATGCTTCAGGGAACGCCGGATCTCTTCCTCATCCGACAGAACGATCAGCGGATGGTCCATATAGTCCACCAGGCATCCGGTATGGTTGAGCAGGGCTTTGTAGGGATAGAGGCGCTGTTCTGCGATGTGCTCTTCGATGAGCTCCAGATCGCTCATAGCGTTCGTTGTGAAGATTGCGTTGTCTTCCCGTTCCGTCAGGTCCTTCAGCTTGGTGCGGATCTCTTCGGCTTCCTGCTCGGTGAAGAGGACATCGCTGGCAGGGATGATGCGTGCTTCCTGCACCGGGGCGATGGTCTTCTGTGTGCCGGGGTCAAACATACGGATGGAATCGATCTCATTGTCGAAGAACTCCACCCGGATAGGTGTGTCGTAGTTCATCGACCAGACATCCACGATGCCGCCTCTGGCCGCGAAGCCCAGCGGCTGGTCGATGTGCGTGGTCTGGTAGTAGCCGGCTGCCCGCAGGGCACGCTTGAGGTCCTCCGGTTCCATAATTCCCCCGGTGCGCAGTTCGATGCTGCGGGCGTCGAAGTCCGCAGGGTCCGGCAGATGCCGCAGGAATCCTGTCAGTCCGGTGACGACTACTTTGCGGGAATCCCTCCTCAGCGCAGCCAGGGTTTCTACCTTGCCTGCCATCATCTCCGGTGAAGAGGCGATCGCTTCTACCCGCAGGGATTCATCCGCGCTGAAAAGCGCACAGTTCTCTTCTCCCAGGAGGGAGGAGAGGCGCTCATAGAGCCTCTGTGCGTTGTACAGACTGTTCTTGACCACCAGAACCGGTCCGGGATGCCTCAGCCACGCAGCTGAAATCACCACCGCTTCTTCAATCAATGATGTCAGCGGCAGAACACCATGCTTATTGTCCAGAATCCGGACAGACCGATGATCCTCCGTTTCCTTCAGCAGAAGCTGATGGAACGCCTTAGTCTTTTTCTGTTCCTTCATCGTCTCCGGTCTTTTTCTTTACTTTGATGTTGTACTGGGACATGACTCTGTCCAGAGGTTCATACGCCCAGGCATACGCCGCTTCGGCGGCCTTGCGGACCGCAGTCTCCAGCTCTTCCCGTTCTGCCTTCGGCACAGGGGACAGCACCCAGTCAGGTACGGCTTCATGGTCGCCGCGTTCGCTGTGTCCGACCCCCACCTTGATGCGGGGTATGTCCTGGGTGCCCAGTGCCTGCAGAACAGACTTCATGCCTTTCTGGCCGCCTGCGGAACCCTTGGTACGGATGCGGACAGAGCCGACCGGCAGATCCATATCATCATGGATGATCAGGATATCCCCCGGTTCAATATGATAGTAGTGGACAGCCTGGGCTACTGCGCTTCCGGAGTTGTTCATGTAGGTCAACGGCTTCAGCAGCAGTACGCTTTCTCCATGGATCCGGGTCGGGGCGATCAGTGCGTTCCACTTCATAGTAAAATTGACGGTGCTGCACATCTCCGCCAATTCATCAATTACCATAAAGCCACAGTTGTGCCTTGTCTTTGCGTATTCCTTTCCGGGATTTCCCAGTCCGGCAATCAGCTTCATTCCGCTTCCTCTTTCTCAGGTTCTTCGGCAGGTGTATCATCGATGATCTCATCTTCGATGACTTCATCCGTGAAGGTATTGGCTTTGCCCTTCAGCGGAGGCTCCTGGGCAAAGATCTCATTGATATAGCCGGGGATGATATAGTCATCCAGGCTGCCGTCCTTCGAGTAGAACGCATCCGGCAGAATCAGTCCGACTTCATCCATCCAGCGCTTGCCGATCTTCTGCTTGTGGATGCTCGGCAGATACATTGCGTACTCAGCGAAGTGGTTCGGCCAGTTGTTGTCATAGCAGTACTTGAGGTAGTTGACCGCTGCGATATCCTTGTACAGATTGATCAGCGTGGAGTTGAACGACAGGTTGTTGTATATACCGCTCAGGAAGCCTTCATAGAATTCCATTCCCAGATCATCTTCCTTGCGGAAGTACTTCTCGTTGGCTTCCGATACCATACCGATTGCGGTGGTTTTCACCAGTTCTGCATAGGGTGCCCGCTTCGCAGCGAGCTTATCCGCCAGCTCCGGCAGTCCGCGGCTGTACAGTGTGCCCGGGGCGAGCAGATAGAGATAGCTCAGAGCGTCTTCGGAGTTGCCGATGCTGACATGGGCTTCATCCGTACCGATCAGTACATCCAGATCAATCCGCTCCAGATCTTCATCCAGCCGGTCATAGTATCCTTTGTCGATATCGTGCCACATCTTGAGCAGGTTGCCCTTCTCACGGAATGTTGCATCGTTGTCTTCGTCCATCATCTTCTGGTAGCTCTTTGTGAACTGTTCATCGTCCTCAAAATCATTGAGCATTGCCTGCAGGTATTTACCGTGTTTCTGGGACATTAGGTTCAGGATTGTCCCTCCGATCGCAAAAAGCGTGATGAATCCGAATACGAGACGTACAGCCATACCGATACCTC
>JAFOIY010000133.1 GCA_017420505.1 Solobacterium sp. | reverse complement strand
TGCTCAGAATACCTTTTCAAAGATTGGGAAGCGTTCCTGGATTTAATCTATGAAGAAGGTGGTCGCATTTCGTCCATCCTTTGGTGGGAGCACTGTAAAAAGAATTATCAGCATGGATACGGTGGTTATTCCGATCCAGATGACGGGGAATGGATGTATTCTGAGACCTGGTTTCATGAAGATGGATTTGAAGAAAAATCCCTTGCAGATATAAAGGCTTATATTCATGAAACCAGAGAGCATGGCCTTATTCTGGGCGACAAGTACATCACCCATGATTTGGTGCCATCTTTTTATCTTGCAGATTGACAAATTCCAGTTCGGGAGGATCTATGAAGAAGACGTTGATTTATTACAGACCTGAATATGCTGATCTGGCAATGAAACTGTGCGATAACTATCGTGCACATGATCATGGGAAAGCAGATATCGTTTCTGCAGAGGAACATGACGATATTGAATACGCCGAAAGAATGCAGTATGACGAAGCTGTTTTTATAGAGGATAGTGATACCGTTACTGTTCACGATATTGAATCAGGATATACAAACAAACTTCCTGTTTCTGCTGTGTTTTACAACGATCCCAAGCCCGGTTCCCATAAAGGCATCACAGGCAGAGATGCACTCACCATATTGGCGGACGCCATATCCGATGTAGGATCGTGGTGGTGCTGGTATGTAGGTGACGATCTGCTTCAGCTGGAGTTCTGCGATGTGCAGCTTTATGATGAAACAAAAGCCGAGAAAGAAACGCATACTACTGATGTTCTGGCTGTTCGCTTCCATGGTCATGTCTTTGCGGTCTTTCTGGACGATCTGAATGATAGAAACTGGCATGAACGTTTCCGTGATGATGATTCGATCCTTTATCCTGTCGATGCATATGACATGGCATTCGACGACCATAAAAAGGCTGAGTCGCTGCTGAATGATTACAGAAACCGGGTCCCCGTAAAAGGCTTCAAAGGTGCAGAAACCCTGGCAGCCGCAGAACACATTCTCTGTGCCCGATGCGATAAAGCTGGTTTTATTGTCGGCGGCGATGAAATAGAGATCGTAGGAGAAAAAGGAAAATATCTGGAAGAAGAAATAGAACCATTGTCAAGAAAGTGGTGGGAATACTGGAAAGACTACTGGCGTTCAAGAGGGACACGTGACGCCTTGCCCGAAGATTATGCCTGCGAAGTGACAATTCCTGTAAATAAGGAGGATCCGCAGGGAAACCGGTAGTACAGGAAGACAAATTCCCGTTTGCCGGACTGTTCTGCTGCTGTCTGCAGCTGTAACGATTACCGGATTATCACCCTGGAATCCAGGAGACAGAACCGGCGTGACCATTGCGATCACGCCGGTTTTATATCCTTTTGAATCGTTGACTGCAGCAGCTTCTCCTTATGAAGTGCTGCTTGAGTTTGTACTTTTCCGTATCACGGCTGTACAACCGGCCGCAGATCTTCGATCAGCTGCAGCGTACGCAGCCTGGCACCGTCCGTTGTCAGATGCAGGTTCGAATCGTAGAACATATCGTACGGGAAGAAGTAATCCGTGAAGTGCGATATGACCCTGCAGTCCAGAGCACTCCGCAGTTCTTCCTCGAATGCCTCATACACCTCTGCCGGCGGTGTGAATTCACCGCTGCCGATCGGATAGCCGGCTACGACCATCGTCGCCCCGTGCTCGTTCAGCCAGGCATTCAGTTCATTCATACGCTCAATGCAGGTATCGTTGATCTTCGGCGCTTCCACGCTTGTCTCGTCGAATTCATAGAGTACTTCATAGCGTGGATACGCATCATCACCGTATTCGTTGAACGCATCCCTGGCGAAGAATCCCTCCGCTCCGTCAACCTTGACCTCCCTTCCGGTGATCGTCTGTCTGAGCCACCGCACGGTGGCTTTGAAGGCGTACCGCGGGAAGGCCCGTGCCATGTTGCTGTAATCCTGTTTCCGTATGAGCGGCCACAGTTCCCGGTGGTCTTCAATTGTCATCCATACCAGCTCGGGATTCTGGATGGTGTCATCATCCGCATACGTATGGTGTGCGATTACATAAATGTCCCCTTCGTGGACGTTAAGGCGGCATACCTGTTCGTCGAAGGGATTGCCGAATCCACCATGCATGCCCATGTTGACGACAGGCATGCCGAAGGCTTCTTCAATCAGGGAAGAGTCAATGCCGAAGGCGAGGTTGGAATTGCCGATCAGGACGATGCGGGCACCCTCTGTACTGTAGAGCCTGGCAGCTTTGTCGATCATGGCAGCTGTGTAGATCTCTGTATACTGCGGAGTGACGGTATGGAAAAAGAAGACGACAAACAGCGCCAGGATGGAAATGACAAGAAGGCAGAAAGCCAGAATGTTTCTCAGGAATCTTTTGTACATACAATCACCTAGAAGCGGAAGTAGAGGAATTCATTGCTTGAGCGTACAGGCATGATCAGGATCATGAGCAGGACAAAGAGCACGGATACGGTCCAGCGCACCGCCGGGTGCCAGTTCTTCATCCGGGAGAGGATATCGTATTTCTCGGAGATAAAGTCCACGATGATCAGAACCAGTACACCGGCAAAGACGCAGAGGATTGTGAACCCGTCAATGCCCAGTTCATTGTAGGCTGTACGAATATAGGATGCGGGATGAGCGATGCCCTGGAACAGGTGTGTAATGATGTATCCGGCATCCGCTATGGTATCCGCCCGGAAGAAGATCCAGGCAATGGTCGTGAACGCAAATACCGCGATCATGCCCAGCAGTTTTGCAAAGATGCTCTTCCGTTCTCTCGGGAAGAGATGGTTCTCGATGACCTGGCCGGCGCCGTGGATGAGCCCCCACAGTACAAAGGTCCAGGAGGCACCGTGCCAGAGCCCGGAGCACAGGAAGGTGATGATCAGGTTCAGATCACGTTTCCAGGCGGCACAGCGGCTGCCGCCGAGCGGAATGTAGACATAATCGCGGAACCAGGTGGACAGGGAGATATGCCATCTACGCCAGAATCCCTGCAGACTGGAAGCGAGGTAAGGCCTGCGGAAGTTCTCCGAAAGGCGGATGCCGAACAGTTCGGATGTACCGATGGCTGTATCGGAGTAGCCGGAGAAGTCGCAGTAGATCTGGATGCTGTAGAATACCGCCGCTGCCAGCAGGGTACCGCCCGAGCAACGGGAGAGGCTGCCGTAGACCTGGGATACATATTTGGCGGGCGTGTCCGCAATCACCATCTTCTTGAACAATCCCCAGACGATCA
>JAFOIY010000013.1 GCA_017420505.1 Solobacterium sp. | reverse complement strand
GGCAGGGTTTTCTGAATCAATCACCGTATGAACAATAGACTGCTCTGCTGCTTCATTACATCAGCAGACCCACAAGTGCACCGTAGGAGTGCAGTCCTGACATCAGTGTGTTGACACCGATGAAGGTAAACAGCACCACCGGCACGGACACTACAGCAAACCAGGCCATGAACCTGCCCCGCCGGTTCCTGTTCAGCCGCAGGTGAAGGCCGATTGCGTAGAGGATCCAGGTAATCAATGCCCATACTTCCTTGGGATCCCAGGTCCAGAACGAAGACCAGGCTTCTTCTGCCCAGATCGCTCCGATGACAATCGTCACCGTCAGCAGAAGCAGTCCGATGGCAATGAGCCGGTAGATGAAGTAGTCGATCTCTTCCAGCCGGTCATCCTCGGGATTCTTTCCGCTGATCAGAAGATACCTGATCCCGGAAGCCCCTGCCAGCATGAACATGGAATAGCTGAATGCGGCGCTGCCGATATGCGATACAAACCATACACTGCGCAGAGCCGGCATCAGTTCATGGATTTCCCTGGGCAGCAGCGCGGCATACAGATAGATGCCCCAGCCCATGATCATTCCCACCGGCGTCAGCCAGCCTGCTCCTGTACGGTAATGCAGGAAGACCAGAACGGTCGAAATGCCCCAGGAAAACATCACAGCGAACTCAAACTGGTTGGACATGGGAACTCTGCCGGCCGTGATTCCCCTGGCCAGCAGATAGCCCGTATGGGCCGCAAAACCCATCATGTAGATCGACCAGGAGATCTTCTGAAGATTCTCTTTGTTCCAGACCTGGCCGAAGAACTGCAGGATCATCGCCAGAAAGTACAGACCGATTCCTGCGTAGAACAGAATATCAAGCATGATGTCCCTCCTTCTTTTCCAGTGCCTTCAGGGCAAGGCGCAGACCTTCCGGTCGGTTTCCCACCAGACAGTATCCCTCTTCATCGATGACCACCATCACAGGAACCATCATGAATGTCATGTACAGACCGGCTGTAAGAACCAGTACCGACATCAGCAGAAGCGGTCCGATGAATGCCGGGGAGTGTTTGATCCGGAGGCCGGGATATTCCACCGGTGCTTCGAAGCGGTAGCTGTATCCGGCCACCGTGATCTCATCGCCGGGGAACGCGAGCATACTGCTCTGGGTGCCGTTCTCCAGCACCAGGAAGAGATAGACCGGATCCGGCCAGTGACCGGTCACATTGGTGATCAGCTGGACACCGTTCTCTGTCTCCACCATTCCCGGATAAACACCGTCAATCAGGATGCCTGACTTGCCGTCCGCAGACAGGAAGTCGTTGTTTTCAACGTAGAACGCGTCTGTGTGTCCGGCACTGTCGGCTACGGTTACCCTGCCCACTGTACCGTAGGTCTGCTGGTATACTTTCCAGGATCCGGTACCGGCCGGATGGTTCACCGATACTTCCACCGGACCGCTGTCCCTGCCGTCCGGACTGATCAGCCGTACGGTACTGCGGTAATCCAGCTTCCCGGTATCATCCTCGATGGAAAAATCCTCCACATAGATCTGTGTACCGTCTTCCAGTACGATACTCTCACCGGGATAGCAGGTACGGTCCTTAATCCGGGGCAGCGCCATTCCCAGCGCAAAGAAGAGAACGGTGAACAGAATGCCCAGATGGGTAATGAATGTACCGTATCTGCCGGCATCGTCCTTTGTATACAGCTTCTTTGTACCGAATGCTTCACAGCGGCAGTGTTTCTTCTGCAGCAGCGCCTCCACATCCTGCAGCACCTCCGGTGATACTTTGGCATCGGAGTTCAGTGCCAGTGCATGTTCCTTCCTGTCCTGCTGCGGGATGCGGCGGAAGCGCACCACCGAGCACAGCGTCAGGTTCAGGCACAGCAAAGCCACCAGGACCAGGAATACGGGATGCGTAAAGACATGGTCCAGTCCCAGGCGGATAATCAGGCTGCAGTGCTGCGGATACTCCATTACATAGAACATCGCTTCCTGCTGCTGGGGAATCACACTGC
The DNA here is from genome assembly GCA_017420505.1 of Solobacterium sp. GTDB lineage: Bacteria > Bacillota_I > Bacilli_A > Erysipelotrichales > Erysipelotrichaceae > Bulleidia. The sequence continues at coordinate 25,235 of JAFOIY010000013.1, read as the reverse complement.
CGATTACCGAGACAATCACTGTCAGGATCAACAGCACAATGCCGAATGTCATGGACTGCAGAAATGTAAGTATTCTTCTCATAGTTTTAAAAACGGCCGCTGTATGCGGCCATTTCACTGTATCAGTTCTGTTTGTCAGTGGATACAGGCATTTGCCTCATCCAGGTATTCCTGGGCTTTGTCCAGGCAATGGTTCGTCAGCCTGGAGTTGTGTGCGCCTTCGCTGTTCTCTACGAATACATAGTCCCAGAAGAACTGTGCGTTGCGGTAGGCCATACGGGCATTTTCCAGATCTTCATCGGAGATGGTACCGGCTTCGATGGCTGCCGCAAGATCCTTGTCAAGCTGTTCCAGCGCATAGCCGATTTCATTCTCACGCTCCCTGGTCGCTGTCTGGATGGCGCGCACCTGGCCTTCAAGATCCTGATGGCAGAGGCTGCAGCTGTTCGCCATGATCTCCGGGCTGTCCAGCGGGCTGACCCAGTAATGGTTGGTGAATACAGTCCCGTCTTCTGCCGTTGTTTTTCCCATATGGCAGTCTGCGCAGGTGAACTGGGAAGCGTGTACACTGCCCTCACCCATATAGGTCTCGAATTCCGGATGCTGGACCTTCAGCTTGCGTACACCGGTATCGGCGTCGACCCAGTCGCAGAACAGGTTCCCTTCTGCGTCCAGAAGTGTATTCTGGTAGGCCAGGCTGTCATCCGGCGAGAACTGCGAAAGTCCATGATAGGTAACGGTAGTCTCCTTGGTTGCCGGATCGAAGTAGTACTCGGTATGGCACTGTGCGCAGGTCAGGTTTGCGGCGTTGACCTTGGTCAGATCATCGCCGAGCGCTGCAGCGACGTACGGATGGGTAACATACAGTACACCCGGTTCATTGGCATGGCAGTGGAAACATCCGAACGCGTCGGTCACCTGGGCTTCCATATCCTCGAATGCCATTGCGTATGCGGAAACACCGTCATTCAGCACGGCTTCCGTAAAGCTGGATGTCTTGCAGGTAAAGCAGTTGGCCAGCTTATGCGGTCTTCCGGTCTCCGTGAGGTCTTCGATGACATAGGTATGCCCTCTTGCGCTTCCGTAGGAAACCGCGAAGCCGAATCCTTCATACAATGTCTTGATATAAGGATTCTCTGCAATGTAATCCACTACTTCGCTGTTTTCATCATTCATGATGTAGGTTGCGTACTGGTTGGGATACTGTTCCGCCCATTCATCGGAACGGATGAGCTTCACACCTGTTCCCTCTTCTGCAACCATCACCTCGACAAACGGTGAAGGCTGGAAATCCTCGGCAGTCTTCGGCTGTTCCTTACGGTCGGAAACAATTCCCAGTACAAGCGCCAGTGCGAATAGCCCGGCAAAAAGAAGTCTGTCCTTTGTTGTAGTGTTGTTCATAGTCATTGCACCTTGTTTTTTAAATTATAGAAGAGTTCTGCTGCATCTGTCAAAGGCGTCAGATCGCACTGAGTATGCGCAGGATATCCATGAATCCGATACGGATCAGTACGCAGCAGATCAATACCAGCACAAAGGTATAGATGCATACAGCGATGTAGGCAGAAATGCGGTTTTCAGCCTGTTTCAGCGTGATCTCGCAGCGGATGAGCATAGAGGCAGTCATTCCCGTCGCAAACAATGCAATGCCCGCAGAAAGGCTGAAAAGCCCCAGAACAGCAGCTGCTGTATATATGCCGAGCTTGATTCCCAGGAACATTCTGTCACCGCCGGTCTGATACCAGAAATCATTGCGCGACAGCCTGTGCGTAAGATAAAGAGTCATTGCCCATACGGCTGCCCAATCAGCGAGGTATCCTGTACACACTGCCCGGAACCAGAGCCATGCGGTATCGCTGAATGTCATGCGTACATAGCTGAACGGCAGCTGGTTGATGGCAGCAGACAGTCCCATGGCGGCAATGACCAGCGGCAGCGCCCATTTCAGGAGCACGGCAAACACCAGCAGAAGCTTGTCATACTCTCCGCTCCTGTTGAGTGTTTCGATGTAGAGGAACGGATTTTTGAGCAGCTTCAGGAAGGAAGGCATCCTGCCGGGAACGGATTCTTCCATTACGACAGGAACATCACCCCGGTCGGTGATCTGCTGTTCCCTGGCCAGGATTTCCGGATCTTCCCGGATGATCTCCAGTGGTTTCGTCTCTTCCTCATCATCCACATGCGGGCTGTTCAGAATGGCCAGTATATCATCCGGAAGCCGGTTCTCTTCAGGAACCGGTTCATCCTCAGGCACGGGATCCGCTGCAGGTTCAGGCTGTGCTTCTTCCGCTTCGGTTTTCTCCGGTATATCCACCGGTATTTCTTCCCCTGTTTCCTGTACAGGTACTGTGTCTTCTTCAGCAAGTGCATCTGCAGGCACTTCCGGTGCAGGCTCCTCAGCAGGTGTTTCTTCCGGTGCGGGATCTGCTTCGACGGGATTCTCTTTCCCGGTATCCGTCTCCTGTTTCCTGGCAGTGAACATCGCTCCGATATTCTGCAGCATCTTCTGCAGTCCGGTCATGATCTGCGCAGCTTTTTCACTTAAAGGACTTGCCTGGACTGCATTCTCACCGCCTGCAGGTGCTGGATTCTCTTCAGCCGGTTCTTCCTTTTGTTCTTCGGGTGTTTCTTCTGTAGAATCCGGTTCAACCGCTTGTTCCGGTTCTTCCGGTGTCACGGGAATGGTTTCCTCTGCGGCTTCTTCATCGGGTACCGGTTCTTCAGGTATGACAGGATTGCTTTCCTCTGCTGCTGTCTCTGCAGCAGGCTCTGTTTCTTCCTGTTCCTGTACAGCGTCATTATTTACTGCCGGTACTTCTTCAGCAATGTCCGCTGCCGGTTCTGCAGCATCCATAGCTGCTTCAGCAATTACAGCTGTTTCTTCAGGAGCCAACACTTCCGCAGCTGCAGGTTCTTCCACTGCGGCAGGCTCTTCCGGAACAGCCTTCTCAGGCACTGTTTCCTCCGGCTTTACTGCTGTTTTCTTTCTGCGTGTACGCTTCGGTTTCTCTTCTGCAGACGGAAAAGGCGCTGAAGCTTCAGCGTTGTCTGTTTTCTTTTTCCTTATCCTCTTCGGCTTCCCAGCGTCGGCTGAAGCTGCCGTATCATCCGTTTTCTTCCTGCGGGTTTTCTTCGGCTGTACATCTTCTGCATTCTGCACAGCGCTCTTTCTTTTCCTTCCGGAAGTCTTACGGACAGAGGGCTCTTCAGGCTCCGTCTCCGGAGTCTCCTGTTCTACCATCTCAATCATAAAGCGCCCTTTTCCGTTTCAAAAAGTGCTTTTCAGCACTTCTCACGCTCTTCCGGAATACTTGCCGTCCGCGGTGGAAATCAGTACCATTTCACCGTTCTGGATGAAGAGCGGTACACGGATCTCCAGTCCTGTTTCCAGCTTTGCGTTCTTCGTCGCGCTGGTTGCGGTATCACCCTTGACCGCCGGCTCGCACTCTACGATCTGCAGAGCCACTTTGTCGGGAAGCGCAACACCGAGCACTTCACTCTGGTACATGGTGACGTTTACCATGTCGTTTTCCTTCATGAACTGCATCTGCCACTCCAGACGGCTCTTCGGAATCTCGATCTGCTCATAAGTCTCTGTATCCATGAATACCAGTGCTTCACCGGCATCGTAGAGATACTGCATTTCCTTCTTGTCAATGTGAGCCTGCTCGACTTTGTCGCCGCCGACAAAGGAGATTTCGTTGATAACGCCTGATCGGAGGTTCCTGACCTTGACTTTGACGACCATCTGGCGCATCGCTGTCTTGTTCAGATCCAGGTTCAGAACCTGATAGATATTCCGGTCATATTCAAAAGTTGTACCGGGCTTCAACTCATTTACAATAATCATTTTCCTGTTCTCCTACGTAATTATTGTAAGTGTTCGGGCAGGATTGTCAACGAATGGAAAGAAGTTTCGGGGGATTCGGATCATTCCGGAGAAGTATAGAAACGGAGGCCGTATGGAAGAATTGCTGATGTATTATCTCAGGATCGCTCTGCAGTACCATGTTACCGACATTCACTTCTCCCTGAAGGACGAAGAGAAGCTGAAAGTCGAAATGCGTGTAGGCGGAATCATCCGGGAACTGAAGGACCAGAAGGCTGATATCCGCTTCTTCCGCTACCTGCTCTACCGTTCCAACATGGATGTCAGCCGCATGATGTATCCCCAGACCGGACGGTTTGAAACAGAGGTGGACGGAACAAAGATTTCCCTGCGCTTTGCGCTGGTATCAAGCTACCGGATTGCCAGCGGTGTTCTGCGCATTCTGAACAATCATGATCCTCTGTCCATTGATGAACTGAGTGCATCACCGGAGACAGCCCTCTGGATGAAAAGCATTCTGAACACCCGTTCCGGCATGTTCCTGTTCAGCGGACCGACAGGTTCCGGCAAGACAACCACGCTGTATACGATCCTGAATTCGGCAGAGGGAAAGAAGATCTTCACCCTGGAGGATCCCATCGAGATCTATTCCGAAAAGTATGTTCAGCTGCAGGTCAATGAGAAGCAGAATCTCGGCTACGATGCCGGCATCAAGCAGCTGATGCGCCATGATCCGGACATCATTATGATCGGCGAGATCCGGGACAGTACGGCTGCCCGCATGGCGGTACGAAGCGCATTGACCGGTCATCTGGTCGTTTCCACCATCCATGCACAGAGCTGTTCCGGCGCTGTCGACCGGATGATCGACCTCGGTGTCAGCCGTCTGCAGCTGCAGGATGTACTCAAGGGCATCAGCAACCAGCGCCTGTACAGCGCCAAGGACGGGAAGCGCACCGGTGTCTACGAAATATTCAACAGAAAGGAGATTGCGTATTACTTTGCCCATGAACACCCCAGTGAAGATTCCGTTTCCCTTCAGGACAGGATCCGGGAGGCCGTGGCTGCCGGAACTGTTTCAGCGGGAGAAGCGGCACAGGACCTCACTTGAGGAAGAGGAATGCGTTTCGATCAGTCGTTTGATGAAGTCAGGATTCACCCTTCAGGAGTGCCTCTCGCTCATTGAGGAGGACACCAACCGGGATGTGCTCTCTGCCATCCGGGAACGCCTGGATGAAGGAGAGGACATCACCGCTGTCTTCCCGCAGTACTGCAGCAGTCTATACCGGAAACATCTTACGGGTTTCCTGCGGATTCTGAGCTTTCCGGAGAGTCTGCAGCTGAGTACAGCCATCATCAGCACCCGTGGATCCCTCCGCAGGGAAACCCTGCGGGAACTGTTCTATCCCTCCGTCCTGATGAGCGGAACCTATCTTGGCATCGTACTGTTCAATGAACTCTGCTTTCCTCCGCTGATCCGGATGATGGAGAGCTTCCGGCTGAGCCCTGCCCGCTGGCTTGCGGTACAGACTCTGCTGCGTACCGTGAGCATTCTCTCCGGCCTCCTTCTCATCGCCTGTACAGCGGTGCTGCTGTATTTCACCCGCAGGAAGAACATCGTACGCGGCTACGCTGTGTTGCTGCGTTTCCTGCCGTCGTCCCTGCCGGTCCTCTATGTGTCCGTGGATTTTGTACGCTGTTTCCGGCAGTGTGTCCGGCTCAGTCTTCCGACAAAGCAATCACTGGAGATCCTTCAGGAACTGCCCGAACGACCGCTTCTGAAGAGCCTCAGCTCACAGATTGCGCAGTCCCTGCATGAAGGAACCGGATTCCTGCAGGCAATGGAGTGTCCCGGTCTGGACAGAACACTGCTCAGGTTTCTGCGCATTGCGGTCATGTCCTCGGAGATGGATGAAATGCTGGATGCCTATATCGACTATTCGGAAGAGCGCATCCGGCAGAGATGCCGCAGAATCTCCCGCATCATCCAGGTGTCTTCCTATGCCCTGATCGGGATGATCATCATCCTGGTCTACCAGGTGCTGATGCTGCCGCTGACACTGATGATGCAGATATGAAAGGAGTCAGAATATGAAAAAGAAAGAAGATGGTTTTACCTTGCTGGAGATGGTCATTGTGGTTTCCATCATCGCTGTACTGTTCCTTCTGACAGTGCCCAACATCCAGAAAGTGCTGTCCGTCGTCAACGAAAAAGGATGCGATGCCCAGGTCAAGGTCGTGGATTCCGCCATTCTCCAGTACCGGCTGGAATACGATGAGAATCCCGGCAGCATCGCTGATCTGATCAATGCCGGCTATCTTACCTCTGCCCAGAGTGCCTGCAAGGACGGCAGGAACATTACGGTATCCAATGGACAGGCATCGGCAGGATAGCGGGTTCACTCTGGCGGAGCTGTGCATTGCGGTATGGATTCTGGGTATGCTGACACTGTGTGCCCTCCCCTTTGCCGGAATCCGGGTTGCCGACATTCATTCTTTCCCCGATGAATACCTCTGTGTTCAGAGCCGGGCAATGCTGCAGAGCCGGCCGCAGCAGACAGAGAACGGCATCGCGTTCAATGAGCACGGCAATGTCAACCTTGCCCGTACACTGCACTACGGTGCGAAGCAGGTCATCATTGAGCTGGGAGGCGGTCGTCCTGTCTTCCGATGATGGGTTCATACTGACCGATGTCCTGATTGCCGTCGTCATCGTTGCGCTGTGTGCGGATATCATGCAGAGCACAGCACGCTTGTACAGCACGTCCAACAGCCGACTGCGGGAATCCATCCAGCAGAATGAACAAGCGTACCGTGCAGAGCTGCAGTCTACGGAGGAGTGCATCCTGTGCACCGAAGTGAATCCGGAATGATCCTGGAGCAGTTCCTGCTGTCGCTGGCAGTACTGATGCTGCTGGCACCGACCATCAATCTCATCCTGTCCCTTCAGTTGAAGCTGGCAGCCTTTGATGAATCCGTTCAGGATGAGATTGCCATAGCCCAGCTGCGCAGAATCCTGAACGCGGCCGAGGACTTCCATGCAGGTCATGCGCAGCTGTCCTTTACCTACCACGAAGAAACCTGCAGTCTGTACTGCATCAATGAACATCTGATCCTCACACCCGGTACACAGATCTTTCTCTCGGAGATTCCTTCTGTATCCTTCCGGCAGACTGGGCATGAGATCACGGTTGTCTGGACGAGAAACGGACATGAAGAAGAAAGAATCATTGCCTGGGAATGAACCAGGGTTCATTACGGTCTGGTTCGCCGCAGCGATGATTGTAATCTGCGCGATGAATGCTGTCCTTCTGGTAAACCTGAACCGCCGGGCGGAAGTCATTCACAATATCCGCAGGGAAAATCTGTATCTTGCGGCGGAATCCCGGGCGCTGGATGAGCTCAGGTGCCGTCTGGAGAACGGTGAGGAATTCACTTCCCCGGTCACCCTCAGCATTTCCCATCCTGCGCCGGAGACCCTGATCGTCACCCTTCATGACGGTCATATCTATGACTATGAAACCGTAAGAAAAGAAGCCGGTTGACGCTACAGCGCCAGACCGGCTTCTGCCCTTCTGAAATACCAGTTCACCTGCTTTTCATGGCCGATTGTCGTGGACGGACCGTGTCCGGGGATGACCTTCAGATCATCATCCAGATTCCACAGCATCTGCAGGGAGCGGATCATATCCTCTTCACTGCCGCCGAAGAAATCCATCCGTCCGATGCTGCCGGCAAACAGGGTATCGCCGCTGATCAGTACACTGCGGCAGCGGATACAGACACTGCCCGGGGTATGGCCGGGAGTATGATACACGGTCAGGCTGAACGGACCGATGATCATGGTTCCTTCCCTCAACGGTTCGGTCTCCGTATAGACCGGGCTCATAGTACCGCCGGTTGCAGCACTGCCTTTCATACGTATCATCGATTCATCTCCCGGATGAATGTATACCGGACATTCATACTGATCCGCCAGATCATCCACGGCGCCGGTATGATCATCATGCCCGTGTGTCAGAATGATGGCATCCACCGTTTCATCCTTTGCAATGGTTTCCATGATCTGCTTTGCGTTTCTGCCGGGATCAAAGACAAGCACATGCTTACCTTCATGCAGTATCACGACATTCTCTTCGTACAGCCCGATGGGCAGGACATCGACTTTCATGATCTTCTACAAAAAAATAACCGGTCGGTTATTTTTTCTCCTTGTGCGCTGTAACCTTGCGGCAGACAGGACAGTACTTTTTGATCTCCATCTTTTCCGGATGCGTACGCTTGTTGCGTGTACCGATATAGTTTTCTTCTCCGCATACCGAGCACTTGAAGATAATATTCTCTCTAGGCATAGTATCCCTCCTGGTTTATAGACAAAAATGAGTATATCATAGCTCCTGCCATTTTCCAAGACAATTCATCTTCGGCATTTTCTCTGATTATGAGATAATGGAACAGAGGTAAACGCCTATGAAAAGACAGGAAACCCGGCCTATTTATGTCGGTGGTGTACAGATCGGCGGCCAGGACCAGTGTGTACTGCAGTCCATGACCAATGTACGGGCGAAGGATGTGGAAGCGTCCGTACGGCAGATCAATGAACTTGCAGCCCTGGGCTGCCGTATTGTGCGTCTGGCTGTACTGGACGAGAGCGATGCAAACGCAATCAGATTAATCAAGGAACAGACGAACGTTCCCCTGGTAGCGGACATCCATTTCAATCATCTTCTGGCGCTGGAAGCGCTGGAAAGCGGTGTGGATGCCATCCGGATCAATCCCGGCAATATCGGTTCACGGGAGCACACGGAAGCTGTCGTACGCAAATGCAGAGAGAGGCATGTTCCCATCCGTATCGGCATCAACAGCGGATCCCTGGAAAAGAATCTGCTGGAGAAGTACGGCGGTCCCTGCAAGGAAGCGATGATTGAAAGCGCAGAGCGCCATGTGGGCATTCTGGCAGATCTTGGATTCGAGGATATCTGCCTTTCCTTCAAGTCCAGCGATCCCATTCTGACCATTGAAGCCTACCGGGCTGCCGCCCAGCGCTTTCCCTATCCCCTTCATCTCGGTGTAACGGAAGCCGGTGGTTTCGCTGAAAGTGCGGTCAAGTCATCATTCGCCCTCGGCACACTGCTGTACGAAGGCATCGGTGATACCATCCGTGTTTCCGTATCCGGTCCGCCCCAGGATGAGATGATCATTGCGAAGAAGCTCCTCAAGGCTACCGGCCTGATGGACAACGTACCGGAACTGATTGCCTGTCCGACCTGCGGACGGATCCAGTACAACATGATTCCTATCGTAGAAGCGATGGAGGACTGGCTGCGTACCATTGACAAGGATATCTCCGTCGCTGTAATGGGATGTCCGGTCAACGGGATCCAGGAAGCCTCCCGGGCGGATATCGGTATAGCAGGCGGCTATGATTCCGCCATCCTGTTCCGCAAAGGACAGATCATCCGCACAGTGCCGCAGGCAGAGATTCTGGAAGCGCTGCAGGAAGAAATCCGGAAGATGCTGTAAAAAGGCGGAGCCCAGGCTCCGCCTTTACTTGTTCATAATCGTCTTTGCTCTGCAGCGCAGCTGTTCCTTCAGCTCCGGCGTACAGAATGCCGCATCGATGGCACGCAGCGTACATGCTTTCAGTGTGTCCGCATCAACGCCGATCCTGCGCAGCTGGGCGTGTTCATTTGCCAGGTCTGTTGCGGCGAAGGTCATATTGTCGCAGTTCAGCGTAACATAAGCACCGCTCTCCAGCAGCTGTCTGACCGGGTGCTCTATGTACAGCAGGCCATGACGGCAGTTGCCGGTCACACAGACTTCCAGCGGAATCTGTGTGCGGACCACCTCCTGCAGCCATTCTTCGTTCTGGACGCAGCCGATTCCGTGGCCGATACGGTCGGCTCCCATCAGGATTGCGTCGTGCACATGGCTGCCGATGCCCATCTCACCGGCATGTACAGTACAGGGAATGCCCAGCGATTTCGCCAGGCGGATCAACGGCGCATAGTCCATGAATACACCATTGTTTTCATAACCGGCCAGATCCATGCCGACCAGTCCTTTCCCGAGGAATTCCTTTGACGCATGCACGGCATCTTCATTGAGTGAACGGTTGAAGGCAGCGCTGTCTCCTTTGTGCATCAGGCAGTTGATGATCCCGGCATTGATATCCGGACACTCCTTCATGCCTCTTTCTGCACCTTCAATGACAGCCTGCAGCACTTCGGACTGGGTCAGTCCCTTTTTCATGTGCTGCTGGGACGCAAAGCGGATCTCAGCGTAGATCATGCCCTTTTCATCGAGCTTCCTGACCAGCCGGTACGCAGCTTCGGAAAGCGATTCCCGCGTCTGCAGAATATCGCACATCAGATCGAACTTGCGGAATCCATCCTCCCGGCTGCTGTATTTGGTCTGATAGACAATCCGGTAGTAGTCTTCAAAGCTGCAGTCCTGATCCAGCAGCCCTTCCTCCAGAGACCTCTGATATGCCCAGGGCAGGTCCAGAGACCCGTCCAGATGCAGATGCAGATCAACCAATGCAGTTCTTTCCACAGGAGCTCCTTTCAGAACGACAGGCGTTCTTCTTCATAGACACCGCTTCTCAGCATATCGATTTCTATACCATACGGTGCCTGTTCCTTGATATAGGGTGTTTCCAGGATTCTGACCAGATGCGCTGTCCTCGCATTGTGGGCAATGCGGTACAGGGCATCAAAACCGATCTCTCCCTTTCCGATGTTCGCGTGCCTGTCCTTGCGGGCACCGCGTACATTCTTCGAGTCATTCAGGTGGATCACCTTCAGATGATCCATACCGATCACCCGTTCGAATTCATCCAGTACCGCGTCAAAATCCGTGACATTGTATCCTGCATCATGGATATGGCAGGTATCCAGGCAGATGCCGTAATGACCCGGATGATTCAGCTTCTCCAGAATCTGTGCCAGTTCTTCAAATGATGAACCGAGCTCGGTCCCCTTCCCGGCCATGGTTTCCAGACAGACGGTTACCGGTTCCGGATAATCACCCAGCCGGTTCAGGCTCTCTGCAGCAGAGCGGATTCCCGTTTCCGGGTCCGTAACCGTCCAGGATCCAGGATGGAGCACCAGCAGTTCTGCTCCGAGCGCTGCGGTGCGTTGGATTTCACGGTAGAGAAACTCTACAGCGAAGGACGCCGTTGCGGCATCCGTACGGTTGGCAGGATTGATGATGTACGGTGCGTGGACAATGACATGGCTCAGGGGAATGCCTGCCTTCCTGAGCATCTCCTGCCCCTCTTCGATCTTCATCCTGGCCGTATCGGTGCGTCTGGTATTCTGCGGCGCTCCAGTATACAGCATCAGTGCGTCCGCCCGGTATGACAGCGCTTCCTGCACTGCGCCTGTGAAGTAATCCGGCGCCTTCATTTTGACATGGGAGCCGATAATCATGACTTGTCCTTCTTTGCGTCCAGAGCGTACTGGCGGTATCTCGCCTGCTTCTCTTCGCGGATCTTCTCCCGGATGAAATCCCTTCTCTGCCTGCGTTCCAGCTCAGCGATGGCCTGTTTGCGCTTCTTTTTGTAGCCCGGCTTGACCTTTGTATTCTTCTTGGTCATCATACGGGAGATTTCCTTCTGCATCTCCGTTGTCTTTCTTTCCGGGCGCTGTCCGTAGGGACGAAGATCCTGCCATTTGCCGCCGCGGCAGCGTTTGTGCTCAAAATGGATGCCGCTCTTCATCAATGACCGGATCGAGGCATCGTCACTCTCTCTGTACAGTGCGTAGCAGATGCCTTTTCCACCGCCTCTGGCCGTACGCCCTGCCCGGTGGATGTAGAAGGAAAGATCCTCCGGGAATCCACAGGAAATAATATGGGATACTTCCTGTACATCAATGCCTCTGGCTGCGATATCCGTCGCTACGACAAAGGTGGACCGGCCGGATGCCAGTTCCTTCATCGCCTGGCGCCTCTTTCTGCTCTCGAGATCACCGTGCAGCTCCGTTACGCTTCTGCGGGCACTGCGCAGATCTGCCGCGATGGCTGCCGCTTCCTCCCTTGTATTGGCAAAGATCAGGCAGACATAGGGCTGGATGCCTTCCAGTATGGAACGGATGGTCTCCGGATAGGTATGGTGATAGCACGGGACCAGAATGTGGCGGATCTGCGGGCTGAAGGAATCCTCCTCTTCCATACGCATCGTAATCGGATGATGCATATACTTCTTCAGGAACGGTTTCAGCTGTTCCGGCATGGTCGCGCTGAACGCCAGCATCTGCAGGCTTTCGCTCATTCTGCCGGCAAAGGCATCGATTTCATCCAGGAAGCCGTACTCCAGCGTCATGTCCGCTTCATCCACAATCAGAAGCGGAGCCAGATCAATGCGCAGCGCTGCTTCATTCAGGAAGAGATCCTTGATCCTGCCCGGTGTACCGATGACAATGTGCGGCTGGGACGAACGCAGCTGCTTCAGATCCCGGTTCCTGTCCGTACCGCCGGTATACAGCTTGATACGGAGCGCTGGATCCACTTCCGCCATTACCCTGGCCTTTTCATAGATCTGCATGGCCAGCTCCCTTGTCGGGGCTGTAATCACCGCATACGGATGATCCAGGGAAGAATCCACCTTCTCCATCAAAGGAATCAGATACGCATGCGTCTTGCCGGTACCGGTTCTGCTGAGACCGATCACATCCTTGCCTTTCAGCACCGCAGGAATGACTTTCTCCTGGATCGGTGTCAGCTCCGTAAAGCCGTTCTTTTCGATAAACTCACAGGTCTTTTCACTAAGACCGATTTCACTCAACGTTTTCATACAATCACCAACTGCTATAATAGCATTGGTTATTATACAGGATTCTGGGGAAAAGGAGAAATCCGATATGGAAATCATCAGTGTAACACCGCGCGGCTACTGCCAGGGTGTTGTACGGGCAATACGCATTGCGGAGGAAACGGCCGGGAAACACCCGGGAGAAACGATCACCATGCTCGGCATGATCGTACACAACCGCTATGTCGTGCAGAAATGTGAAAGCCTGGGCATCCGCTGCATTGAAGACAGCAGCCGTACCCGCCTGGAACTGCTGGATGACATCGATGAAGGTATCGTGATCATCACTGCGCACGGTGCCAATGATGCCGTGTTCGCCAAAGCACAGTCGAAAGGCCTGCAGATCGTGGACGCAACCTGCCCTGACGTTGAAAAGACCCATACTCTGGTCCGCAGCCATGTGGAGCACGGTGATGTCATCTACCTGGGCAAGCACAACCATCCGGAAGCGGAAGGTACCGTCGGCATCTCTCCCCGTGTACATCTGGTTTCCTCTGTGGAAGAAGCGGAACAGCTGGAAGGCCTTGCGGATGTACTGATCACTTCCCAGACAACGCTGAGCATCCTGGATACCCGCAGGATCCTGGATGCCTGTCTGAAGAAGTATCCGGACGCGAAGGTCTATCCGGAGGTCTGCAATGCGACAAGAATACGCCAGGAGGCAGTGCTGAGGCTGAGGGATACCGATGTCCTGATCGTTGTCGGAGACCCCCATTCCAACAACAGCCATCAGCTTGCCCGCATCGGACAGGACAACGGTATCCCGCGCACCTGGCTGATCGAGAACGCGGACCAGCTGCGGGATGATATGATCGCCGGAGCAGAGCGGGTCGCGGTTACCAGCGGCTCCAGTACACCGAACGAGCTGACGCAGGCTGTGATCGACAGGCTGCACGCTCTGGCACAGCAGTAACATCAATAAAGGTCTGTACTATTCGTACAGACCTTTGATTTCTTCCTGGGTCAGCCTGCGGTATTCCCCCGGCTTCAGCGCTTCATCCAGCACCAGGTTCTTCATCCGGATGCGCCGGAGATAGGTGACGGTATTGTCCAGGATCATGAAGATCCGCTTGATCTCATGATACTTCCCTTCATGGAGGATGATCCGGCAGGTATTGCCTGCGATATCCCTGCACTCTGCCGGTGCGTAGACGGTACCGTTTTCGCCCGTCAGCCCTTCTGCGATCCTTGCGGCATCCGCTTCACTCACTTCATGCTTCAGCTCCACGTAGTATTCCTTTTCCACGTGCTTTCTGGGCGACAGAAGACTGTGGCCGAGCATACCGTCATTGGTGATCAGCAGCAGTCCTTCCGTGTCCTTGTCCAGCCTGCCTACCGGATACAGATTCAGATACGGTTCAGGAACCAGATCCATGACCGTCGGTACCTTGCCCTTATTGGCAGTGATGTATCCGGCCGGCTTGTTCAGCATGAACCAGACATACTGGGTGTAGACCAGCTCCTGTCCGTCCACAAGTACGCTGTCCGCTGCTTCGTCAATGATTGCGGCCGGATCATTCACAATGGACGCATTGACGCTTACCCTGCCGTTTCTGACCATCAGGCGGATTTCACTGCGTGTTCCGTAGCCGCAGTCCCGCAGGTATTTGTCCAGCCTCATGATCTTCTGCGCAGTCTGCTGATATACGGATCTGCGATTTCCTTCAGGGACTTGCGGAAGATTCCCTGCGGTATCTTCAGCATATTCGCTGCCGCCAGATAAATGACCATACCGACAATGCCGTAGACGCCCAGCTGAATCAGCGCCTTGAGACGGGATGCCTCGGTGATGGTAAAGCCCAGAATGCGCAGGATGGCAAAACCGCCGTTCATCGCCAGGCAGGCCGTCAGAATGCGCAGGAAATATACACCGGTCTGCCGGTAGCTCACACCGAACTTGCTGCTGAGCTTGGCCAGATCCAGATAGATGATGGACAGCGAGCAGAAAATGCTGGACGTAATCGCACCGGTATATCCCGTGTATTTCATCATCGGATAGAATGTTGCGGCTTTGATCAGGAATCCGCAGCACAGATAGATGATGCTTTCCTTGCGCAGTTTCAGCGTCATCATCATGGAACTGCAGATTGGTGTGATCGTTGTCACCAGAGCCAGCACCGCAGCTACCTGCAGACAGATTTCACCGTAGTCCAGATTCGCCCCGCCGTACATGACGTAGTACACCGGACGGGCCAGCACCAGCATAATGAAGCAGACCGGCATGCCGATGAACAATGTCGTTTCCAGGCATTCACGGACATTCCTGCGCAGCTGGGTGTAGTTCTTGGTTTCCAGGGCAATGGTCATATAGGGCACAATGCCGGCGGAGAATCCCATACCCAGTACCTGCGGGATGGAAGTCAGCTTGTCGCACTGCAGCTGGATGATGCCGTACAGCAGCTTGGCATCCGCATAGGGCATGCCGAGTTCTGTCGCTACATTGACAAAATAGCGGGTATTGACGAGCTGCTGGGAATTGCCCACGATCGAACCGATGAGGAACGGCAGGCCGAAGATCAGGATTTCCTTGAGCAGCTCAGTGCTCTCAACTGTTGATCTCTCCTGTGCACGGGCAAGACGGCGGTAATGGCCGATGTTCCGGCGATCGTAGCGGTCATAGAAGAAGATGGCGATCATTGCCCCGATCGACGTTGCAAGTACAGCCATGTATACGGCATAGATGCTTGCCATGTGCAGAATGCGTACGGCAATGAAGCCCAGTCCGAGCAGGGAAATCACCCTTCCCAGCTGTTCAATGACCTGGGAATCCGCGTAGACACGCAGATCCTTCAGACCCTGGTAGAAGCTCCGGTAGGAAGACAGAAGCGGAACCAGGAAAAGTGCCAGCGACAGGATCATGAATGATTTCTGCATGATCAGGATGTCTTGCGGCTCTGCCAGCGGTCCCAGTGTCGAACGGGACAGAACACCGGAAAGCAATGCAAACATCACGGCGAAGACAAAGCCGGATACGCAGAGAATGCCCTTGGAGATCTTCCTGGCGAGCATTACGGTCTTCCAGTCATTCCGGCTGGCGTACTTGGCGATGACCGCCGCGGCTGCGAAAGGAATGCCGGCGGAGCAGATCTGCAGCAGAATGCTGTAGTAGGAATACGGTGCAGAGTAGAACGCCATATTCTCTTCTGTCGCAAGAGCGGTAAACGGTACCATATAAAAAAGCCCGATCGCCTTGGACAGGAAAACGCCTGCCGAACTCGTCAGCGATCCGACAATAAACGACTGTTTGGTTCTCTCCCTCTGCTGCTCCGTCATTCTGCTTCACCTGCACCGGCCCTGGTATAATCCAACGGAAGCTCGAAATACTGCCGGTTGTAGACCGATCTGTTCCTGTCCGTCCACTCAATGACAAACCGGATGCTCTGCAGCGTACCGTCCGACTCTCCGCTTAGAACGATGCCTTTGTAGTAGTTCGCATCTTTGTTGGACTGATAAGGAATCATGTGATAGACATCACTGCCGAAGATGCCCAGTGTCGGCATCATCTTCACAGCTTCTTCAAAAGGTACGGAATCCTCCACAACCAGAGCCTTGATGTTGTACATCGCAATCCGCGGCTGATCGATGACCACGTAGTAGTGATAGGTACCGCTGTTCATTTTCACCAGGTCCAGATCAATATCAAAGTACGGGGATGACTCGCTGAAATGCGTCGCATCCAGTACGGACTGGTAATATCCTTCATACGCTGTCATTGCGGCTGTCTGTTCGTTGTCCTTCTTCGCACAGCCGGTCAGCAGAAGCAATGACAAAAAAAGCGCTGTTAACTTCTTCATACGGAACAATTATAGCATCATGCAAATAAAAAGGGACAATCTTTCGATTATCCCCTGTCCTTGCAAAGATCGAGGAAGAAGCAGCATTCTTCCCGGTTGGCTTCCTCTGCTTGCCTGAGGCGCAGATCACAGTGGAATACATGGACCAGCGGCTGCTTTTCATCCGCATGGATCCGCAGCAGGAACGGTACGTTCTTCTCTGCCAATACGCCGGCGAGCACCAGAGCCTGCGGCTTCAGATAATCCTGTGCCGCGCTCATGACGAAGACAGGCGGCCACTGGGCATTGATATGCAGAGTGACGTCCATCAGGTCTTCTTCCCGTTCCGTATGTCCCGGGATGTATTCATCCATGATGGTCAGATCATTGCCCGGTGCGAACAGCGCTTCCTTTGTATAGATTCCGCAGTTCAGTGCTGCACCGCGCAGACGGAATCCCTCCGGCACCTGGAACGGGAACGCAGACGCATAGGCAGGATCACAGACGATCCCTGTGTAGGAACCGGCAATCTGTCCTCCGGCAGAATCACCGGCCAGGAATACCCGGTCCGTATCGAATCCATAGTCATCCGCATGAGCAATCATCCATTCCATGACCAGATTGAGGTCCTCCAGCGGTGCGGGGAATGTATGTTCCGGCATCAGCCGGTACGTGAAGTTGATGACCGCAAAGCCGTATTTTACCAGGGACAGGCAGTACCACTGGTAGCGCTCCTTGTCGCCGTAGAACCAGCCGCCGCCATGGACGCTGATGATCACCGGCAGGAGCCCTTCCTTGCCGCGCGGACGGTAGACATCCAGGATCTGATGTACAGGATCATCCCCGTAGACCAGATCATCGTACCGTACCGCATTCTCCGGTGTCTTCTGTCCGCTGTCCCTGAGATCATCGGACTCTGTGAACTGCTTGATCAGTTTTTCCGTCAGTTCCGACATATCCGCCTCCTACATCTGGTACCCATGGATCATCTTGAAGCGCATGAACATCAGGCCGGATGGTTCATCGAAGAAATCATCCACATGCTCGAAGCCGAGGGAACGCACCAGCTTCAGGGAAGATGCGTTCTCCGGGTGAACCCGGGCATGGAGTTCCTTGATGTGCAGATAGTCGAAGGCATAGACGATCACCCTTCTTGCGGCTTCGGATGCCAGGCCGTTGTGCCAGTACTCTTCCTTGAGGTCGAAACCGATCTCCCTTGCGGACTTCTTCTCTGCCATATGCAGTCCGCAGCAGCCGATGAACTCCCCTGTCTCCTTGAGATACATAGGCCAGTACTGGATTCCGTTCTCGTTCTGGTTGTCCATTTCATTGTAGATGCGCGCAATGATTTCTTCATCTGTGTAGAAACCCTTGGCGCAGAGATACTTCGCTACCTTCGGATTGGAAAACAGACTGAGTGCGTCATCCAGATCTTCGGGTGTCCAGGCAGAGAAGCCGATCCTGTCAGATTCAATAAAATACCGCCGCATACAGTACCTCCTTTCCCGTGCTGTGCTGATCAGTGTGCCAGTTCGAAGTCAACCTGCTTCATAACTTCCGAGAAGCGATCCGGGTCATCTGTATCACTGAAGATGATCAGACTGTACGTTTTTTCCGGATAGAGAACGAGCAGGAACTGAGTGTCTGCGTACATCAGATCCGATTCATTCGTGCAGATGCCTTCTATAATGTTCATGCCCCGGTCATCCGCATAGCGCAGTACACGGTAGTGCTCCGTATCACCGACGATTTCCTGTGCGGCCGGGATCATCATGGATGTATCCAGGAACATACCGGCACCGATGACCGCATCATCGAAGAAGTACAGCTGCTGCTGTTCATCATCAAAGTAGAGCGATACACCGAGCGCTTCCGGTGAACGGATCCAGTACTCTGTACCATCGTCGAACCAGATCTGTGTGGTATAGTCATCAAACTCGAAATCCGTCTCATCGCCGCCCGGCAGGACCGTCTCATCGATGAGGTCATCCATGATGTCTTCCTGCGCTGCGGTTTCATACTCTGCCGGATTGACTGCCGGAATCTTTGTACTGTTGCGGTCCTTCAGATCGAACGCAACCGTGATATTGCCGGCTGTATTCTCGATCGTCATGGTTCCGCCGGATTCAATGCGGGAAATGTAGCCGTCCTGGCCGATCACAATGCGCATGTCTCCGAACTCAACGCTCTTCAGCGCTTCTTCCAGGGAACCGAACGCTTCATCGGTTCCGTACTGGGCAACGATGTCCTTCATCAGACCGAGCAGCTTGTCCTTGTTCAGCCTGCCGGTGATGATGGTGTTTCCCCCGTCCTTCTCCATTTTCAGGTTATCCAGGGCTGAGAGCAGATCCGCAAGGATCTTTTCCATATCCGGCTTGTTTTCCGGATCTGTGATTTCCAGATCGGATTTGCTCTTGGAACCGTTCGTATCCATATACATCACGCCGTCCACGACCCACAGCTTCATTGCGACGGATTCACCCAGCAGGGACATGGAAAACTCCATGTAGGTCTCATCATCCGTTATCGTATCCAGATCATGTTTGTCTGACAGGATCCTGATATCCACAGGAATATTCAGTTCAAACCCTTCAACGTTTACACCGATGCCCATTTCACCGTCCATGGTCAGGGACTGTGTATCTTTGTCCTTTTCGTACGCCTGCTTAAGGACAGCTTCAGGGCTGTCTGCCTTACACGCTGCAAGCGAGAGAGCCAGAAGCGCAGCCATTATCTTTTTCATGTTCGATTTCTCCCTTTTCTTAATTAAACCACATTGAACCCTGCAGACAAGTCCGTGGTGTGCTGTCTTTCATTATACTATTGCACAATAAAAAGGGATACTCTGTGTACCCCTTCTGTATCCTGTCTATTCGCCGAATGTCAGCAGGAACCAGTTCCTCTTACCCTTGCGGATGATGGAGAACTCGCCGTCAAAGGCTGCCTTCTTCTCCAGGACAGCATCCATTGCGGCTCTGTCGCCGTTGACCTGGATGGAGCCCTGCTTCAGCAGTGTACGCGCCTCGGACTTACTCTTGGCAACGCCTGCTTCCACCAGAGCATCGATGATGCCGGTACCGTCCGCAATCTGCGTACGCGGTGCTTCGTTCAGACCGTCCTTCAGCTCTTCCACGGTGAGGTCCTTGATGGAACCGTTGAACAGTGTATCCGTGATCTTCAGCGCCTTTGCCAGGCCTTCCTGTCCATGAACGATCGCTGTCAGTTCCTCTGCCAGAGCCTTCTGGGCTTCCCTCTTCTCCGGTGCAGCCTTCATGGACTCTTCCAGAGCCATGATCTCTTCCGGTGTACGCAGGGACAGTCTCTTCAGGTAGTCGATGATGTCCGCGTCCGGTGTATTGAGCCAGAACTGGTAGAATTCGTAGGCATTCGTACGCTTCGGATCCAGCCAGACGTTCTTTCCTTCGGACTTGCCGAACTTGGAGCCGTCGGACTTGGTAATCAGCGGTGAGGTGATGCCGAATACCTTCTCCTGATCACCCATGATCTTGCGGATCATTTCAACACCGGTCACCAGGTTGCCCCACTGATCACTGCCGCCGATCTGGGCATCAAGGCCCATATCCCTGTGCATGATGTAGAAATCGATCGCCTGCAGGATCGTGTAGCTGAATTCCGTAAAGGAGATTCCGGAATCCAGACGTTTCTTGATGGTATCCTTCTGCAGCATGTACGCGACATTGAACAGCTTGCCGTAGTCACGCAGGAACTCCAGCAGCGTCATCGGTCCCAGCCAGTCGTAGTTGTTGATCATAACAGCCGCATTGTCGCCCTCAAACGAGAGGAACTTCGCCAGCTGGTTCTTGATGCACTCTGCATTGTACTGCGTTTCTTCGATCGTGAGCAGCTTGCGTTCCGTTGTCGGTCTCGGATCACCGATCATGCCTGTTCCGCCGCCGGACAGCGCTACCGGAATGTGTCCTGCATTCTGCCATCTTCTGAGCAGGAGGACCTGCTGGAGGTGGCCGACATGGAGGGAATCAGCTGTCGGGTCAAATCCACAGTACAGCATCATCCGTGTCTTCATTCTTTCCCGAAGACCTTCCAGATCCGTCACATCCTTGACGAGACCCCGCCACTGCAATTCTTCCAAAAAATCCATAATCACATTTTCCTTTCCGGGACTTAAAAAGCGTCCCTATTGTCTAAGGACGCCTCAGCGCGGTACCACCTTAGTTCATGTCCAGGACATGCACTCATCTTTCCCTTTAACGCAGGGGACCACGTTCTGCCTTTTGAGACAGAAAGCTCCCGGATGTATTCAACCTGTTTCCTCGCGTCTCCTTTCACCGCCCGGAGCGTCTCTCTTCGGATTCCGCAGGCCTACTTTTTCCGTTCACAGCCACGTATAATCTACACCTGCGGCAGACTCTGTGTCAATCTTTCGTTGTCTGCCTTGGTGTAAACAGATAGCTCAGTTCAATCTCCTTGTCAATCCCGCTGTCCTTCTGCAGCATCTTCGTCATCACCCGCATGGATACGGCTCCGAGATCATATGAGGGAATCGAGAAACTGGAGATCTGGGGACGGACCATGGAGTTGTACTTGGTGTCGATGACACATACGATTTCCAGCTCCTCCGGTACCTTGATGCCCGCTTCCTTCGCTGTATTCAGGATCGCCATCGCCTGGCTGTCCCGGTAGCCGATCATGACATCCGCCCGGTGATCCTTGAACCATCTGGACAGGAAGGCGTAGGAAGTTCTTGTTTCAGCAGGAATCCTCAGGAAGCCGTCGAATTCCATGCCCTTCCTCTTGTACGCATCCTGGGCACCAAGGATCATCTGCTCACAGGCAAACGGGTTCTTCCGGTCCTCTACGATTGCGATCTTCGTTTTGTTTTCTTCCAGATACTTTGTCGTAAGCTCAAAGATCGCTTTCCGGATATCTACATAGACACAGCATACATTGGCCGCATTGAAACGGTTCCCGATGACCACCATGGGAATGCTGTATCTTGCCAGTTCTTCCATCTCTTCCACAAGAAGCTTGTCGTTGTAGAGGATAACACCGTCTACATTCGACTTGATGATATCGTCGATCACATCACCGATTGCGGTAATGCCTTCTGTAATCGTATGCAGCATGATGTTGTAGTTGTAGATCTTTGCCACATCGATCAGACCGTTGATGATCTGGCCGGTATAGGTAAAGCTGGCTTCCGGAATGACCAGGGCGATCGTCGTCGTCTTCTGCAGCGCCAGTCCCTGGGCAATGGCATTGGGCTTGTAACCGAGCTTCTCGATCGCTGCCTGTACCCTTGCACGGGTCGGTGCCTTTACAACACTGCTGCCGTTAATGACTCTAGATACCGTTGCCAAAGATACACCCGCTTCACTCGCTACGTCATATATCGTTACTCTCTTCATAAGCGTGTACCTCCGCCGCCGTTCTATTTCTTCGCAAACAGTCCCTTCAGAGCATCTATCCCTTTATTGACCGTGTCCTTGACCTTCTTTCCGAATGTCTTCGCTTCTTCACTGGTTACAGTTTCGGTAACCTTTTCCTTAACAGTTGTGAACCCTTCTCCTACCTTTGTCTTTGCCTTGTCGAAGTTTTCCTTCATCTTCTCCTGTGTTTCATCAGGAATCCGCTCATCAAGGAAATTCACAGCCTTGTCCCTTGCATTCTTCGCTGTCTCGGCAGCCTGCTGGAAACGAGGATCCTCCTTCAGATCACCATAGGCCTTCTTGGCCGAATCAACAGCCTTTACAGCGTTGTTCTTGATGAAATCCACAGTCTTGTCCAGATCGACATTCTCGCGGATCTCCGCTACCTTGCCGGTCACCTTGTCCTTCACTTCATCCAGCTTCTCTGCAGCACTGTCCTTGATCTCGGTGATTCTTTCCTTCTGTTCTTCGTTCAGACCGAATTCAGGAACAGTGAACTTCTTCTCTTCCTCTGTATCCTTCTTCTCCGTGATCTCTTCGATCTTTTTCTTCAGATCATCTACGGTCTTCTCGATATTGTTGATGGGTTCCTCCAGCTTGTCCGCTGCTTCTTCCGCTGTTTCCTGTACGGCGTCCACTGCTTCTGCAGCAGCTTCCTCCGCTGCTCTGTCAAGCTCCTCTACGGTCTCCTTGACATCTTCAATGATCTTCTTTTCATCACACATGGGTTTCTTCCTCCTTTTCCTCGCGTTCGTCCATCAGAACATCCGCGCCATCTTCTTCAAAAACATCAAACCCGGCCGGCTCCTCTTTGGTCAGGTGCGCACTGACGTACTCCTTCAGCTTTCCGGTCGTCTCTCCGGCATTCTCTGCTGCTCTGGAGAAACCATCCATCACCTTATCATGTACATCATTGAGTGTATTGCTGTATTTCACAACAGTATCCAGCGGTGCCTGTACCTTGGCAATGCTGTCATCCATCTTGCGCAGTGTCGGATCGAGCTTTGTTACGGTATCTGTAATCCCGTCAATCAGCTTCCAGCACTTCTTCAGCAGTACACACAGAAAAACAAGAACCAGAGCACCGAGGATCGGCAGAATCTCCCTGGAAACAACCGCCAGGTCGTGTATCAATGCATCCATAATCAAAATCTCCTGTATTCATTCAAATTATATAGCATTCATGAAACCATTTTCAATGTAAAATACCGCAGGAATTTACATAAAAGGTTTCCCTGCTATACAGAGAAACCTGTTCCATCATTCCTCTTCCGTTTTCCGGATCAGCGCTTTGATTACTCTTCTTTCTGCTGTCTCCAGAATCGTAACTTCGATATTCCTGTAGCGGAAGGAACTGCCCGCCTCCGGGAATCCTTCCAGCATCTCGATGCACCAGCCGCCGACCGTCTCGCTCTCGAAGTCGAACTGATCCTCATTCCAGCCCAGAAGCTCCAGGAACTCGAACACCGGTGTATCACCGTATACTTCGTATTCGTTTTCCTTCTTTTCCAATATGCCTTCTTCTACAACGTCCGTTTCATCCCAGATGTCTCCGACCAGCTGTTCCAGAATATCCTCCATCGTGACCACGCCCAGTGTACCGCCGTACTCATCCGTGACAATGGCAAGGTGCTGCTGGGCTTTCCGCAGCTGTTCCAGCGCATCCGGGAGCTTGATGGTCTTGTACAGGAAGCAGGGCTCCATCATCATACTGTTCATATTCACGTCAGGATCGTCGATCACTGCCTTGAGATAACGGTTCAGGGACAGGATACCGATGACATGATCAATGCTTTCATCGTAGACCGGTATACGGGTATACGGTGAGTTTTCAATGATGTCCCAGATCTCATCCCGGTCATCATCAATATCAATGGCTGTTATATCGATTCTCGCTGTCATGACTTCCGAGACGGAGATGTCCGCGAAATCAATGGCTGCACTGACCAGCTCCGAAGAATCCTGGTCTATGATCTCCTCATCCTCGGCTGTTTCAATGATCGAATGCAGTTCTTCCACCGCAGCCTCTTCATCATCGTTCTCCTCCCCTTTCAGAGCAGAAGTCAGCAGGTTCACCAGACTGACCACAAGCCATGTCACAGGCTTCAGAACGATCATAAGCACACGGATGATGCCGGAGTACTTCATGGCGTACACCGTCGCATTCTTGCTGGCAGCGATCTTGGGGATGGTCTCTCCGAAAACAATGACCAGCAGAGTGATGATGGCTGTGGAAGCCCAGGCATACTGCTCAGCCGCAAGCAGGATCACCAGGACGGAACCCAGGGAAGATGCCGCAATGTTCACCAGGTTGTTGCCGACCAGGATCGCTGAAAGCGCGTCATCGTACCTGTCAGTAATCTTCACTGCCCTTGCGGCAGCTTTGTCACCGTCTTCCATTGCGTTTTCCAGACGTACTTTATTGCAGGATGAATAGGACATCTCCGAAGCCGAGAAGAACGCGGAGCAGACAATGCAGGCAGCGATTGCCGCTATGATCACCGTAATCATGCCATCTTCCTCCCGATGTTCTCCTGCGGATCCTGCGGGAACACCTGTACCAGCAGCCGGATGATCCGGTTCTGCTTCATACTGAGAACGGAGATCTCGGCACCATGGCTGGTGAACCGGTCTCCTTCCTTCGGAATGCGGGCAAAGCTCTCATACGCCAGCTCACTCATCAGTTTGTTTGTCAGTTCTTCCTCTTCTTCCTCACTGTATTTCAGTCCCAGTTCATCAAAAACACCCAGAACCGGTTCCTCTGCACTGATGCTGTAGGAATCATCCGACAGGCGGATGATCGGTTCATCCACCTGATCATCTTCATCCCAGATCTCACCGACCAGTTCCTCCAGAATATCCTCAACGGACACAATCCCGAGCGTACCGCCGAAATTGTCGGTAACAATCGCAACATTCATCTTGGCCTTGGACATGACTGTCAGTACATCGTTGACCTTTGCGGACTGGTGGACGAAGAAAGGCTCATCCAGCAAAGCGCGCAGATCATCCACGCGGCCATCATTGATGTACTTGCGGATATACTTCCGGATCTGCAGGATGCCGATAACGGTATCAATGTTGTCCTGATAGACCGGCATGCGGCTGTGGTTTTCCCGCTTGATCAGCGCCAGGATTTCCTCCTGGGTCATATCAATATCGATTGCGGCTACATCCACCCGGCTGGTCAGTATACTGCCGACGGTAACATCCTGGAACTGCAGTGCGGAAGAAATCAGATCCCCCTGCTCTTCATCCAGAGTACCGTCTTCCGTCATATCTTCAATGATATCGTACAGTTCGTTCTCGGTTACGGATACTTCCGCTTCTTCGCTGAAGAAACGGCTTGCCATATTGCCGATACTGCTGAGCAAGGCAGAGAACGGCCGGAGGATCATCATCAGGAAACG
>JAFOIY010000132.1 GCA_017420505.1 Solobacterium sp. | reverse complement strand
CTGGAACTGCAGGAGAAGTATCCCTCGGTCCGCTGGTTCCCCTGCGATTTCAAGAAAAAAGGCGGACAGGTCCGCCGGGATGAACTGGTATCGCAGTACTGCCTGTACTGCCAGGACTACTGCGGGTGCGTCTATTCCTACTATGCCCGCCATCCGGAACAGAAGCGGTGATCACTCACCGCTTCTTTTTGATGTATTCAGTATGTCATCCACAATCCTGCGGATCTCTTCCTCGTCCATGCCGTCCTGCCCCAGCAGTCCCGCAATGCCGTTCACAATCAACTGAGCAAAGTACTGTGTATTGCGGATGACCAGCCGGTTCAGACGCACCCCTTCATCCAGCAGATCCTTCAGCATCTCCGAAGCATCCTTCTTTGCGTCATCCACACTCTTCTGCGACAGCGGGGACATATCCTTCCCGCCGACATTGTTCCAGAGTTCCGTGAACGACGCGGTCACGTTCTCTACGAAGTGCGCCAGGCGCTCATCGTAGTCCTGCTCTTCTGCCTTCTGCTGTACGTGGGCCCGGAAGATCTCCCGGTACTTCTCGGAGACGGCGTCGATCACATCCTCCTTGGAATTGAAGTAATAGTAAAACAGCCCCTTCGCAACATTCACTTCCTTCACGATCGAACTGATTGTCGTATCGACAATCCCGTTCTCCCGGAACAGTTTCTCTGCCGCTGCGATGAACTCATTCCTGCGGTCGTTGTCCTGATGGTCTGCCATACCTTCATGATAGTCCCGGACTGACCGCCAGTCAATCATCCTGTGGTATACTGGATCCATGAAACTGCTCTGTCCCGTCTGCGGAAAACCGCTCTGCCGCGAAGAAAAAAGCGCCCGCTGCGAAAACCGGCATACCTTTGACTACGCCGCCAGCGGTTATCTCAACCTCGCCCTGAACAAGAGCGGCCTTCATGGTGATTCCAAAGAGATGACCGCTGCCCGTACCTCTTTCCTGGAAAGCGGTTCCTGGCTTCCCCTGCGGAATGTTCTGGCAGAGAAGCTGCAGGCGATGGAGCCCGCTGTCACGGTGGATCTCTGCTGCGGCGAAGGATGGTATACCCGGGCATTCCCGGGGACGGAGAAGTACGGCATCGATCTATCGAAGCCCGCCCTGATCTACGCCGCAAAGCACGACAAAGAAACCCAGTACGTCCTGGCTTCCGCGTTCCGTACGCCCCTCCCCGATCAATGTGCCGATGCCGTCATCACCTGTTTTGCCCCGGTCGCGGCAGAAGAGATCCGCCGTATCCTGAAACCCGGCGGTTGCTTTCTGCACATTACCGGCGGTCCTGATCACCTGCGGGAACTGAAGGAACTTCTGTATGAAAAAGTAATACTGAATGAAGAGAATCCTCCGGAAGACATTCTCACCCTGCAGGAAGAAACAACCCTGGAATTCCGCTTCGATACGGACAGGAGCACACTGCAGAATCTGTTCCTGATGACGCCGTACGCCTACCGCAGCCCTGCCGCAGGCAAGCAGCGTCTTGAACATACCGAGCACCTGAGCATCACTGCCCAGTTCATCATCCGTACCTATTCCCGCTGATTCAAGGCACATCCCTTGAATCTCTTTTTATTCCGTGCTATGATTTAGCAGTTGAATAGCATGAGTGCTAAAGGAGGCCTTATGGCAAAGAAACAGTTCAAAGCGGAATCGAAGAGACTGCTGGGTCTCATGATCAATTCCATCTATACGAACAAGGAGATCTTCCTGCGGGAACTGATCTCCAACGCATCGGACGCACTGGACAAGCGCTACTATGAAGCGCTGACGAATCCGGACCACTACATCAACCGGGGCGATCTTGAAATCCGGATCGAACGGAATCCGGAAGCCCGCACCCTCGTCATTGAAGACAACGGCATCGGTATGACCGACAAGGAAATGGAAGCCAACCTCGGTACGATTGCCCGCAGCGGATCCCTGGATTTCCTCTCGAAGATGGAGAACAAGGACAACGCCAACATTGATATCATCGGTCAGTTCGGCGTCGGCTTCTACAGTGCCTTCATGGTCGCAAAGAAGATCACCGTGGAATCCCGGTCCGTAGCGGATGAAGAAGCGCATCTTTGGACCAGCACCGGTGAAGACGGCTATACCATTGAGCCTGCCGAGCGCAGTGAGCCCGGCACCCGGATCACCCTCTGGATGAAGGATGACACGGAAGAAGAGAACTACAGCAAGTACATCGATGAAACCGAGATCCGTACCCTGATCAAAAAGTATTCCGACTATGTACGCTACCCCATCCTGATGGACGTCGGCATCATTGAACGGGATCCGGAAGACGATGAAAAGACCGTCACCCGTACGCAGGAGGAAACCCTGAACTCCATGGTTCCCCTGTGGAAGAAGAACCGTTCCGCAATCACGGAAGAGGAATACCAGGAATTCTACAAAGCGAACTTCGGTGACTGGGAAGACCCGCAGAAGTATATCCACTACAGCGTGGAAGGAAACATATCCTACACCGCACTGCTGTATATCCCTTCCCAGACACCGTACAACTTCTACAACGGTGACTATGAATCCGGACTGCGGCTGTTCTCCAAAGGTGTGTTCATCATGGACAATGCCAAGGATCTCCTGCCGGATGAGTTCCGCTTCGTCAGGGGCCTCATCGACAGTGAGGACATCAGTCTGAACATCTCCCGTGAAATCCTCCAGCAGGACCGTCAGGTCAAGGCCCTGGCTTCTTCCATCGAGAAGAAGATCTCCGGTACACTCACGGACATGCTGAAGAACGAACGGGAAGAATATGAAAAGTTCTTCGAGCGCTTCGGAATGAACTTCAAAATGGAGATTTACCGTTCCTACGGCATGAAGGCGGACAAGCTCAAGGATCTCCTTCTCTACCGCACCAGCAAGGACCGTACATGGACAACTTTGGCCGAGTACGTGGAGCGGATGAAGGAAGGCCAGAACGAGATCTACTACGCAGCCGGCAAGGAGATCAATGAGCTGGAGAAGCTGCCGGTCATGGCCAAGCTGCGTGACAAGGGCTACGAAGTCCTGTACTTCACCGATCCAGTGGATGAATTCGCCGTAACCATGATGTACGAATACGAAGGCAAGGCCTTCCGTTCCGTCACAAAGGGTGATCTGGATCTCGATACCGAGGAAGAAAAGCAGGAAAAAGCCCGCCTGACAGAGGACAGCAAGGACATGCTGGAAGCCATGAAGGCGCATCTGGAAGGAAAGGTCTCTGCAGTACGCCTCTCCTCCCGGCTCAAGGATGACCCGGTCTGCCTTGTTGCGGAAGACGGCATCTCCATCGAGATGGAACGCATCCTTTCCCAGGATCCTACAGGCAGGACCATGAAGGCCGTCAAGGTTCTGGAACTGAACCCCGACCACCCTGTCTTCAGCCGGATGAAGGAAATGTACAGTACAGATCCGGCATCCATCGATGAGTATACAGACATCCTCTATGACCAGGCATGCATCATCGAAGGACTGCCCATCGATGATCCCGCAGGCTTTGCCCGCCGGATCGCGGACATTATGACCAAAGCGTACTGAAACCGCTTTCCAAAAATACAAACAAACGCACGGGTTTGTGCTACATTAATAGTGAGATAAGTCATAACACAAAGGAGGTTACTATGGCACTCAAAGATCTGTTTAAAAAGAAGGACACTACATCCAGCGGAGTTACCGCAGCTGACCTGGCCGCACTGACCGGCAAGAAGGCTGAAGAAGTCAAGGAAGCTGCCGCAACGACATTCAAGAAGGCTGAAGAGAAAGCTGCTACAACAGTCCAGAAGGCCGAAGAAGCCGCTAAGACAACAGCTGCTGCAGCCAAGGAATCCATCAATGATACTCTGCAGGCTGCGAAGGCTGCCAACGCTGCCGCAAAGGTCGCGGCCGCCAAGGAAGCTGCTGCTCTTGCAGAAGAGGCCAAGAAGATTGAAGACCTCGCCAAGGAAGTCATCCAGGGCAAGTGGGGCAACGGTCAGGAGCGCAAGGACAAGCTGACAGCTGCCGGCTTCGACTATGACAAGATCCAGGCAAAAGTCAATGAGCTGCTGGGTGCGGTAAAGCCTGCCGGCACAAAGACAGTAGATGACCTCGCCAAGGAAGTCATCCGCGGTGACTGGGGCAATGGCCAGGACCGGATCGACAAACTGACAGCTGCCGGATATGACTACAAGGCAATCCAGGCAAAGGTCAATGAGCTGATGGCACCGAAGCCCGCTGCTGCACCGGCTGCCGGAAAGACCCTTGAAGAAGTTGCCAAGGAAGTCATCCAGGGCAAATGGGGCAACGGCCAGGAGCGCAAGGACAAGCTGACAGCTGCTGGATACGACTACAACACTGTCCAGGCGAAAGTCAACGAACTCCTGAAATAATCAAACCAAAAAAGATATGATCGCCGGATCATATCTTTTCTTTTCGCTTGAGCGGCACCTGCGCCAGGATCACGGCCGCAAAGACCAGTACACAGCCGGCCAGCTCTCCCCTGCTCAGTACTTCATGCAGGATGACATAGCCCGCTGCCGCTGCAAACACCGCTTCCATGCTCAGCAGCAGTGTAGCCACTGTAGGATCCGCGTCCTTCTGTCCGATGATCTGCAGCGTATAGGCCACACCGCTGGACAGAATGCCGGCGTAGAGCACCGGTGCCGCAGCCGAAGCGATGCTGGCAAAGGACGGCTTCTCCAGCAGGACCATCGGCAGAAAGCTCAGGATGCCGGCTGTGAAGAACTGGATTTCGGACATTAGCACTCCGTCCGTCGAAGGCGCGAAATGATCAATGACCAGGATATGCACCGCAAACAGGAACGCGCTGATCAGCATGCGCCGTTCCCCCTGCCCCAGCGACAGGTTCTCCGGATGGCTCAGCAGCCAGAAGCCGGCCAGTGCCACACAGGCCGCGGCCCACACCTGCCCGCTCACCTTCTTTCCGGTGAACATGGCCAGCAGCGGCACCAGGATCACATACAGCGCTGTCATGAAGCCGGCTTTGCCTACCGTCGTATAAATGATGCCGGACTGCTGGGTGTACATGGCGAATGTCAGCACCAGACCGCAGCACAGACCGCCCTTCAGCGCCGCACGGTCCAGCGGTGCCTTTCTGCCCCACAGGATCGTACGCCTTGCCGCAAACAGCGTCGCCCCGCCGATCAAACAGCGCACACTGTCGAATGTCCACGGACCGATATAGCGCATGCCGACGCTCTGCGCAATGAACGCACAGCCCCAGATCAGCGCCGCTGTAAGCAGTATCAGATTGCTGCGGAAATGCTCCATGCCGCTTCCTGCCTTTCCTTACATACCGGTTAATCTAACATACCCCTTTTCCCTTTTCAAGGCACCCGCAGTGTACACAGCCACCGTACACAGCGGCATCGGCAGGAACACCGTACCGACCACGGCCAGGGACTCCAGCAATGACGCACTGTCCGGCGCCGCACAGAGCGCCAGCAGGACAAAGATCATCCCTGCCCGGAACATTCCCCGCATCAGCGCTGTCTCCTCACGGCGCACCGCATTCAGGCATACAAACGTATTCACCAGCACCAGGAAACCGGTCAGCGGCATGGTCTGCTGCAGGCCTGCTTCCCTCACCATCCACAGCATCAGCAGATCCACCCCGCACATCACCGGGAAGTCCTCCCGGACATGCCGGCCGTCCGCGTTCTTCACGGCACAGAGAAACCCGGCTACCCCGCAGCACACACCCGGCACGGACCACCCTTCCATACCATACGCAGCACCCAGGATCACCAGCCCCAGACTGATCAGACTCATCTCCGCTTTCTTCATATTCTTTGTCCTCCTGCAGCTGAATACTATCCTTTCACACCGATTACGGTGTACAATATGATGTACAGCGGAAAACAATTATGAAACCGGGCGATTCCATCAGAAGAACACTGATCGTACAGGACATACTGCGCTCCTGTTCCGATGCCAACCATATCCTGTCCATGAACGAAATCCTGGACGAACTGGACTTCCGGAACATCACAGCGGACAGAAGAACCGTGTACGATGCCATACACGCACTGCAGGAGAACGGCTGCGACATCCGCTATGTACGCTCACCGAAGCAGGGCTATTACCTCGAGCATACCTTTACACCGGCGGAAGCCCTCGTCCTGAGCGATGCGGTACGCACAAACCCGTCCCTGTCTCCGAAGGATACGGACGTACTGCTGGAAAAGCTCCTTGCCGGACTCAGCAGCAGCCAGAAGAAGGAGCTGCAGAACACCCGGTCCACGGCAGTGAAGACCGAGAATACCGCAGTGCTCGCTGCGATCGACACCATCCAGCACGCCATTGCCGAACACCGAACCATCCGTTTCCACTACTACGATTTCACCCCGGCCAGAAAGAAAAAATACCGCCGCAGCGGTGAAGCCTACACGGTTGAGCCCTATGCCATCGTCAGCGGCAACGGACGCTTCTACTGCGCAGCCTATACCGGCACCCATAGTGCCTTTGCCCCGTACAGGATCGACAAAATGGAGAACACTGTGATGACAGAGGAATCCTACGATCCCCGTCCGTTTGACATCGATGCCTGGCTGCGCTCTTCGTTCAACATGT
Organism: Solobacterium sp.; assembly: GCA_017420505.1. Lineage (GTDB taxonomy): Bacteria > Bacillota_I > Bacilli_A > Erysipelotrichales > Erysipelotrichaceae > Bulleidia. The sequence continues at coordinate 1,728 of JAFOIY010000132.1, read as the reverse complement.
ATACCGGTGACCCGCAGACCATCACCTGCCTGTTCGACAATGATCTGGCCAATGCCGTCTTCGACCGCTTCGGTACGGACATCATCATCTCCTCCATGGAGGAAAACCGCTTCCGCGCCAGCATCCGCACTGCCGTCACACCGACGCTGATCTCCTGGATCCTGCAGTTCGGCGAACGCATTGAAGTACTGCAGCCTGCCGGACTGCGCACACAGCTGAAGGAAACCGGCGAATATCTCATCCGGATCTACGGAAAGGAGTCCTATGAACACCAAGGAAAAGATTGAACAGCTTCAGAACATCATTGATTCATCCCGTGCCATCGTCTTCTTCACCGGTGCCGGTGTCTCTACAGCGAGCGGCATCCCTGACTTCCGCAGCCAGGACGGACTCTACAGCCAGCAGTTCCGCTATCCGCCGGAAGAGATCATCAGCCATCATTTCTTCTATGATGATACAGAAGAGTTCTACCGCTTCTACAAACAGAAGATGATCTACCCGGACGCAAAGCCGAACATCGTCCACGAATACATCGCAAAGCTGGAAAAAGCTGGTCGCTGCATCGGAACGGTAACCCAGAACATCGACGGTCTGCATACAGCAGCCGGATCCAAAGTCGTCTACGAGATCCACGGCTCCGTACTGCGCAATCACTGCGAGGACTGCGGACGCTCGTACTCGCTGGAGGATGTCATGGCACAGGACGGTGTACCGCACTGCAGACACTGCGGCGGGCTGATCAAGCCGGATGTCGTGCTCTATGAAGAGCCTTTGGACGGCTTCATCCTGAACCGGGCCATCTCCCTCATACGGAGCGCCGATGTACTGGTTGTCCTCGGTACGTCACTGGTCGTCTACCCTGCTGCCGGACTGCTGCAGTACTTCAGCGGCCGGAAGCTTGTCCTCATCAACCGTGATGCGACACCGTACGACAGCGCAGCCGACCTGCTCATCCAGGACACCTTTGACCACGTATTCCCGTATCTGCATGTATAAACCTGCCGGACCGCAGCGGTCCGGTTTTTTTCTGCCGTACCGGGGAACAGTCATCCCCTGTATAAATAAAAAAGCCTTCCCTGGATACGGAAGGCTTCAATCACCGATCCCGCAGCTGCGGAGGCTTGCCAGAAAATCTTCCTTGATTTCATCGTAGCCTTTGCCGTAGGCAACCGACAGTTCCTTCAGGATATAATCCATCGCCTTTGCCAGGTATTCCCCGTCAATGGCCGCCAGCTTCTTATGGTTCTCCATCCTCGCCTTGTTCCGCATACTGGCCGTCTTGATGACCCGGATCAGGTCCTCAATGGAATCACCCCTGAGCATCGCTACGTACTGGCTCTTCATGTTCGCCGGCTTGTCCACCAGCGGCTCAATACTCCCGATGCGCTCCATCAATGCCTCTGCTTCCGGAGGTGTAATGATGTCGCGCAGATGTCCTCCCTTGTTGGATACAGGTACCAGCATTCTCACTGACCCGTCGTCTGAAGCATAAGGAGTAAGGACATAACAATCTTCACCGCTTACCTGGCTGGTTTCCCGCCCGGCAACCCGGCACACATCGCGTCTGTATATGACAAGATCATCGATACTGTACATCAAAAAACCTCCTTATCTCTATTCATTATTATAACTATTTTTTATGCGTTTTTCATGCATGGAATGTTAAAAAACGGCTTGATCAAGCCGTTTTTTAACATTCCATGCATGAAAAACGCATAAAAAATAGTT
>JAFOIY010000131.1 GCA_017420505.1 Solobacterium sp. | reverse complement strand
CCGTGCTTCTCTTCCGGATGATCCTGATAGTACTGCAGGGTATCCATGATTGCCGCGATGCCTGCCTTGTCATCTCCGCCGAGCAGTGTATTGCCGTCCGTAACGATCAGCGTCTTTCCCTTCAGTGCCTTCAGGCCGGGGAAATCGGCTGTTCTCGTAACGGTGCTGCCGAGATCAATGTCTTCTCCATCATAGTTCTCGATGACCCTCGGATTCACGCCGGTACCGCTGTATTCCGGTGCGGTATCCATGTGCGCAATGAATCCCACGGTCGGGGCTTCCGTCTCTGTATTGGCTTCCAGGTGGCCGTAGACGAAGCATTTCTCATCCACTGTTGCATCCTTGATGCCGAGTTCCTTCAGTTCCTCCACCAGGACCTTTGCCAGATCGAACTGCTTCATGGTTGAAGGCTTGGTGGTTGAATAAGGATCACTGGTGGTATCGATCCTTGCGTAGTTGATAAACCGTTCAACGATATCCATATGTGTACCTCCCTGGATTCATTTCCGTAACATCTGTCATTATAGCACCTGATCAAACAAAAATACGGATCTCTCCGTATTATGCCTGTTTCATATCCCTGTGCCGTACCACAACCCACAGAATGCCTTCCACGATGGACGTAATCAGCCAGCTCAGCGCATAGACGATCAGTACCATCTCTATGGTCCTGTGCTTCGGGAACACCGTCCAGAGCCAGCCAAGGCGGAAGCCGCAGATGCCCAGCACCATCAGCAGCGTCGGCATGGAGGAATAGCCCATTCCCCTCAACGAACCGACAATGATATCCAGTACGCCGTTCATGAACAGGTACTTCGCAACGACATTCAGACGGATCTGGCCGATTTCCAGCACCGTCTCCGAGTCTGTGTAGAAGCCCAGGAAGAACGGACCGTAGCGCACCACAAGCAGCGAAATGGCCAGGCCGAACACGGTACTCAGCGCCAGAGCGGTAAACATGATCCGGCCGATGTTCTCCTTCCGGTCCGCACCGATGTTCTGGCTCGTAAAGGTCACGACCGCCTGGGAGAATCCGCCCATACCGATGTATACAAAGCTCTCGATGTTCGAACCGGCACTGTTGCCGGCAATGATATCCGCCGAATTGAACGAATTGATGCTTGATTGCATGACCACATTGGACAGTGCGAACATCATACCCTGTACACCTGCCGGAATACCGATCCGCATCATCTCCTTCACCATCCCCGGATCAGCTTTCAGCTGATGAAGATCCAGCCGGGTTGCGTCCGTCTCACGGATCAGCGCAGAGGTAACCATCCATGCCGACAGAGCCCGGGAGATCACCGTTGCCAGCGCAACACCGACCACGCTCAGATGGAACACAATGACAAAGATCATGTTCAGTACGACATTGAGGATTCCGCTGATGGTCAGGTATTTCAGCGGGCGCTGTGTATCACCTTTGGAGCGCAGGATCGCACTGCCGAAGTTGTAGACCACCATGAAGATGCAGCCGGCAAAGCAGATGGCCATGTACTGGTTGCTCAGGCGGATGATCGACTGCGGCGTACCGATCAGCTTCAGCAGCGGCATGGACAGCGCCAGGCCGACCACCGACATCAGCAGACCCGAAACAATCGCTACCGCATAGGACGTATGCACTGCCCGGTGCAGCCGCTCATCATCCCGGCTTCCCAGGCACCGCGCCACCACAACATTTCCACCGATGGACAGTCCGTTGAACAGCGATACCAGCAGAAAGAACAACGATCCGGTGCTGCCGACCGCAGCCAGTGCCTCGCTGCCGGCGAACTTGCCTACAATAATCGTATCCGCTGCATTGAACAGCATTTCCAGCAGCATCGAAAACATCAGCGGCAGGGAAAAACGGATCATATTCGCCAGCAGCGGTCCGTTGACCATATCCATACCGATGGACTTCTTCGTGGTATCACTCATACGCATCTCCTGTTCCTGTGCAGCGCACTGCTGTTCATTGTATTTGAAAAGGCGGAAAAACAAAAGAGAAAACGATTCTCTGCAGAACCGTTTATTCTTCTCCGTAGATCTCCCACAGGCGCAGAAGAATCTCTACGTTCTTCTCCATCGCCTGTACCGGTACATACTCAAAGCGGCCGTGCGCATTCTCGTATCCGGCGGAAAGGTTCGGTGTGGGCAGGCCCCTTTGCGATAGGGCAGAGCCGTCCGTGCCGCCTCTGAAGGCAGAGACCCTGGGTTCTACTCCGCAGTCCTGGATTGCCCTCTTCAGGTATTCCACGGTATGCGGCACCTTGTCCACTTCGTGCTTCATGGACAGGTAGCCGTTCGTAAAGATCACGCTGACCGTACCTTCCCCGTATTTTTCATTCAGCGCTTCCACACAGCGCTCAACGTAGTTCCGCCGCATCCGGAAGTTCACATCATCGAAGTCGCGGATCAGGCAGTGCACCATAGCATGTTCCACACCGCCCTGGATCGTATGCGGGAAGTAATACCCTTCCCTGCCCTCCGTGTATTCCGGGCGGTCCATCTTCGGCAGCATCCCGACGAATTCACAGGCGATTTCCGCCGCATTGATCAGGATACCCTTTGCCGTACCCGGATGCACCGCCAGGCCGCGGATGGTCAGCTGGGCTTCCGTCGCGTTGAAGGTCTCATAGGAATAGACACCCAGATAATCGCCGTCAATGGTATAGGCTGTCTCCGCTCCGAAGCGCTCCAGATCCAGATCCTTTGCCAGTCCGGCAACCTCTTCATCCGGTGTAAACGCAATCTGCACCGGTCCGTGCTTGAATTCCGGGTGCTGTACGGCGTATTCCGCTGCGGTTACCAGCGCGGCCAGTGCAGCCTTATCGTCTCCGCCCAGCAGTGTTGTACCATCCGTCAGTACGAGGTCCTGCCCGATGTAACCCAGCAGGTTGGGATAGTCCGCTGTTCTCATTACAATGTTCTGTTCCGTGTTCAGAACGATGTCACTGCCGTCATAGTTCTCCAGCACCCACGGTTTCACTTCTGTCCCGGAAGCGTCCGGTGCGGTATCCATATGCGCTACATAGCCGACAGAGCGTCCCTTCCCATCCGGCAGATTGGAAGGCAGCGTTCCGTAGACAACACAGTGCGCTTCATCCAGCCAGACATCCGATACGCCGATCTCCTGCAGTTCATCCCGGAGAACCCGG
>JAFOIY010000130.1 GCA_017420505.1 Solobacterium sp. | reverse complement strand
TAATAACTAAAAACCAAACCAGTTTTTCGTTGGTTTGGTTATGGCAATGACTTTAGATATTTCGACTGTCTACTTGACAGGGGCTATATCACTCAGACCCCGCTTTTTTCATGCCTCGTGGGAAAGATACTCCTTCAGTTCCGGAAGCCTGCGCAGGGCTTCCTTTCTTCCTGCTGCATAGGCTTCTTTCAGCTTTTCCGGATTCTTTTCGACTCTGCCGACGTTCAGTGCTTCCTGCGGCCGGATGACGAATGCAGCGCCTTCTGCTTCTCTGCTGCGGATCGCTTCCGTTTCCATGTTGTACAGAATATGGCGTTCAGCCATGGTCTGAACGATGGCGGGATACTTCTTCATAAACATACGCATGAGGGGAAGGGCAGCGCTCTTTTTCTTACGGTAATCTTCGGGCTGGGTAAGGACGATGACGTTCCTGCGGTATCCCTGCTCTTCCATGAAGCGGAACGGGATGGAGTCGGAGATGCCGCCGTCCAGCAGCCTGCGTCCGTCTATATGCACCGGGCGTGATACCAGGGGCATGGAAGCGGATGCCTGCATCCAGGTGATGTCTTCCGCACCACCGTCAGTGCAGAGATGATAGACCGGCCTGCCGGTTTGTGTATCGGTGGCAGTAACCCAGAAAGGCATAGGATCTTCCGCAAAGGTCTGCCGGTCAAAGACATCCAGCTCGTCCGGCAGGATCCGGTAGCAGAAGTCAGCGCCGTAGAGATCGCCTGTCGTGATCAGGGACCATAGACTGCAGTATCTCCTGTCCCGGCAGTAGACCGTATTGTAGCGCAGGGGACGTCCGTGCTGGTGGGACTTGAGGTTACTGCCGAAGACTGCGCCGGCAGAGACACCGATTGCCGCGTCAAAGACAATGCCTTCTTCCATGAATACATCAATGACGCCGCAGGTGAACAGGCCGCGCATGGCACCGCCTTCCAGGATCAGTGCATGTCTGACAGGCTCACTCATGCCCGGCCTCCTTGCTGGATTTCAGCGACAGGAAGACAATGCATGCACCGATGCCTGCCGCTGCTGCCGCGACCGCAATCATTGTATGAACCGAAAAGGTATCGATCAGCCAGCCGCCGGCGAAGGAACCGATGACCGTAGCCATGGCAAGGGCAGACGTGAACATGGACTGTCCTTTGACAGCGTTTTCCGGTTCAATCGCTTCATTGACGTAGTAGACCGAAGCGACCTGGATCAGGCCCCAGCCGGTAAGCTGGAAGAGCATGGCCGCGTAGTAGGCACTGATCCCTTTCGTCAGCAGGATCACAGCGGCTTTCAGAAAGAAGGAAAAGCCGGTGATGCGCACCCAGAAGGAAGCCGGTTTCTTCTTCAGGAGCAGTGCAAACAGGAACATGACAGGCAGTTCTGCGCAGGCAGCGATGGAGCCGCCGTTTCCGAAGGCAATGCTGTTTCCGCCTTTGGACAATACAATCTGATAGCCGTAGTTGCCCAGCAGTACATGGCTGATGTACAGCAGAAGTACACCGGACAGGGTAACCATGAAAGCCGGGTGCTGTGCTGCAAATGATCCGTCTTCCTGCCCGGCACGAGCCTCTGTATGAGGACGGTCTGCGGCAGGGAAGAACAGGGTAAATACCGCTGTTCCCGCAAAGCCCAGGATCGCTGCGATTATGACGGCGTTGGTGCTCCACTTTTCACAGAGCTGTCCGATGAAAGGGAATACCAGGGCATATCCGGCACTGCCGATGCCTCTGGCAATTCCGAAATCCGTGCCTTCTGCAGAAGAAGCCATGGCGTTCAGGAACGGGGACATCAGCTGGATGATTCCGGCGCAGACACCGAACAGGATGCCTGCTGTCATCGGCTTTACGGAAAAGCGCAGCAGGAAGATCCCGAAGCCGATGCTCAGAAAGGAAAGCGCGGGAATCACCCTCTTCAGACTGGCAGTGCCGGCACGGTCCACAGCACCTGCCAGCAGCGGCTGCAGCAACGCGGATGCCAGGGAACAGCAGCCCATCAGGATACCGACCTTCAGACTGCTCAGACCGACAGACAGCAGAAAAGTGCTGGAGAAGCCGAGCAGGGCTGCCCAGCCGGACCAGAAGAACATCTGGATAATGGAATAGATCAAGGTTGTTCGGCGGTTCATCGGAAGATTGCCTGGATCAGGAACATATAGCAGACGGTACCGGCGAGAATGCTCAGCAGAGTATTCCGGCGGAGCCTGTGGATCAGTACAGTGATCAGAACAGAAATGGTTTCCGGGATGCCGTACGGCGCTTTCAGCAAAGAGGTTTCCTTGAGGCAGTACACCACCAGCATACCCATAATGGCATACGGAAGCACATTTCCCAGATAGACGATATAGTCCGGTGTTCTTCTGCCTTTGAGCACCCAGAACGGCAGGAAGCGCAGCAGCACGGTAACCAGGGACGCTGCCAGGATCATGGTAAAGAGATACAGATTCATTGTCCTGCCTCCTTCTGCTCCATGCGCGTACGGAACAGGCTGAGCAGGACTGTGATCAGGACCATGGCCGGGATCAGGAAACGGGAAGGTCCGAAGACCAGCAGGCAGGCCAGGGAGGAACCCAGGCCGATCAGGGCAGGAAGATGGTTCCGGGTGCTCAGCCACTGTTCTACGAAGACTGTGACGAACAGGGCTGTCATGGCGAATTCAATGCCGGCTGTATTGAACGGCAGGACCTCTCCCAGCAGAACGCCGAGCACGGTACCGCCGACCCACCAGATCTGGTCCAGCAGGGATACATAGAAACGGTAGCGGTCGGGATCGCATCCTTCCGGTATTTCATCCGTGCATACCAGGGAATAGGTTTCATCCGTCAGGGTGAAGATCATGTAGGGCTTGGCAGCTCCGGGATCCCGGTAGCGGTCCACCATGGAGATTGCGTAGAAAAGATGCCTTGCCTGCACCATCAGCGCAGTCAGTGCAGCACTCAGCAAAGAAGCACCGGAAGTCACCAGACCGACCAATACGAACTGCATGGAACCGCCGTAAATGATGAGGCTCATCAGAATGCCTGCCCAGGCAGGAAAGCCGCTGCTCTGGCAGAGCAGACCGAATCCCATGCCCAATACCACGTAGCCGCTCATCACAGGAACGGTTGCCTTCAGGGCTGCAGGCAGACTGGAATCCTTTGCGTATGTTCCGTTCAGATCTTTCATACCCGTATTATAGGGGAAAAGCATAATCAGGGAACAGAATATCGTGAAGATATTGACAACAGTTATATACTGTTATACACTGTTTACGAGGTTGAAATATGCGCATTATTATCAACAACAATTCGATGATTCCGATCTATGAGCAGATTGTCTCCTGCATCAAGGATGAAATCCTGACCGGAACCCTGTCTGCCGGGGAAGGCCTTCCTTCCGTACGCGGCATGGCAGCGGACCTGAAGATCAGCTCGCTGACCGTGAAGAAAGCGTATGATCTGCTCGAGGAAGAAGGGCTTGTCACAACCGTGCACGGCAAAGGCACATTCGTCAATGAGACAGATCACCAGCTTGCGCTGGAAGCGCGGAAGAAGGCTGTGGAGGATGAGCTTGCGGCGGTGCTGGACAAGGCGAGGCATGCAGGCCTGTCGGAAGAAGAGATACGGGGGATCATTGAGATTCTCCTGGAGGAATGAATATGGTGATTATCAAGGATCTGGAAAAACACTACGGCAGTTTCCATCTGAACGTTTCAATGGAGATTCCCGACGGAAGGATAACCGGCATGATCGGCAAGAATGGTGCGGGCAAAACTACAACAATCAAGGCGATCCTGGGCCTGATCCGTCCGGATGGAGGAAGCGTTGAAGTGTTCGGAAAGAACATTAATGAACTGACTCATACAGAGAAGGAAAGAATATCCGCTGCCCTGGCCGAGTCCGGTTTCTCGGGCTGGTTGTACGTTGAAGACGCGGCGAAAATACTCCGCAGCCTGTACAGCCGGTTTGATGAAGGGATGTTTCTGGAATACTGCAGAATCCTGAACCTGCCGCTGAAGAAGCAGATCAAGGAGTTCTCCATGGGCATGAAGGCCAAGCTGCGGGTACTCTGTGCACTGTGCACCGATGCGGATCTGATGATCATGGATGAACCCACAGCCGGTCTTGATGTTGAAGCACGCATCGAGATTCTGGAGCTGATCCAGAAGTATATGGAAGCGCACCCTGACGCATCGGTGATGATCTCTTCCCATATCTCCTCCGACCTGGAAGGTCTGTGCGATGATATCTACCTGATCCATGACGGAAAGATCCTTCTGCATGAAGATACCGATGTCATTCTCGACAACTACGGTGTACTGAAGTGCGATGAAGATCTTTACAGTAATTTGGACAAGCAGTACATCCTGAGCACTGTGCAGGACAAGTACATGTACCGCTGCCTGTGCAGTGACAGGCACTACTACAGCAGTCTGTATCCGGATGCCGTCGTGGAAAAGGCCGGACTGGACGATCTGATCCTGATGATGGGAGGAAAGGGAGTATGAAAGGTCTTCTGATCAAGGATGCGCTGCTCATCCTGCGCAATAAGCGCTCGATTACAACTCTAATGCTGGTATGCATTGTCTTCGGATTCACGATGGGTGAGAATATTCCGTTCGTCCTGTGCTATACCGCTACGGTATTCGGTGTACTGGCACTGGGGACGGTCAGTTATGATGAATTCGATAATGGGTATCCGTTCCTGATGAGCCTTCCGTTCGAAAGGAAAACCTATGCCGTGGAGAAATACGTTCTCAGCCTGCTGTTTGAACTGGCCGGACTGCTGATCGGTCTGGTGATGTGTGTGCTGGCAGCTGCGGTGCGGGGCTTCAGCATCGATCCGCTGGAAACAGCGCTGTTCGCTTTGGTAAG
>JAFOIY010000129.1 GCA_017420505.1 Solobacterium sp. | reverse complement strand
GAAATCAGCCGCAGAGCAGGCCTGCCGGAAAATGATGCACCGGCTGCCTTTATGAACATCACAGAAGACTGCATCTATTACCAAACGGTACAGAACGCAGTCGGGTGGGATGTAATCAGTACTGATATTCCGCTTGATCCGGATGAACCGCTGAACAGGGGTTTTGCGGCCTATACACTGATGAATCTTGCGGGTACAGCTGAATCTGCCGCACTGAACATCAAGGACATATCAGACAGTCCGTACCGTGAACAGATCAAACAGGCAGTTGCGTTCGGGCTGTTCCATCTTGATTTCCGGTCCTGCTTCCATCCGGACGAACTGATGGCCCGGCAGGACAGTCTGCTTAAGCTGGATACCGTGCTTGATTACATCAACGGGCGGAACCCGTCGGTACAGAGCAGTATCGACATACCTGATACGGTTGATGAGATGCCGGCTGTCAGCGATCTGGCAAACGGTACTGCTTATTACTCAGGCAGGCCGCAGATCAGTACAGGCATGCTCATAGAGGAAGACGGAGCCTATTACACCGTCGATCACATTGTCGAGGATGAAAAGGGTATAGCTGTAGAAGTGCACAGATCGGAACCGGAAGAGATAGCCGGCAGTTTCCGGATCGCCGGTACTTCAAAAGTTGATTTTACGGAAGCTGAAGTCATTGAATCCTTCGAGGGTGATCGTATAAAGAGTTCCTATACAGAGCCTGAACGTACAAAGCTTGCGGCTCTGTATATCGCTTCACCACTGATGCATTCCTTTGAGTACAAAGGATATACCATCGACTGGGGGCTTTCATCCTCGGATATCCATGTCAGCGTTGAAAAGGAATACAGCAGCGGCCGGCATTTCAATGCGCTGTTCCGTTTGTCCAATGTCCAGCCGGTCTATGACTGGCAGTATGATCAGGGAAAGATCGAGAAAGGGTATTTCCGGATCGACAGTCTAGCCACGGAAAAAGTCAGTTTTACCGGTACAGCATCCAGAAACCTGAACAGTGATCTGAATGAACTGGATCCATATGACCTGCTCGGAACGATCCGCTCTGCGTTCAAGGAGAATGAAGGAGCAGATCTTGTCATTCCGATCTGTACACTGCGTATACCGCTTCCCGATCAACCATTGCTGACATTGACACTGCGACTGGAATTGGCGCTGAAAGCCGATGGAAAGGCAGAGCTGGCTCTAACACAGAATGGCAGCGTCGGTATGGAGATACGCAACGGCAAAATGCGGATGATCCGTGAGCTGAACAATGACAGTCAGGGTCAATGCTGGGCTTCAGCCGAAGCCACAGCCAATATGTTTTTCGGACTGAATGCGGGAAGCTTTGTATTGGCTGATATCGGAACACTGACCGGAATCCAGGCAAAAGTACAGCCTTATGTTCACCTCTACAGAGGAAAGAATCATACGGTTGTACAGGAGAATAACGTTGGATATGACATTCTCGATGAACACAGTACACCGGATTTTCTGGTCTGTGCAGACCTGATGGCTGGCTGGATCATGGATCTGGAGCTGAATTCCTCTTCTTCACTGGCCGGCAGGCTGGGTTTTTCATACAGCGGTACGGTTCTGGAACCGGATCACGACAGCATTCTTCCTCCTGGAATGCGGCATATGGAGAACGGTATGTTCATGCGTGAGTGCACAAGACTGGACAGAGAAACACCGGGCGAAAAAGCCTCTGCACCGAAGACGGATAGAATCAGGATTTCTTCCTACAGCCTGATCATTGATCCGCAGGAATCCATTGAACTGCCTGTCATCGCGCTGCCGGAAGGATACAGCTTGAATGATCTCACTATTCTTTCACTCGATCCGGATACCGTATCCGTGGAAGGACTGCGCATTACAGGCAGAAAGCCGGGCAGTGTACGGATCCGCATCAGTACAGCTGACAGCCGGTACAGTGTTGAATGCTCTGTACTGGTAAGGAGTCCTGCGGTATGATGGTTTACTCTTCCGATGGACAGACAGTATTCCTGAAAGGGACAAAGGTCTGGTTCGAAGTGCTGGGCAGGCAGGTATCCTTTATCCGCAATGCAGGGAAATGGTATCTCCGACTGCCTCATGATCTGTATACAGATACGCATCAGACAGCCGTACACCAACTGCAGATTGCAATCAATGAAAAGTACGGGGACAGGAATCTGTCCCTGTACTTTTCCCAGTATGATACAGGGTACTTTTCCTATCATAAATACCGGTATGCAGAACGCGTAACGATAGGCAGTTCCATCGACGATGACATCTATGTCCAGGATATCAATATGCAGGAATATGTGCTCCTGTGTGATGATGGAAAACTGCGGCTGTTGAAAGGTTCCGAAACAATAATGGAGCCTGTGAACGGAAGCCGGTTCCAGTATCTGAATCTATGCATTGTCTTTCATAGTGACTTCATCATGGTCAATCGTCCGTCGAATATCTATGTATCGCTGGAAGCGTACACGATACCGGAACCGGCAGGCAGATTGCCACAGCTGCAGAAACAGATTGTACGCCCCATGTACCGCAATCCTGTTTTTACGGATGAACTGCATACAACGCTCCGCGAACCGCTGCAGGCTGAAGTATTCCGCAGAATGCCTTTGATCTTCAGCGTAGGGCCGGCACTGACCATGTCATCCGCTGCACTGCTGGTGGGCAGTATATCCGTATACCGCGGCTGGATGAACGGCAGGCAGATCATGGATATGCTGCCGATGGTGCTCCTGCCTGCAGTCATGGTGATCAGCGCGATTGTCTGGACACCTCTGCAGAGAATCTATGAGCGGGCAAAGGAAAAGAAGCAGCTGCGAAGACGGCAGGAAGATTACTCACAGTACATAGAAGCAAGATATCAGGAAGCTGATGAATTCATGCATAAATACAGCAACCTTGTACAGCTGCTGTTTCCGGATCTGCATACACTTCCGGACACCTCTCCATATCAACGTATGCCGTTTCACCGGGACTGGCTGACAGTGCGACTGGGACATGGCATTCATGAATTCCGGATCGACTATGAAATGCGTTTCCGAATTGAAAAAGAAGATTCACTGTATCCTGTGCTCCAGCGTCTTCTGGATCACACTTCTATGGATACACTGTTTCTGCTCAATCTCACAGAACATCATAAGTATGCTGTATTAAGTGAGGCAACGGCACTGTATATCCTTGTACAGCTCTGCTGGTTCCATAGTCCTGCTGAACTGAAAATCTGCATTGCAGCCGATGAAAAATGGTTCAGCGATCACAGGTATGTCTATCATATTCCTCACATTATGCTTGGCAAGGAAGGATCCGGTCTGCGGCTGTTCGCTTGTGATGATAGTGGTCTGCAGACATTGATCAACGAACTGGATGGGCGGAAGGAAACTTGTATACTGTTTGCTTTCGGAGATTCCGTTGATACTGCAGCGTTTCCCGGAATCACCATAAACTGCGTGAATGAAGAACAGATTCCTTATAAAACGGAAGTTGTTGTCAATGGATCGGGAAGGGTGTCCTGTGAAGCGGACCAAGCATGCTTTGTACCGGATCAGGCCGGGGAAGAGGAAATGCTGCAGGTACTGTCGCAGCTGAACCGTTATGGTATACAGGGAAATGATCATCTTCTGCTGTCTGCAGCGCCTTCATTTTTTGATCTGTATGGGATCGGAACTGCTTCAGAAGCAATGATTGAACAGCATTGGCACAGCAATCGGGCCAAGGATGCTGTCCGGGCGGTGATCGGTCTGCAGGAAAACGGAAAGCCGTTGATGCTTGATCTGCATGAAAAAGCCCAGGGTCCGCACGGTCTTATTGCCGGCATGACAGGAAGCGGCAAATCGGAACTGATCATTTCGCTTGTACTATCTTTGGCGGTTTCCTACAGTCCCAGGGAACTGCAGTTTGCTATGATCGATTTCAAAGGCGGAGGCGCTGCCGGTATGCTTACCCGAGGGCAGTACCGTCTGCCGCATATCAGCAGTGTACTGACCGACCTGGATGATTCCATCATCGAAAGGGCACTGGTCTCTTTCCAGAATGAATGCCGCAGACGGGAAGAACTCTTCACATCGCTCGGAGAATACCATCAGACGGCAGTCATGGATATACACCAGTACCAGGAAGTATGGGATCAGAACTGCGGTCTGCCTTATCTTTCCGAACTGGTCATAATCGTGGATGAATTTGCTGAACTGAAGAAGAACCATCCGGATTTCATGAAGGACCTGATTACACTGGCAAGAGTAGGCAGAAGCCTGGGTGTACATCTGATTCTGGCAACCCAGAAACCGGCAGGTATCGTGGATGAACAGATCTGGTCGAACAGCCGTTTCAAGCTCTGTCTGCGCGTACAGGACAAACAGGACTCCATGGAGGTGCTGCATGATGAATGTGCTTCCAAGCTGCGGAATCCAGGGAGTTTCTATCTACTGTGCGACGGTACATTGAAGAAGGGGTGCAGTGGTTATACCGGTGTACCGGCTTCACGGAACTCATGCACTGTATCTTTGCTTTCACTGCAGGCACAGCGTATACGGACAGTTCATGGAGAAGACAAAGTCTCTGAGTCCCAGCTGAACGCTGTTCTGAAAGAGATCCACAGTGTTTATGTACAGGATCAGTATGATGTATATCCTCTCTGGCTTCCTCCGCTGCATTCCGTTCTGCCGGGACAGATCGACCGTTCACAGCATGTTCTGGCACTGATTGATGATTACCGTAACAACAGAAGGAAAGAACTCATACTGAAACCTTATACTTCCGTTTTCATTGATTCTTTGAACAGGGAAGAGAAACACTCTTTTCTTGCCGATGTACTTTCGACCGTTCTTTCCGGCAGTGCAGAGCAGGTGGTGATCATCAATGACAGTCTGCCGGAAATCAATGCGTGGGAAGAAAAGGGAAGACTGTCCGGCGTGTTTCCGAGTACTGATGCCTATCGCATGCAATGGTTCGCCGATGATGTTGACAGTTCCAGAGCACATAGCACAGCAGTGGTTATCACTGATATATCTGTTTTTCTGGAAACAGATAAAAACACCAAGTATCTGAACCATTGGCTGGAAAACACGGAAATGCTGCAAATGACGCTCATTGTCTTCGCTTCTTCCGCGCAGAGTATACCGTTCCGGATGCTGTCACTGTTCCGGATGCGCCTCAGCCTGCAGAACGAAAACAGACAGGATCTCAGCCTGCTGTTTGAAAAGAATGCCGATCAGACAGTCAAAGAGGAGAGACATGGACTTGTACGGGAGGACGATCTGATGCTGTTCTGCTGGCCGGATACGGAAATGCCTGACCCATCAGTCATGCCCGGCAATCATTACCGTGTGCCGAGCATACCGGATCATTACGTTTCGGACGATCCGGATATTGTCGGACTGCGGATGAAGGACTGCACCGGTTTGCGCCTGCGACCAAGAACGATCATTGTATATAACAGTAACCTGTCAGCCGAGCGGATGAAGGACAGACTGATCCGTGCCGGCCGTACAGTTGAGACCATGGATTCAGTTCCGGCAGTCTTTGACCTGATTCTCATGGATGAGAATACGTTCCGCAGTATTCCGGCATCAGCACTGCCTGATTTTCTTTACTGCGGTGAACGCTACCGGTCCTATTACACACTGCCTGTACTGCGTGAAGAAATCCCGGATCAGTGCGGTGTCTACATCCATGATGGAAAAGCGGAGGTGATCCTGCTTGCAGAATATGACTGATGTGCATCTCTTCATCGAGATTGCCGTTATGCAGGAAACTTATGAATGCCTGTTTCATCGGTATTCATCGTTGGATGATAGTCTGCAGCTGCTTGCTTCCGCTTTGCCGGAAGATTCATTCCATCCGGATGATGAAACGATGGTCATAGAAAAGCAGACAGGAAGAATCTGCGATCGGTGGATCAGTCCGGCAAAGCAGGGCATCTGCGACGGTATGATGCTGACGGTATACTGAGCATGATTTTGAAATTCATCTGTACTGCGGTATAATTGCGCATATGGATGCTGTACTGCTTATCAACAAACCGACCGGAATGACGTCGTTTTCCGTTGTTTCCCAGTGCCGTAAGGCCTTTCATGAAAAGAAGGCCGGACATACCGGAACCCTGGATCCGAACGCTTCCGGCCTTATGATCGTACTGCTCGGGCGCTGCACGAAGCTGGCTCCTTACTGTGCTTCAGGGCACAAGCATTACCGGGCAGAGTTCATTCTCGGGCAATCCTATGATACCGAGGATGTCTGGGGGACACCTGTGGAGGCGAAAACTCCCAGAATCTATGAAGAAGACATACTTCAGAGAACCACAGCCCGTTTTATCGGTGTATCCGAGCAGATTCCACCGATGTATTCCGCCATCAAAGTGCAGGGAAGAAAACTCTACGATCTTGCAAGGGAAGGAAAAACCATCGAAAGGCAGGCAAGGAAGATCTGTGTATACAGCCTGGAAGTCCATCACCTTCGTGGGAACAGCTACACGATGGACGCGGTTGTTTCCTCTGGCACATATATCCGTACATTGATTGCCGACTATGCCCGTGCATTGGGCGAATTCGGCGCAATGAGCCGTCTGTGCAGGGAAGGAATCGAGCATCTGTCTCTTTCTGACGCAGAAGAGCTGGATGATGTCATAGCAGGAAAATACCACGAAGTAAATATCCTGCAAGTCCTTGATCCGTCGTACCCTGTGATCGAGTACGCTGATGCACAGTGGATCAGGAACGGCCGTCCTGTACAGCTGGACTGCAGTGAGCATACCGTGATCCTGGTGAACAACAGTAGTGTACTTGCCGCATATGAATTGCGCGATGATGGTCTCTATCACTGCGCAAGGGGGCTGTTCTGATGGAAACCGTGTATCTGGATATTCATTCCGTACCGGAGAGAAGGGAAGCCTGCGCTGTATGCGTCGGCTACTTTGATGGTCTTCACAGAGGGCATATGCAGCTGGTGGATAAAGCGATTGAAGAAGCGCAGCGACTGGGGTGCCGCAGTGCATTGTTCACTTTTGACCCGGATCCCATGGTCACATTGAGCGGCAATACGGATACAGCCCATATTACGCCTTTGCCGATGAAGCTTGAGCTGATCAGTAAAACATCCATTGATATCGTCTACATCCTCTCATTTACGCCGGAAACGGCTGCTATGAGCCATGAAGACTTTAGCCGCTTCTTCCTTGCGTGCATTGATGCACGTTCTGTGATCTGCGGCTTCGATTACCGCTATGGATACCGGGGACTGGGCAATCCACATACATTGATGGAAGAAATGCCCTGCAGTGTCCGGATCATCGATTCCGTCGATGAGCAGGGGGAAAAGATATCCAGCACCCGGATCATTTCCTGCATTGAGAAAGGCAATCTTACAGAAGCCTCTTTACTGCTGGGCAGGCACTACTGCATCCAGGGACAGGTTGTCCACGGCCGGGGCAAAGGCCACCTGCATGGCTTCCCCACGGCCAACATCAAAACCGATCCCGAATACGTTAAACCGCTTCCCGGTGTATACGGCGGGTGGATCACTGTCGGTGGGAAACGCTGGAAAACCATGGTGAATGTAGGTCATAACCCGACCTACAATTACCGGTACGATCTGTCCATTGAAGCCTATATTCTGGATTTCAATCAGGATATCTACGGGCAGGATGTCCTGCTGGAATTCGCTGTCTATCTGCGTCCTGAGCAGAAATTCTCTTCTGTAGAAGAACTGTCTGCCCAGTTGATATATGACCGGGAACGTGTCAGGAAGGAGCTCCAGTGTACCCAGAACCCTTCCTGAACATGATGAAGTCCTTGCTGGGTGAAGAGTACAGCACCTGGCTGAAGGAAACGGAGAATGAACCGAAAAGGGGCTTCCGCATTAACCCGATGCGCATCGACCAGGATGCTTTTTTCCGTATTTCCTCACTGGAACGCGTTCCGTCTCCGTTTGCAGAGAACGCCTACTACAACACAACGAAGCACGGACTGGGCAATCTGCCCGAATACCGGACAGGCGCTGTCTATCCGCAGGAGCCCAGTGCGTCTTCAGCAGTTGCGGCTGTCGATGTACATCCGGGCATGCGGATCCTGGACCTCTGTGCAGCTCCGGGATCCAAAGCAACCCAGATCGCTGAACGCCTGAACAATGATGGGCTGCTGATAGCCAACGATATCCATAACAGACGCAGTCTGGTGCTTGCGGAGAACCTGGAAAGATGCGGCAGCACCTGCACAGTAGTGACTAACAACGATCCGGTTGATCTCGCGGCATCTTTCCCTGGATATTTTGACATCGTATTCTGCGACGCACCGTGTTCCGGAGAGGGAATGTTCCGCAAGGACGATGAAGCGCTGGCTCAATGGTCCATGGATAATGTCCTGATGTGTGCAGACAGGCAGCGTACGATCCTGGACAGTGCAGTTGCCTGCCTCCGTCCCGGTGGTCTGCTTGTCTACAGTACCTGCACGCTCAATACCATGGAGAATGAAGAGAACATTGTGTGGCTTTGCCGCAAGTATCCGGAGATGGAAACATTGCCTCTAAGCCATACGCATACACGGCCTGGGTTTGCCATTGGAAAGGGAACGGAACATGCACAGCGCATCTTTCCGATGGACGGGGGAGAAGGGCATTTTGTCTGCGTTCTGCGCAAAGCAGGTACAGGTGAGCGGTGTGATGTCCCGTTCCGTAAAACGTGCCGTCTGCCAGCGGAAGCATCCTCCTTCCTGAGCGATCACTTTGAAAGGGATTTTCCGTACATCTACTGTTCAAAGGATACTTACTACGGAAGCACAGCAGCCATGCCGGAAACCGGTTCCTGCCGGATCATCCGACCGTTTGTCCGTCTTGGACAATTAAAGAACAAACGGTTTGAACCGGATCATGCACTGGCCATGAACGCATACAGCAGACCATTGTGCACCGTTGAATTTGATGATCAGGCTGCCCTGGACTATCTTAAAGGACTGACAAGGCCAACGGATCTTCCCAAAGGCTGGTATGTCTGCCGGTGGAACAGAATGCCGCTTGGCTGGACCTACAGTGATGGCAGAATACTGAAAAACAAGTATCCGAAAGCATATCGCATACGCGGATGAATTGATATAATAGGCACAGAGGAAAACGAATATGGCACAGGATTATGTAGTACTGAAAAACCGCAGTGAAGACGGTATGATCGCAATCAATAAGGAAGTGATCCATTCCATTGCCAGGCTCTCACTGAATGATCTTGAAGATGTAGAGCCTGCCGGAAAGGCTGTTCAGGTCAGGATCGAGAAGAACCGTCTCTGGATCCGGGCTGACATCAATGTCCGCTACGGCGCCAGTGTTAGCGCAGCGTGCGAGCTTGTACAGCGTACAGTATATGACAACATACTGTTCATGACAGGGTTGAAACCGTACAACGTATCGGTCAGCGTTGCCGGCTTTACATTTTGATGTTGACAGAAAAAAAGAGCGAGTATAAGATAATACAGTAAATATGACGGAAAGCAGAAGCGCCGCTTCTCACCTGACATCCTGAAGGATCTGGGTTCATGCCGTGTACGTAGAGTATACTTTCGGCAGGTGCGGCTTCTGTACCTGCTTTCTTTGTCTGGAGGAGGTTATTTTTGCGCTACGATAAACCAAAGAGAAACGCACCGGAAGAACTGGTAAACGAAAACATCCGCTTTCACGAAGTACTTGTGATCGGCCCGAACGGGGAACAGATGGGAAAAATGCTCCGTCGTGAAGCTATTCAGACAGCCTACGACATGGAGCTGGACCTTTACTGCGTCGCACCGAACGCGGAGGTTCCGGTATGTAAGATTATGGATTATGGCAGATACCGTTTCAACGAGCAGAAAAAAGCCCGCGAGGCAAAGAAAAAGCAGCATGTAACCGAAGTCAAGCCGCTCAGGCTTTCACCGGTCATCGATGACCATGACTTCGACACAAAGCTGAAACAGGCGAGAAAATGGATCGAGGAAGAACAGAAGGTCAAGATCGACATGCGGTTCCGTGGAAGAATGATCACACGGAAGGAAGTCGGTGAAGAGGTTATGAACCGATTCATTGCTCAGATTTCCGACATTGCTCAGGTAGACAGAAAACCGAGCATGCAGGGGAATACGATGTCAGTCGTACTGTCGCCCCTAAAGAAGTAGGAATTGGAGGATATTCAGATGAAGGCAAAAGCCAAGAAACCCAAAAAGATCAGAATGAAGACCAAGAAGACCTTTGCAAAGAGGATCAAGGTCACAGGTTCGGGAAAACTGAGAAGGAAGCATAACTATATTTCCCACATGGCAGCACACAAGTCCCACAAACAGAAGAAGCACCTTTCCAAGACAACGATTATGGACGCTACGGACGAGAAGCGTGTAAAGCAGCTGCTGCAGGGTTAATAGGAGGTGTAAACAATGAGAGTAAAAGGTTCAACACCGACAAGAAACCGTCGGAAGAAGGTACTGAAGCTTGCGAAGGGCTACTTCGGCAGCAAGCACCTGCTGTACAGAACAGCCAATGAGCAGGTTATGCGTTCCCTGCGCTATTCCTACATCGGACGCAGACAGACAAAGCGTGACATGCGCAAGCTCTGGATTGCCAGAATCAATGCGGCAGCCAGAATGCATGATATCAGCTATTCCAGACTGATGCACGGTCTGAAGCTGGCAGATGTCAACATCAACCGTAAGATGCTGAGTGAGATCGCCATCCACGACGAGAACGGTTTTAAAGAAATTGTTGACATTGCTAAGAAAGCATTGGAAAATTAATAAGCACGGGGACGAACAGTCCCTGATCCGGCGAATTGGTGAAGCGGCTTAACACATCGCCCTCTCAAGGCGACATTCACGGGTTCGAATCCCGTATTCGTCACCATGAAACAGAGACCGCATGGACATACCATGCGGTTTTCTTCTGCCGCAGGTGGATGCTTCACAGTCATATCCAACTGCAGCGATGATACAATAGAACAGAAGAGAGAGTATTCATGTCCGATACGGATTACAGTAAAGCTTTGAAATCAGCCCAGAAGGAACTGCAGTACTGCCGGAGCAGCGGAATCGATCCGATGCTGCCGGCACTGGATGATATACTGCTGGGCAAAGAGACTGCCGGCACGGAGGAACTCGGCATCATCCAGGTGCCTGCCGAATTTATCGTCGGTACCGTATCCGCTGCCAGAGCCAATCTTTTTACCCGCAGCTTCTTGCCTCTCGCGCAGGAAGGAACGGAGTTCGCCTATAAATGGGAAGCTCTCTGCCGTTCCCATCTGGAAGAAGGGATCCGGGATGCTGTACGGGCGTATGAGTATATGAACCGGTACTATGTTGCGGAAGGCAACAAACGTGTCAGCGTGCTGAAATACTTTGATGCCGTCAACATTCCGGCACGGGTAAAGTCCATACTTCCCGTACGTGATGGATCACCGGCCGTGGAACTGTACTACGAGCATCGTGAATTCATCCGTCTTACAGGCATACGCTTCATTGAATGTACAGAGCAGGGAAGCTGCAGGAAACTGCTGGAACTGCTGGGCAAGGAAAAGGATCATGTCTGGGACGACCGTGAACAGCGCATGTTCCGGGCGGACTATTACCGCTTCCGGTCCGCTCTGGAGGAGATCAGTGCCGGCCGGATGCGCATTACAGGCGGTGATGCTCTGCTTGCCTATCTGGAAGTCTACGGCTATGAAGCGTTCCGCGGCCGGACCGATACCGAGCTGAAATACTTCCTTAAGCAGATGCAGGAAGAAGTCTTCCTCAAGCAGGATCCCCGCCCGATCCAGGTAAGAACAGTGCCGGAAAAAGACCGCCGTCCCAGTATCATCGATAAAGTGATATCTGTAACGGAACCCAGTATACTGAAAGCCGCATTCATTCACGATGCCTCACCGGCCTTTTCCAGCTGGACCAACAGCCATGAAAAGGGGAGGCAGTATGTATCGCAGGCTATGGCCGGCCAGGTGGAAACCAGGGCTTACTTCGATGCCATGTCCCGCGATCCGTATGATGTCATCCGCCAGGCGGCAGAAGACGGCAATACTGTGCTCTTTACTACTTCACCGCGGATGATGCCGGCTTCTCTGCGGGCTGCCATAGAATTCCCCAGTATTACGGTTTTCAACTGCTCGCTCAACCAGCCGCACAGATATATACGGACCTACTATCCGCGTATGTATGAAGTTAAATTCATCATCGGTGCGATTGCCGGCGCACTGGCAGGGAGCGACCCGGTCGGCTACCTCTGCGATTATCCGATCTTCGGACAGATTGCCGGGATCAATGCCTTCGCTCTCGGTGTGCAGATGGTCAATCCGAATACAGAAGTGTACCTTGAATGGACTACCGTAGGCGGTCCGGACGCAGCAAGGGAGCGGCTGCTTGCCCATCCAGTCAGGATCATTTCCTCCATCGACCAGGTCCGCAGCAACGATACAGTGCACCGGACCGGCCTGATCCAGCTGGATGAAACAGGCGACGTAGAGCTTGCTATGCCGCAATGGCTGTGGGGAACCTATTACGAAGAAATCCTGAAGCGCTTGAAGAATCATGCAATGCAGTCTGAATACAAAGGCAGCACCAAAGCATTCAACTATTACTGGGGACTGTCAGCCGGTGTTGTCGGACTGGGCATCAGTGAACACGTACCGCCATCTGTAGCAAAACTGGCTGATCTTCTGCTTGAAAGCATCCGGAACGGTACACTGGATCCATTCCGCGGTCCTTTGCGTACGAAGGAAGGTACCGTACTGGAGAATGACTCTGTACTGACGCCGGAAGAGATCATACAGATGGACTATCTGCTGGAGAATGTCCAGGGTTCCATACCGAAATACAATGAACTGAGCGATCTGGGCAAGGCCACCGTGGAACGGGTAGGGGTAAAGCCTGCTCTGAAGGATACGGAGGACAAACCGCAATGAAGATCCTTGCAGTAGCTGATGAAGAATCCCCGGCACTGTGGGACTACTATCGTCCTGGATGTCTGGATGAATATGATCTGATCATTGCGTGCGGTGATCTGAAAGCGTCCTACCTCACTTTCCTGGCGACCATGGCAAAATGCCGTGTGCTGTATATACACGGCAATCATGATGCGGGATATGATGAGAATCCCCCGCAGGGCTGTGATGTTATTGATGATCATCTTGTAGAATTCAACGGGATACGCATCCTTGGACTCGGCGGCTGCCTGCGCTACCGGAAAGCTGCTTATCAGTATACCGAAGCGCAGATGAGGCGCCGCATCGCCCGTCTCACACCGGCTTTGCTGAGAAGCAAAGGCGTGGATATTGTCGCTGCCCATGCTCCATTGCATGGCATCGGGGATCTTGACGATCCCGCGCATCAGGGTTTCCGGGCATTCTATAAACTGCTTGACCGCTGGCATCCGCAGTACTTCATACACGGTCACGTACATCTGCGCTATGACCACCGGCTGCAGCGTATCCAGGAATACAACAGAACCCGGATCATCAACGCATCCGGGCAGTATGTACTGGAAATCCCGGACAGAGTGGCATCCATGGAAGAGCGTGCAGAACTGAAATACCTGACCCGGTACCGGGAAGGCTTTGATTGGGATTCCTGGCTCACACAGGAATGATTGTGCTATTCTATGGAAGACAGTGAGGAATACTATGCCCGATTACAGGTTTGTTGAAAATATAGACAGCGGACAGTTCGACCGTTTTGTCAGGGAATCGGACCAGAACAGTCTGTTCCAGAACAGCAGATGGCCTTTGATCAAAACCAACTGGCAGGGGATCCTGACAGGTGTGTTTGATGAAGAAAACAATCTGTGCGCTGCAGCGCTGGTGCTGACCCGCAGCGTTGCGGCCGGCAAGACAATGATGTATATACCGAGAGGACCGGTGCTGGACTACCGCAACGATGAACTGCTCTCATTCACCATCAAAGAGCTGAAAGCACTGGCAAAGAAGCATCACGCTATGGTGCTGCGCTTTGATCCGGCACTGATGTACCGCAGATACGCGTACAAGGACCGCAATGATGAACATGAGACAATGAATGAGGATATCATCACCAGGCTGCAGTCGCTGGGCGCACAGCACCGGGGATTCACTACGAATATCATTGAATCCACCCAGCCGCGGTACAATGCAGAGATGGATGTGGAACCGGATTACTTTGATCATCTGGAGCACAAGACTGCCAAGTGTGTCAGGCAGGCGGAACACAAAGGCCTGAAGATCAAGGAAGGTCCGGAATATGTACCGCTGTTTTCCGAAATGATGCACCATACGGAAGTACGGAAGAAAGTAGCACTCCGGAATGAAGAATACTTCCGCAATTTCATGAGCGTCTACGGTGATCAGGCCATCTGCATGATTACGGTGATTGATTTTCCTGAACAGATCGCTGCACTGGAAAAAGGCATTGCCGAGAACGAAGAGAAACTGAATGGAGAACTGCCGAAAAAGCAGAAGAACGTTCTGAAGCAGGACATTGAGCGTGACCAGAAGGAACTGGAACGCCTGAGAGCCGATTACGAGCGCTGTGGGAAGGAAGAAGACGTCACCTGCGGAATCATTGCCTGGTACAACGAAGGCCTCATGGAACTGCTCTATATGGGCAATCATCCGGACTATATGCGCTTCTATGGAAGCTACCTGCTGTACAAGACCTGTATGGACCGCTGTGTAGAGCTCGGCATCAAACGGTGCAGCTTCGGCGGGATCGAAGGAACACTCGATGACGGCCTGACACTGTTCAAATCCAATTGGCTGATGAACGTAGAAGAGTATATCGGTGAATTCAACATCGTACTCTCACCGCTGGTATACTGGGCATTCGATAAAGTGTATCCTGTACTGCTCAACGCAGCCGCAAAGAAAAGAGGCAGTGAATGAAATTCGTTACCAACGTAGACAAAGAACGCTTCGATGCCTTTGCCAGAGCGCATGAACTGAATCATTATTCCAAAACCAGCCCGTTCATCAGCTTCAAAGCACCGGAATATCATTCGGGAGAACTGCTCGGTGTAGAGAATGAAGCAGGGGAGCTGATCGCTTCTGCCGTCATGCTGGAAAAGCGGATGATGGTTCCTCCCGTCCGGTTCCATTACGTCCAGTATGGATTCAACCTGGATATCGCAGACAGGGAACTGATCCGTTTCTTTTCCGGAAAACTGTATGAATACTCCAGGGCAAAAGGGGCGGCTTTTCTGCGCATGGATTTCAATATTACCCGCAGAGAACACGACCGGAACGGAAACGTAGTCGAAGACGGCTTCAACCATGAATACATCACGCAGATCCTGCAGGAATGCGGCTATACCCACCTCGGATACAACTATGGCTATTCGGGCAACTGGATGAGCCGGTTTACCTACCGTCTGGATCTTGACCGGCCATGGAACCAGATCAAAAAAGGCATCAAACGGTTTTCCTACTACACGAACAAGAACGAAACCCGTCTGGTCAGGGTACATGAAGCCAGCAGGGAAGAACTCTCTGTACTTGTCGAAAGCCAGCATGAACTGTCGGAAAAGCTCGGCTTCAAGCCCAAGGACGTCCATTACTTCGAAAAACTGTGGGACTGCTACCAGGATGATGTCCACTACTATGTTGTAACGACCAACTACCATCAGGCAAAGCTGAACATCGAAAAGGAACTGAAGGAAACCGAAGAACACCTTCCTGTACTGAAGGACCCCAACCGCATAGAAGCTGCACAGAAGAACATCGAAGCCATGAAGAAGGAGATCAAGGAGATCGAAGACAGCGGCTACGACGTAGACAAGGAACAGGTGCTCGGGGCCAAGTTCATCATTATGCAGGGCGTCAACGTATGGAATGTGAACATGTATACCGTCAAGACACTGATGAATTTCCGGGGCGCATTCGCGCTGCATTCCTATGCACTGCAGGACCTCTACGCCAAAGGCGCAAAGACCTACGACTTTGAAGGCATCTCCGGTTCCATGGATCCGAAGGATGAATACTATGGACAGACGGACTTCAAGAAGAGCTTCGGCGGAGACTATCTGGAATTCCTCGGAGAATTCGACGCTGTCTTCCGGCCATCGCAGTATGCGGCCTGGAAAAGGACAAACTGGTTCATCAGCCATGCAAGGCGCAGGCTGCGCTACCTGTTCTACAGAAAGAAATAAAAAAGAGTCTGTATCCAGGATACAGGCTCTTGTTTATTATCTTCAGCCTTCCAGCTGTTTGATGGACAGATCCAGACGGCGGAGCGTTTCCTCTTTGCCGAGAATATCCGCAATCTCAATCGCACCGCCCGGTGTAAACTGCTTGCCGCTGATTGCTACACGGACAGGGAAGAGCACCTGACCGTTCTTGCGCTGCAGTTTCTCCGGCAGCGCCATCAGCGCATCATGTACATTCGTTTCGTTCCATTCAGCGACCGCCTCAAGCGCTGCACGTGCTGCTTTCAGGGATTCCAGGGAGATCTCTTCGTTGGACTTCATCTTCTTGTTCACAAAGAGCTCGTTGGAGTAAGCAGGGAATGTATCGAAGAAATCCAGCATTTCCGGGATTTCGCTCAGTGTATTCGCTCTCTGCTGTACAACGGCAGCGATCTTCTTCAGATCGAAATTGCCGTGTACTGCCTTTTCAATATACGGCTTCACCAGTTCATAGTAGTCATCCAGTGACATGTTCCTGAGCCAGATTCCGTTGATGGAGGTCAGCTTCACGATATCGAAGATCGCACCGCTCTGGCCGATATGCTTGACATTGAATGCCGGAATCAGTTCTTCCAGGGTATAGATTTCCTGGTTGGTTTCCGGAGACCAGCCGAGCAGAGCGATGTAGTTCAGGATCGCGCCCGGCAGGTATCCCTTGGCGACCAGGTCCTCAAATGATGCATCACCGTTTCTCTTGGACAGCTTGTGTGTCTGGTCCTTCATGACAGGCGGGCAGTGAATGTAGCGCGGAATATCCCAGCCGTAAGCCTGGTAGATCAGATTGTACTTCGGAGCGGAGCTCAGATACTCCATTCCTCTGACTACATCCGTAATGCCCATCAGATGGTCATCGATGACGTTGGCAAAGTTGTAGGTAGGGAAGCCATCGCTCTTGATCAGCACCTGTTCATCCAATGTACTGTTCTCAACGGTAATCCTGCCGAAGACTTCATCATCGAAGTAGGTCGTACCCTCGGAAGGGATTGTCTGGCGGATGACAAAGCTTTCTCCGGCCGCGACGCGGGCTTCCGCTTCTTCAATGCTGAGATACTTGCAGGGATCATCAAACTTGAAAGCCTCGCCGCGGGCAGTCTGGATCTCCCGCTGGGCTTCCACATCGTCTTCATTGCAGAAGCAGTAGTGGGCACCGCCGAGATGGATCAGCTTCTTCGCGTATTCCATATAGATGCCCTCATGCATGCGTACACTCTGTACATACGGACCGACCGGACCGCCGATATCGGGTCCTTCATCATGGTCCAGACCGCAGGTCTTCAGGGTATTGTAGATGATTTCCTCGGCACCTTCGACCTGTCTGGTCTGATCGGTATCCTCAATACGGAGAATATACTTTCCGTTGGGATCCTTTCTGGCGATCAGCCAGGCATAGAGCGCGGTTCTCAGATTACCGATATGCATATAGCCGGTAGGGCTCGGCGCAAACCTAGAACGAATTTCTGACATAGAGCATCTCCTTTTAAACAGAATCTAAACACTATTATAAAGCACAGCAGAATGAAAAAAAAGCCGGATCACCGGCTTCCGAGGCTGGGATAGAGAGATTCGAACTCCCGGAATGGCTGGTTCAGAGCCAGCTGCCTTACCGCTTGGCTATATCCCAACAGCAATACCTATTATACCGATTATTCCCGAGTGCGCAAGTGTTTTTCGCAAATGCCGCAAAACTCGTTTTCCGTCCGTACACCGGCAGGGGATGGTATGATATCAAAGGGGACCGGATATGATGGAAAAGAAGATTGTCATTGCAAGCACCAATACCGGGAAGATCAAGG
>JAFOIY010000128.1 GCA_017420505.1 Solobacterium sp. | reverse complement strand
AGTCCGGTAACGTTCTCCGTAAATTCGCCTGGGCACTTAAGCTCACCGAGTACTCTTGCCGCTATCCTCCTGCTGACTTCCGGATGACCCTTCATGTGACCTATGCCGTCCTCGTTCATGACAAAGCACTCCGGCTTGCCGAGATCGTGCAGTATCGCAGCAGCCGCGAGGTGCGGCTGTCCGAAGATGCCCCAGGATACAGAGATCAATGCTGCAAACATGAGGAACAGCAGCAGGAAGCTCCGCTTGATCTCGCCGGGCGATTTCTCTACCAGCAGCTTTCCGAACCACGCAGCATTCTCCAGCACCGAAAGCAGTGGATACAGGACAACAGCGACCAGTACAGAGGTCAGTGCAGCGGCCTGCCAGCTCTTTGCGGCAAGGATCATCAGGGAAACACAGGTAAACGCAACAAAATGCAGAAGCTTGCGGAATACATACGAGGGGATCCGGGTCAGATACCGTACCGGCAGAAGAACCAGCAGTGCCGGCGCGATGAAACCAGCAAGCGCCAGCAAGCAGTGTTTGATCTGTATAAGCAATGCTCCTGAATCTGCTGTCATCTATGCACCGGCATCCCTTCTATGTGTACCATCATAGCAATCTTTATCCGTCAGATAAAACAAAAACCGCATGTTGATGCGGTTCCTGGTTAATGGTGGAGCTTAGGAGAATCGAACTCCTGACCCCCTGCTTGCAAAGCAGGTGCTCTCCCAGCTGAGCTAAAACCCCATGTATATCCAATTCAGCGAATGGTGGGCCTGAATGGACTTGAACCATCGACCTCACCCTTATCAGGGGTGCGCTCTAACCACCTGAGCTACAGGCCCAAATCCGCCGAATGCTTATTCAATATACTCTGAAGCAATCCCTCTGTCAACACTTTTTTGTCTGCGCCGGAAGAAAGGATACAGGACCGGGATTCCCGGTCCTGCAGTAACACTCTGTTTGCTTTTTCAGGCTTCCAGCGCATCCATCGCAACCTGGATGTACAGCGCAACGCCTGTCTCGAACGCCCGTTCATCGAACAGGACGTGTCCGCTGTGCATCGGGTGCACCTTGCCTTCTGCATCCGGCAGTTTGGCACCGAGGCCGAAGAAGCAGGCTTTGACATGCGGTGTATAGTACGCGAAGTCTTCGCCGCCCATGGTCGGCTTGGCCATGACGAATCCACCCGGAACGACCTTCTCGATCGCCGCTTTGCCGATCTCGAACGCATCCGGATCGTTCTCGCAGACTTCCGCTACTTCGATGAGTTCAACATCCGCAGTGCAGCGGTAAGCGGACGCTACACCCTTGGCAATCCGGTTGAGCGTCTCTTCCAGGGTAGCGTTGATCTCTCTGGAGAAGGTACGGATGGTTCCTTCCATACGGTACTCACCCGGGATGATGTTGAATCTGCCCGGTGCGTGGATATCACCGACTGTTACAACCATCGGATCCGTCGGCTGATACTCTCTGGCAACCATATCCTGCAGGGCCATAACAACTGCCGAGCCGGCTACCGCTGCATCTCTTCCGTGGTAAGGATCCGCACCGTGGGAAGATACACCGGTGATCTTGATCTTGAACCAGAACGCGGACGCATATGTCGGACCCGGCGCTGTTTCTACCTTGCCGAGATCTGTCATGGAAGCGATATGGGTACCGAACATCCAGTCCACACCATCCAGGCAGCCGCCCTTGATCATGGTCTTGGCGCCCTGGCCGGTTTCTTCAGCAGGCTGGAAGATGAACTTCACCGTACCGGCAAACTCATCCTTGACACTGTTGATTGCCTTGACTGCGCCCATCAGCATAGCGTTGTGCGTATCATGGCCGCAGGCATGCATGCAGCCGTCGTTCTCGCTGGCGAACTCCAGCCCAGTCTCTTCCTTGACCGGCAGTGCATCGATGTCACCGCGCAGCAGGACCGTCTTGCCCGGACCTTTTCCGCCCTTGATCTCCGCCAGAACACCGGTCGGCTCCATTCTGCGGTAGGATACACCCATCTTGTCCAGTTCTTCGCAGATGCGGTCGGTCGTCCTGAATTCCTGGAAAGACAGTTCAGGATGACGATGAATGTCGCGCCGGTACTCAACCACGAAGGGCTGTACTGACTTCGCAAGTTCCAATACGTTCATATTAACCCCCTTGTTTTCCTGCACCGCTGTCCTATCCTGTTTGCTGCGGATAACCACAGCGGTCAGGTTCATTGTAAAGAAAACAGCAGCGTCTTTTCAACGCTGCCGGTACTCTCTTTCTTTAAAACCCGCAAAGGAGTCTGAAAGAAGCTTCATCTTCTTTCAGCACACCCTGCTCTTCTGCTTCTTTGCAGGTGTACGCACTGTACGGATATCCTCCGGTGTCGTCAGCTTGATATTGTCGTAGCTGCCGGCAACGATCCGGATCCGGGCATCGCTGTAGCGCTCCACAACGCTGCAGTCATCCGTACCGGTGAAGCCATCCCGCACTGCCGCCTCCATGCAGGTACGCAGCAGATCCGTACGGAATGCCTGCGGCGTCTGGGCATTGTACAGCACCGCTCTGTCCGGGGTGCTCTCGATATATCCGTTCTGCACGCATTTGACCGTATCCTTGACCGGTACAGCCAGACAAGCAGCGTCCTCCGTCTCCATAGCTTCCTTCACAGCCCGCAGACAGTCTTCCGTCAGATACGGACGGACACCATCATGCACCAGCACGGTATCCGAAATGACTGCTCTCAGGCCGTTGCATACACTCTCCTGACGGGTCTTTCCGCCTTTCACCAGAACAACCTTGCCTCTGCCCTGCGGAATGGTACGGCAGTAGAAAGCCGCATCGGTAACGACGACAATCTCTTCACAGTCCGGATCCTTCAGGAACAGATCCATGGTATGCTCGATCACCGTTCTGTCATCCATACGGTAGAAGACCTTGTTGTATCCCAGTTCCATGCGCCTGCCTTCACCGGCCGCAGGAATCAACACACTGTATTTCATCATCCGATCACCGATCCCATCACTTGATATGACAGCACAGTCATAATGAACGCAGCCAGCGCAATGCCGATGAGGATGGACAGACTGGCTTTCTTCAGATCCATGTCAAACAGCGCAGCGACCAGGCTTCCTGTCCAGGCACCGGTACCGGGCAGCGGAATGCCGACGAACAGTGCCAGGCCCCAGAACCCGTAGCGGTCGATCTTCGGCTTGTTTTTCGCCGCCTTCTCTTCCATCTTTTCAACGATCCGGCTCATATGATGATCCGACATCCAGTGGAAGATGGACTTGATGAAGAACAGGATGAAAGGAATCGGCAGAATATTGCCGGCTACGCAGTACAGCAGAGCCTTCCCCAGCGGCAGACCCAGCAGCCTCGCAACGATGAGACCTCCTCTTTCCTCCACCAAGGGGATCATACTGATCAGGAATACAGACATCTCAGCTGAGATGTACTGTCCGATCGTTCTCATGAACCACTCTATAATTGCATTCATACAGACCTCACAATCATGTACTTTATCATAACCGTGCCCCAACCGACAACAGCCGCTGTGGTAGAATGATACAGAAGGCAGGAGGAACCATGCAGTACAGGATCAATCAGAAGAACGGCACAGAGCTCTCCGTGCTCGGCTACGGTTGTATGCGCTTCAGCCGGAAAGCCGGTGCCATCAATCAGGAAAAGGCCGAACAGGAAATGTACCGTGCCATGCAGGAAGGTGTGAACTACTTCGACACCGCCTACATCTATACCGGCAGCGAAGCCTGTTTAGGCCGGTTCGTCAGAAAATACACTTGCCGCGATAAAATCTACATCGCCACAAAACTGCCCCACTACCTCATCAGAAAACCTGAGGATGCGGAACGCTACTTCCAGGAAGAACTGGACCGTCTGCAGACCGACTATATCGACTACTACCTGATGCATATGCTCAATGATCCGGAAAGCTGGCGCAGGCTCTGTACACTGGGCATAGACAAATGGATCCAGGACAAGAAGGAGAAAGGCATCATCCGCAATATCGGGTTTTCTTTCCATGGAGGAACCGTGAAATTCAAGGAACTGGTGGATATCTATGACTGGGATTTCTGCCAGATCCAGTTCAATTACATGGATGAACACGCTCAGGCCGGGATCGATGGGCTCGATTATGCCCATGAACGCGGCCTGCCCGTGATCATTATGGAACCCCTGCGCGGGGGAAGGCTGGTCAATCATCTGCCTGCCGCTGCGCAGGAAGCTTTCCGCAATGCGGAAGTCCAGCGCACACCGGCAGACTGGGCACTTCGCTGGGTATGGGACCACGAACAGGTCAATGTTGTCCTGTCCGGCATGAACGATCTGCAGCAGGTGGAAGAGAACTGCCGGGTCGCTTCCGAAGCGCTGCCAGGGCAATTGACGGAGGCAGACCATAGGATGTTCTCGGAAGTGCTGAAGGCGATCAACGAGGGCATCAAGGTCGGCTGCACCGGCTGCGGCTACTGCCAGCCCTGTCCGCGGGGCATCGACATTCCCAACTGCTTTACGATGTACAACAACAGCTATACGGACGGCTATGTGCACGCTCTGCGTGAATACATGATGTCCACGACATTGCGCAAGGACAGAACCAACGCTTCCCTTTGCGTTGAGTGCGGACTCTGTGAGTCGCACTGTCCGCAGTCCCTGCCGATCCGGGCAGAACTGAAAAATGTCGTCAAACGCTTTGAAACGCCCGTTTACCGGGTCATTGCCAAAGGTGCCGGCATTTTCATGAAGTATTAGTGAAGATAGTAGGAGAGAACGTCCTCAGCGAGGGCGTTTTCATATTCTTCCTGGGTAATGTACTCTTCCTCGTACATCCGGGAGAGAACCTTTCTCTGCCGGCTGACAGCGAGTTCACTGCCTGTGGACAGCTGGTAGGCGCTCGGTGCATTGGGAATGCCCGCCAGCATTGCGCTCTGGGCTACGGTGAGATCGGAAGGCACTGCGCCGAAATATCCCTTGGATGCCTGGGAGATGCCCCAGAACCCGTCTCCGTAGTAGTTCATGTTCATATACAAGGCCAGAAGGTCTTCCTTGGAGTACTTCTCCTCCAGTTCGATCATGATGAAGATCTCCGCTGCCTTGACCGCTGTGGTGCGGTGTATGGTCTGATAGTACAGGTTCTTGGCAATCTGCTGGGAGATGGTACTGCCGCCTTCAATGCTTTCACCGGCCTGCAGATTGTGCAGGATTGCCCGGATCAGTGCCCGTACGTCCATGCCTCTCCGGGTAAAGAAGCGCTGGTCTTCCACTGCAACCACGGCATCCACCAGATCTTCATCAAGCACGGCATACTGCACATAGTCTTCCATATCAAAGTAGACCTGCGCTGCTTTCTCCAGCGGGACTTCGTCCACCGTATTCCGGTAGTGGATGTAGCCGGGCAGTACGATGGTGAATCCGGCAAGCAGTGCCAGGCAAAGAATGACTTTCAGCAGGAATCCGATCAGTTTTTTCATATTCCCATTGTACAACAGGAACGGATGTCTGCTTCTTAAGAGTTTCTTATCCTGCTGCGGCAGCTTCCCAGTATTCCCGTTCAGCCCGGGATTCCGGCTGTACGACCTTCAGGAACGCGACGGCTTCATTGCCTGCCCGGTCCGTCACTGTGTAGATGATTTCCTGTTCTGCCAGTCCGGCCAACGGCTCTGTGCACTTTACTTTATCCCTGAGATCTCCGCTGACGGTATCCCAGGCTTTTTCGATGTATGCCCGGCACCCTTCAAAGCCTTCTTTGTCCGTCTCTTCTGTGCGCAGCACCAGCACCGGCGGTTCATCATCCTGGAAGTGTACCAGCAATGTACGGTCGATCCGGTGTCCCTGATGTGTGATGGAATAGACCATCAGCTGATCCCCTCCGGAGCGGATCCTTGTCCGTTCGGGCAGTACCGCTTCTTCATTCTCCGTATACCGCTCCGGAAGGAATTCTTCCCTGACAGACAGGATGGCCTCATCACAGGTCAGGGACAGTACCGGATCCCTGTCCGCAGCCCGGGATACCGCACGGCAGACGGAATACAGAAAAAAGGAGACAGAAAGAACCGCGCAGGCGATCGTTCTGCCCCGGACACCGTGGTACAGTGTTTCGTTCACTGTTTCCCGGTCGCCCAGCTTCATCTCCTCCCGCAGAATCTGCATGCGCTCTGCAGGGATCCATGCATGGGCCATGCGTTTGACATCCCTGCGGTCAATGTGCTCCTCCAGCGCTTCCCGCAGCTGTTCCATCTGTCTGTAGTTCAATCGTTGTTTTGCATACAGGGCGGTCTCTTCTTCGGACAGGCCGTGTTCCTGTCCGAGGCGGATCTGCTCCTGCTGCAAATAAGTAAACCGGTTCTTCTTCATACTCCAGTATTACGCAAAGAACCGGTTTTATCTCTTTTTCAGTCTGTATTCTTCCAGCACCAGCGCACTGCGTTCTTGCCCAACGGCCTTGCCGGGACAGTAATCTGTGCCGGTGTGAGCCCTTCTGCCTGCACCCGCAGTACTATGTCGCCTTCTGTTTCCTGTGTCCGGATGATGACCACGGCACTGCCGCTGTAGGCCTTTCTTGCGGCTGTATGCGGCGAGGACGGTGTCCAGGGATCGGTGTCCGAGGCATCTCCGTTGTCCACGCCGATGATTTCACCGCTGCCTGTGAGGCTGAAGGACAGACGGTTCCTGGCTCCGTTTACAGGCTGTCCGTCTGCGTCCACGATGTCCGCACGTACATACAGCAGCGATGCACCGTCGGCCAGCACTTCCTTCTTTTCCGGCACCAGTACAATCCCTGCGGCTCTTCCGTAGGTACATACCCTTCTGCGTCCGGATGTCTGTACGGTTTCCTTGCCCTCACGGTCATAGCCGACAGCTTCCAGTGTTCCTTCCTCATACGGTACGGACCAGCTGTAGTACGGTCTGCCGCCGCTGGTGTACCAACGGTATCCCAGCGCCGTATCGTTTACCGTATAGTACTTCCGGCCCAGTGATTCTCCGTTTAGGAAGAGTTCCACGGAAGGAAGGTTGCTGTAGACGATGACATCCACACTGCCGTTCCTGACCGTAAGATCACCACTGTTCCACGCCGGCAGGATATGCAGTACATCCACGTCATCGCGCCACTGGCTCATATAGAACCAGTAGCTGTCCTTCGGCATGCCGGCTGTATCGATGATTCCGAAATAGGAAGCGTTGGGGCTCGGTCCTTTGCCGGTTACGGATCCCGGGCCGAGTCCGTTCCAGGGTTCCGGTTCTCCGATGTAGTCAAAGCCTGTCCAGACGAATTCACCGGCGATGTAATCCCGGCTGATGACGTTCAGCCAGCCATCGGCTGCGGTTGTGCCCCATTCGACCCGTTCCCGGTCATAGGCCGTGATGTCCGTGCCGGCACTCCGGTAGATGCCGCGGCTGCTCAGCTCACTGACCGTTTCGGAACAATAGAGGATCCAGCCACTGTTTTCCCGGTACAGTTCATCCTGTATGTCTGTGTTGATGTAGTTGAGACCGATCACGCCGCCGTTCTCCACCACTGCTTTGTTCATCTGCGCCTGCGTCTCTGCATACGGACTGTCGCGGCCGGACATGTTGTCCGCAATGGTCACCGGACGGGTGGGGTCTTCTTCCTTCACCCAGCGGCAGAGATTCCCGGCATAGTCTGCATAGGCGCTGACGTCACCGCCGATGTTGCCGAGGATTTCGTTGCCGATGGACCAGAGAAGGACAGCAGGGTTGTTCCGGCCTTCCCGGACCATCGTACGGATATCCGCTTCCGCCCACGTAATGCCGCTTGTGATTCCCCACGGTGCATCTTCTTTCTTCACTGTTTCATTGAACCAGGCGCTGTAGTCATACCAGTTGGCATTCTTGGGATTGGTCCAGGTATCGAATGCTTCGCAGACCACCAGTACGCCCTCTTCCATACAGATGCGCAGGAAATCCGGGTCTGCCGGATTGTGGGCCAGACGGACGGCGTTGCAGCCCATTTCCTTGAGCAGGCGGATCTGCCTGCGGAAGGCATCCTCCTGGGCCGCTGCACCGAGCGCACCCTGGTCATGATGCAGGCATACCCCTTTCAGCTTCATGTTCACACCGTTCAGGGAGAAGCCGGTTTCCCGGTCAAATACCGCATAGCGGAATCCGAAAGGCACCAGCACCCGGTCTGTACGCTTGTTCTGTTCGTACAGATCCGCACGCAGGGTATAGATATTCACATCATCCACGGACCACAGCATCGCATCCGGCACCATCATCTCTGCACCGAAGTTCTCTGCGGAAGCGATGATATGTCCGGTAGGATCCAGGATGGAAAGCTTCACCGTCCCCTGTCCGATCGTTGTTCCGTTCACTTTTACCGCAATACTGCCGTTTTCCTGTACATCTCCGTAGGTCACGGTGATGCTTTCATCATCAATGAAGCTGTTTCCTTTGTGCACCAGTGCGACATCCCGGTTGATGCCGGATCCGGCGTACCAGCGGGAAGAAGGAACCGGATTATCCACCCGGACAGCCAGGACATTATCCTTTCCGTAGGCCAGATGCTCCGTCAGTTCAAACCGGAACGAACTGTAGCCGTACGGACGCATGCCCAGGCGTACACCATTGATATACACCTCGGCTGTACCCATGACACCGTCGAAGCAGACGAAGAAGCGTCCTCCCTCTTCTACCGTGAAGTGTTTCCGGTACCAGCCGGTTCCGCCCGGCAGGAAGCCGCTTTCCGCTTCCAGGGATGAGTCAAAAGGCTGGGCGATGGACCAGTCATGCGGAAGGGAAACCGTCTCCCAGTCCGCATCATCGGTATCCACCGGAGCATAGTCTCCGTCCTCAAGCACAAAAAGCCAGCCATCGTTGAAATCATCATGACCGGCTTCATACGGTACCTGTGCTTCTGCAGTCCTTCCGAGACTGATTGCCATCAGCAGTGCCAGTAGTTTCTTCATTATGGTTATTGTAGCAAAAATGCGGATCACTTGACCCGCATTATTCAACCGCGTTGACGATTTCCATCACTTCTTCCCGGATGGCTGCGTTGCGTTCCAGCGCGTCCTCCCGGCTCTTTCCGACCGCGTAGAAGTAGAATTTGATCTTCGGCTCCGTTCCGCTCGGCCGTATGGCGAACCAGCAGCCATCCTCCAGCCGGAAGCGCAGTACATTGGAGGCAGGAATGTCTTCGTAGCCGTTGATGTAGTCCACCAGTTCGGTGACTTTACTGCCGGCAATGGTCTGCGGCGGATTCTCCCGTACCGCGGACATCATCCGCTTGATCCGTGCTGCACCGGAAATGCCCTTCAGGATCAGATTCGGTTCATCCTCGGCAAAGAAGCCGTATTTCTCATAGATTTCCTCCAGAACGTTCCAGAGGGTCTTTCCCTGTTTGCGGTAGTATGCCGCCGCTTCTGCCACCAGCATACCGGCAGAGATACCGTCCTTGTCGCGGATATCCGGGCAGGCTGCGTAGCCGACCGACTCTTCATAGCCGAAGAGGTACTGCAGCCCCATCGACTCCAGTTCAGGAATCCTGCCGCAGATGTTCTTGAAGCCGGTCAGGCTTTCAAACATCCTGACTCCGTAGGCATCCGCAATGATCGTGCTCAGTGTACTCGTGACAATCGACTTGACCATAGCCCCGTTGTCCGGCAGTGTACCGGCATCCTTCCGGCCTTCCAGGATGTAGTTGACCAGCAGATAGCCTGCCTGGTTGCCGTTCAGCCATACGTATTCACC
Source organism: Solobacterium sp. (assembly GCA_017420505.1). Taxonomy (GTDB): domain Bacteria; phylum Bacillota_I; class Bacilli_A; order Erysipelotrichales; family Erysipelotrichaceae; genus Bulleidia. The sequence continues at coordinate 15,352 of JAFOIY010000128.1, read as the reverse complement.
CTCGTCATTGCGTATTTCAATCGCAAAGCGGTCACTGTCGGGATCCGTCGCCATCAGCAGTTCTGCTCCGAAGGTCTTTCCCAGCTCTTCCGACAGGCGGAAGGCAGCCGGGCTTTCCGGGTTGGGATAGCCGACCGTTGTGAAATCCGGATCTGGCCAGCGCTGTTCTTCAACAATACGCCAGTTGCGGAATCCCCTGTCCTCCAGCATCTGCGCGAACGGTATACTTCCGGCACCGTTCAGCGGGGTGTATACCAGCGGTATATCCAGGTCGAGCTCGTCTCCCTCATGGATCGCCAGCGCTTCTACAACGTCCAGGTACTCACGGTCGTATTCCTCACCGAGCACCGTGATCAGACCCTGTTCCTTCGCCTTTTCATAGCTCATCGACTTGATGCCGGTAAACATGTTCACGTTCCGGATCCTGTGCTCCATCGCGTCCGCGATCTCGCTCGATACCTGGCAGCCGTCCTCCCAGTAGACTTTATAGCCGTTGTACTCTTTGGGATTGTGGGAAGCAGTGATGTTGATGCCGGAGATCGTTCCCAGCCGGCGGATGATCCAGGCCAGTTCCGGTGTCGGACGCAGATCCGGGAACACATAGACCTTGATGCCGTTTGCCGCCAGTACAGACGCTGCGTACGCGCAGAATTCCTTTGAGAAGTGCCTCGGATCATGAGCGATCACGACACCTCGCTTCATCGCTTCTTCGCCGTAATCGCATATCATCTCAGCAATGCCCTGCGTTGCTTTGCCTACAGTGAAGAAGTTCATCCTGTTCGTGCCTGCCCCGACAATGCCCCTGAGACCGGCCGTACCGAAGGAGAGTCCCTGGTAGAACCGCTCTTCTATATCCTTTTCATCATCCTTGATCCTGAGGAGCTCCGCTTTCAGCGGATCACCGTCCTTCAGTTTCTCAAGCCACTCATAATAACGTTCTTTCGCTGTCATAATGCCTCCATGATACTGTTTCAGAAACCACTGCCTATATTTTAAACTGAATCATTCCTGTTTGGCAGTACAATTCCACGAAGGAAAACTTGTTGCAAAAACCGCTTGCGCATTTTGATGGTGCATGCTATATTGTTAGAGCACTGATTGAAAACGTTGGCTTTGAAGAAGTACTCAAGAGGCCGAAGAGGTGCCCCTGCTAAGGGCATAGATCGGGAAACCGGTGCGAGGGTTCGAATCCCTCCTTCTTCGCCATCATTGGTTCCGTGGTGTAGTGGCTAACATGCCTCCCTGTCACGGAGGAGATCGCGAGTTCGATCCTCGTCGGAACCGCCATGATGCGAGTGTAGTTCAATGGTAGAACGCCACCTTGCCAAGGTGGACACGGCGGTTCAATTCCGCTCACTCGCTCCATTAAAAAAGAGACTGCGATGCAGTCTCTTTTCCTTTTCTCAGTGATTGAACGCGTCCGGCAGATCGTTCTCCAGCAGGATGGTATCCTCTGGTACAGCTTCCCGGAACAGGATGCTGAACGCTTCCTCAATGCCGTCTACGGTACGGATATGCGCCGGATCAAAGCCGCTTTCCTGCAGTCCCTGCAGCACAGGCTCTGTCTGGATCCTGCCTACGAGGATGACTTCATCGCACCTGTCCTTCATCTGTGTGCCGAAAGTACGGTTGATCTCCTTCTGCCGCTCTCCCAGTTCAATCATGCCCGGTGTAACAATCCAGCGCCTGCCCGGCATCAGGGAGAGAACCTCCAGTGCCATTTCAGCTCCGCTGGGATTGGCATTGAAGGCATCGTCGATGAACCGCAGTCTGCCGATGGTCTTACGCTCCAGCCGGTGCTCCACCTGCTTCATGGAACGGATGCCCCGCTGGATTGCGTTCCAGTCTACATCCAGCAGCCGGCCTACCGCCGCACCGCACAGGATATTCAGGATGTTCAGTTCTCCCAATAAGGGTGTATGCACCGGGATGCGCTCTTCGCCATGAACGATGGTGAAATCCGTACCGTCCGCACTGTAGCGGATCTCCTGCGCTGTGTAGTCCGCACCGTCATAATGAATGCCGTAGGATATGATCTTTACCGGATTCTGCACTGTACAGTTCCGGATGATCTCGTTGTCGTAGTTCAGCACCGCTGTACCGTCCGGCGGCAGTTCCTCCACCATGCGCATCTTTTCGTAGGTGATCTTCTCCTGGGATCCGAAGGTCGCCAGGTGCTGCGGTCCGATGGATGTGACAACACCGATGGTAGGATGGACGAATTCCATCAGTTCACTGATATCCCCCGGCTTGTCTGCACCCATCTCACAGACAAACACTTTGTGGATCGGCTTCATCTGTTCCCGGATGGTACGGGTGATGCCCATCGGTGTATTGTAGGAAGCCGGTGTCATCAGGGAATAGTATTTCTGGGAAAGAACAGCCTGGACGACATTCTTGGTGGATGTCTTGCCGTAGGAACCCGTGATGCCGATCCGGATCAGATCCTTCCGGTCATTGAGGATATCCTTCGCTTCGTTCAGGAACCCCTGCTGCACGGCGTGTTCCACCGGCGACGTCACCCACCCCATAGGTACAATCAATGCCCAGGGGACAAACAGGCTCATCAGCGGCAGGAAGCGCGGCATTCTGAGCAGCACCAAACAAAGCAGAGCAGCCAGAATGCACTCTGCAGCGATCTGCCGCTTTACTCTTGCGGTATAGACCAAAGGCTTCCGGTAGGAAGCTTTTCTTTCCTGTACAAAGGCGTACACAGCCAGTACAGCCAGAGCGGGCAGCGCCAGATCAAGCACAGCAGCCGCAAGCGCGATTGCGATCGGAATGATGCCTGCTTTCAGCCGCAGTACAGCGTTCTCCCGGATCCACTCCAGGTATCTGGAATTGATATAGCTGTTCTGCTGGTAGATATGCAGTGCGTGCTTTGCGGGCACCAGCATTGCGGCAGCGAACAGGATCAGGGTCAATGCGGTACGCATATCAGAAGTCCCCCCGGAAGAATACATCCAGTACGGCATTGAACCGGGCAGCCTGATGAATGAATGCCCAATGATCATCTCCCTGGAAGACCGCCAGGCCGGCATCCGGCATCTCTGCCTCCATGATGCGTCCTTCTTCGATCGGTGTCGCTGTATCCTTGTCGCCGAATACCAGCAGCACCGGACAGGTCACCTTCGGCAGAAGCGGCCTGACATCATCATTGACCACCTTTACGAACGTAGTGCGCATGACGCCCGCGGCATTCTGGTAGTCCTCCGATCCATGCAGTTCCTGGAAACGTTCCAGCACCATTTCATTGTGCGTTGCGGTGAGGAACTTCTTGCCTGCAGCGTAGATCTTTTTCTTCAGGCGGGAATCCTTCGGAGGATGCAGGCGCAGGCCGGCCGCACCGGTCAGCACCATCTTCTTTACCGGTCCTTTCTCGGCCGCGTAGCGGATCGCTACCCGGCAGCCGAACGAATGGCCGATCAGTACAGGATTCTCAATCCCGTTCTCCTGAATGAAGTCCGCAAGAAAATCCCGGTAATCCGGTACACCCCAGGTTTCATCCGGTTCATCGCTCTCTCCGAAGCCGGGAAAGTCGATATTGTACAGACTGCACCTTCCTTTGAGGTGTTCCTCGATCAGCCGCATGTGATCCTTGTTCTCACCCCATCCATGCAGCAGAAGGACATCCTGCCCTTCTCCGCTGTGCCGGTAGGCTGTTCTGATACCGTGATATACTCCGAACTCAGTCATGCTTCTTCTGTTTCTTCGCTTTCTGTTCTTTCTTTGTGGGAACACGCCAGATGCGGAACTGTACACCATCCTGTACATTCTCTGCTTCTACGCGGTAGCCGTAGGTTGTTACTACACGATAGACGATAGACAGTCCGAGTCCGAACTGACCATCGGTTCCTTTTTCATAGGGTTCAAACAGGACATCCAGGCGGTCCTCCTCGATCGGTTCACCGTCGTTGTGGATGATCAGTTCATAAGGGTGCAGCTCGATGCGTATGGTGCTTCTGGCATAGCGCAGAGCGTTGTCCACCAGATTCTCCACCACAATGCGCCAGGGATCTTCTTCACCGTGGAACATGACATGTTCGTCCTGAACCCTGACAAAGGTGATTTCCGGTCGGATGACCTTCAGGGACAGAAGCACCTTGTCGATGACTTCATTCATGTCCAGATTGTCCCCTTCCGGACAATCATCCAGCAGATAGCCCATCTTGTTCAGAGTGATCAGACTGCGTACCTTGTTCTCCAGACGGTCCGCGTGCTCAATGATGACATCCACGGATTTTTCCAGCGATCCGTACGGATAGATTCCATCCTTGATGCTTTCCCCGTAGCTCTTGATCGTAGCCACCGGTGTCTTCAGGTCATGGGAGATGTTCTGGAGCATTTCCTGCTTCATATGGTTCTGCCGCTGCAGTTCGAAGTTCATATCCATCAGTGCATCCGCAAGGTCACCGATCTCATCATGCCGGTCAATCTCCAGGTAGGCGAATTCATCATTCTTGATTTTGTTGATGAAGAGCTTCATCTGGTTGATGGGATGGATGATGGACGCAACCCACAGCATCAGCATCACGAACAGGAACGTAACGACACCCACTGTGGTATTGACCGAATTGACCGTAAGGCCTGCCCGGAAGGTTTCTTCATACTGGCCCGGAAGATAGGATACCAGCCAGCGTCCCTCTGTGATCTCTGTAAACGTATAGACGGAGTTGATGCGCATCCCGACCCGGTCCCGGTAGGTAATGGTGAAATCACCGGCTGCTCCGCTGAGAATCTTCTCTTTTATGATCTCTTCGTCCTGATCGCTGATGGCCTGCCGGTTCAAAGGCCGGAATAATCCGGTATTCTCATCATAGATCTCCATCAGCACGTCACCGTCCACGGGAACGGAGCCGTAGGAAGATTCCGGATATCTGGCCATGTAGTAGGCTGCCTGATCGTGGGAACTGTGCAGCACCCGCTCCATCTCATTGTCCGTAAAGCTGTTGATCTGCGGTATAAGCACAATCAAAATGAACATCGAAAAGATGGTCACTACAAACATAATCAATGTCAGCAGCTGCTGCGACAGAGTCAGTTCTCTCAGCCAGATATAGAATCTCTTCATCAGCCCAGACGGTATCCGAAACCGTAGATCGTATGGATGGTCAGGTCAGGCATCTTCCTGCGCAGACGGCGCATAGTATCATCCACAACCCGGTCGTTTCCGTAGTAGTTTGTATCCCAGATCTTCTCCAGGATCTGCTCTCTGGTAAAAGCGGTTCCGCGGTTCCTGACAAACAGCATCAGCAGATCGAATTCCTTCGTAGTCAGGTCCACCGTCTGCCCGTCCCTGCTCACCGTACGCTGCGATTCATCGATCGCGTAGCCGTCCACTTCAAGCAGCGGACCATCCCCACGGTACGCTCTGCGCATGACGTTGTTCACCCGCAGAACAAGTTCCTTCGGCGAGAACGGTTTGGTGATGTAGTCATCACTGCCCTTCTCCAGACCGATGATCCTGTCGAATTCCTTGTCCCGGGCAGACATAAAGATTACCGGAATGTCCGGGTCATTCTGCCGGATGTCCTCAATCAGATCAAAACCGCTTTTGTTGCCGAGCATAATATCCAGAACCCAGAGGTGTACATCATCATCTCCGGTATGGGAATAGGCTTCATCGTAGGTGAAATAGGAACGTACTTCGTAGCCTTCCTTCTCCAGATAGCGCTTCACCAGTTCGTTCAGATCGCGTTCATCCTCAACAATACAGATTACTTTCTTCATAGTCACCTCTGCATTATTCTACCACAGAATCCTGCTGCAGTATTTCCGCCATGCTCATGCCTTCTCTGCGGAACCAGTAATCAATGCCGTGTTCTGTGTCGATGAAGAGTTCACCGTGGACAGCCCGCTGGTCCTCGGGAAGCGGTGTGCGCCAGTCACCGTAGTACAGCTCCAGTACCTGTTCCGGATCCTGCGGGCACCAGAATTCCGTATCTTCGAACGGCAGTCTGATGCGTTTCTGCGGATCATAGAGCGCTGAAGGCATCAGGATCTGCTCTTCATGTCCCGGCCGGTAGAAGATGTTGTAGCACTCCCCGCTGTCCTGCAGATTCCTGAGCAGGATGCGTTCCGCACGAAGTGCAGACGCTCTGCGCTGTTCATACGGCAGCCTCTGCAGCGCTTCTATCTGTTCCGGCAGCACTTCCCCGCTCATGCGCAGTGCGTCCTTGTTCATCAGTGCACGCAGACGGTAGTCTGCCTTGCGCTGAAGAAACCTGCCCAACGCATTCTGCGCATATCCGTTCATCACAAACACATCCAGGCAGGCTCCGTAGTCCTCCCGGATCATCGGTGCGTGCAGCGGCAGTACGGTTGTACTGCGGCGGCGGACCTTCGTCCAGATCACGTTCATCATCGGATCCGTCCGGTAATTCTGTACAAAGAGTTTCTCCGGCAATTCATGCGCACATTCGAGGAATTTCCGGTAGTTCTCCGCATCCATGCAGATGTCCGCATCGTCATCCCAGGGAATGAACCCTGCATGGCGTACAGCACCGAGCAGTGTACCGCTGTCCAGAAAGCATACAATACCGTGATCGTCACAGAAATCCATGACTGTCTTCAGCATGTCCAGCAGTACGGTATGCAGCTTTTCCAGCGGACTGTTCATCGCTGATCCTCCAGATCCTGCAGCGTATCCACCTCTTTGACAGCTTCCGCATTCACCGGTGTGATGTACAACTGAAAGCGTTCCGGGTACAGGAAAAGCGGGATATCATCCCAGAACAGGTCCAGATGTTCTCCCTTCTCCATTTCCTTCTCCAGGCATTCCCTCAGCACAGCACCGTCCTTTTCATCCCAGCGGGAGATACTGATGAGGCGCCAGCCTCTGTCCCCGCCGCTGCGGGAACAGGACAGGATTCTGCCGTTCTCCGCCTCCAGCAGCCACTCCTTTGTCGGACCGTCCGCAAGTGCAGCTGTGTAGCCTGAATGATCAAAACAAGGAGACAGTACCGATGGATCATGGATGATCTGGTCTCCGTCCAGGATGATCGTGTTTCCCAGAAACTCTCTGGCTGTATACAGAGAAACAATATTGTTTGCCGTATCGTAGTGCGGATTGTACAGCAGATGAATGCCGGGTATGCGCGCATAGTCCGCAAAGCATTCATGATGAAAGCCGGTCACGATGCAGATCTGCCGGATACCGTTGCGGTGAAGGGCATCCAGGATTGTATCCAGCGGCCGGATTCCATTGATTTCCAGCAGTGGTTTCGGGGTGTCCGCAGTCAGTGGACGGAGGCGCTCCCCCTTTCCCGCTGCCAGGATGATTGCCTGTACAATCTGCGCCATTGGTTACTCTGCACAGCCGTCCGGTCCGCAGACCGCACCCTGCATTTCTTCCAGGGTTTCTTTCTGTACCTGTTCAAATACAGCATGGAAGTATTCTTCCGGCTGGGCACCGGAAACACCGTACTTGCCGATGATGAAGAACGGTACACCGCGGATGCCGTAGTACCGGGCTTCCTGTTCATCCATGATCACTTCCTGCAGATACTTGTCCGTAGACAGTACTTCATTGACTTCATCCATGTTCAGTCCTGCGTCCATGGCTGCACTGCGCAGCACGGAGTGATCCGCCAGTTCCAGGTTCTTGCTGAAGTAGGCTTTGTACAGCAGTTCGATCAGCCTGTCTGCCATTTCCGGCGACTTTGACTGTGCAAGCTTTGTGATTCTGTGGGCATCCCGGGTATTGGTGTTGTGCGCAGTAGCGTAGTTGAAGTCCAGGCCTTCCTCCCTGCCCATCCGGATCAGTCCGGACATCTTCTCCAGGGCAGTGTCCCGGTCTGTACCGAAGGACTTTGCCATGGAATCCGCGTTGTCCAGCTCTGCGTGCCTGCCGGCTTCGGGGTGAAGTTCATAGGCTTTCATCTCCAGTTCAAGGTCTTCGATGCCCATCTCTGCCGCAACGCGCTTGAGCCTGCTTTCGCCGATATAGCAGAACGGGCAGGCATAATCGGACCAATAGATGATTTTCATACTGTTTACCTCTCCTGACATTATAATGATAGTTGAAGATGAATACGTCAAACAAACAAAAAGTATATCAGGCTGCAGCGGCTCTTCTGGTCGCTGTTCTGTTCTGCCTGCCGATGTACAGCGGTATGATCCGCAGCGGTCCGGATACGGCTTTTCATCTGGCACGCATCCTGCAGCTGTCCGAGGCACTGAAGCACGGTGATCTCTATCCCCGGATCTTCCCGGAACTGCATATGCATTTCGGCTACGGTTCTCCGCTGTTCTATTCCGTATGCATGCTGTATCCGGCGGCGCTGCTGGTGTGTCTGGGCGTCGGGCTGCTGATGGCCTGGCGGATCAGCATCTTCCTGATTGTGTTCTGTGCGGCATATCTGATCCAGTCCCTCGTTCAGCCGATGGCGAAGCATCGGTTGACGCCCGTGCTTTCATCCGCGCTCTGCCTGCTGAATCCGTACGTATACGCGAACTGCTACAAACGCGGTGCGCTGGGTGAAATGCTTGCGCTGGTGTTCCTGCCGGTCGTGCTGATGGGTATACGGGATGTGCTTTTCCGGAAACGGAAAAACATCCGGTATTTCACCATCGGCTTTACCGGTCTGATCCTCTCCCACAATATATCGTTCATACTGGCACTGGTACTGCTCGTTGTGTTCTTTGTACTGAATATCCGGAAAGTGAACAAGGATGTGCTGTACAGTACAGCCTTATCGCTGTTCCTGGCATTCCTGCTGACAGCGTTCTTCACCCTGCCGATGATCGAGCAGCTGCAGACGCATCTGTACCGGATTTCCGGCTACTTCGGGGAAACATCCCTGGCAGATTCAGCCTGCTCCATCAAGGAATTCTTCCTGCCCGGTCTGGGCGATCAGGTAATGATGTGTGTATGTCCCGGACTGTGTGCGCTGCTGGCAGCCGGTGCGCTTCTGACCGGAAACCGGATGCAGAAGCAATGCTTCGCACTGGGCGTATGCTTGATGATCGGAGCAACCCGGCTGTTCCCCTGGAATACCCTGACGATGTTCTCGTTCATGCAGTTTCCTGCCAGGCTGCTGACGCCTGCTGTGGTGCTGCTGGGTTTTGCGTCTGTACCGGTGCTGGATCTGGTCTTTCTGAAAGGCAGAAAGCAGATCAGATACGGACTGGCTGCACTGATGTTCGTGCTGGTCAGTATTCATATCATCCAGCTCTACAGCAACTGGGGTGCCTTCAATGATTCCCTGGAGACGGAGAAGATCTTCAATGAGAAGCGGATCTTCGGAAGCCGGGCCTGGTACAACCGGATGGAACTGTCCACACCGGACTATCTGCCGGCTTCTGCCCAGATTGACTACTATATGTATGATTCCGGGACCGTGAAGTCCGTCTCCGGTACTGTTGTTCCGGAGAGAAGCTACGGAAAGCTGTTGTTTACGGTGGAAGAGAGCGGTGAGTGGATCGTACCAAAGACGTACTATAAAGGCTACCGGGCAGTCACAGTGGATGAGAACGGAAGAAAAACAGGCAGTCTGCCTGTTGAGCCGGATGAATATACCGGTATGGTGCGCGTGACGGTACAGGATGCACCGGTACGCATCAAGGTTTACTACGGAAATACAGCGGTACAGATCATCAGTGATCTGCTGAGTCTGGGCGGTGCGGTGCTCTGCGGGCTGCTGGTCTATGAGCGCCGTCTGCGCAGCAGGATCAGTGCAATGACCAGTGCCAGCAGGACAAAACGGTAGCGCTGCAGAGCTTCTCTGCCGGTACGGTACAGCCAGCGGGGCAGACTGCGCCTGATCTCATGGTCCAGCAGATCACTCTGCTCATAGACTGTCTGGCCGTTGACCGTAATCGTACAGTGGTACAGTACGGTTCCTTCCTGGACCGGTGTCTGCAGGACATCGGTCTTTTCTTCCTGGAACCGGATGTCTGCGCCATACGGCAGATCCAGCACAACGTCCTGGTCGGCGATGATTGTCATAGAGTCTTCATCCCGGGAATCCTGGAAGGAAATCCGGGCAAGGACCTCCCCTTTGCGCAGCAGGATCCGTTTCTCTATATTGTTCCGTAGCCAGCTGTACACTGTATCCGCATCTACGACGTTTCCGCCTGCGTACGGACTGTGGGCACTGACGAGCACCAGGTGCATTCCGTTGATGTACGCATGGGATGCGAGACAGACACCGGCAGGTATGGTATAGCCTGTTTTGCCGCCCTGGAAGCCATCAATGTATGCCGCATGGGCATTGACGGTGGACTTCATGACCAGGCCGGTGGACGCTGTGTATTCGGCTGTACCGATGATTTCCGCGAACACCGGATTCTGCAGGGCATAGCGGAAAAGAACAGCGGTATCCTTCGCGGTGGACCAATGATCCGGATCATGGAGTCCGGTAGGATTGGTATAGTGCGTGCTGTACATCCCGAGTTCTGCTGCCTTTGTGTTCATCAGATCCACAAAGGCACCGGTACTGCCTGCTGTGTGGATGCACAGCGCATTCACTGCGTCTGCTCCGCTCGGCAGCAGGACACCGTACAGCAGATCCATGACCGTCGGTTCCGTACCGGGCAGGAAGCCGGCAGTGCTGGCATTGGCTTCGATCAGGCCTGTCCACATCTCATCGGTGACCGGCACGGTTTCCCAAAGACTGTCTGTATTCTCCAGAACAACAACAGCTGTCATGACCTTGGTCATACTGGCAGGATACATCCTCTCTTCCGCGTTCCTGCTGAAAAGCTCCTGTCCGCTGTCCGCATCCATCAGGTATACATAATCACTGTTCAGGTCCAGATCCGGCTGCGGGAAGAGCAGTTCCGGCAGCAGGATCAGGCTGAGTATCCATTTCCGCATCATTGTTCCATCATAGCACAAGGAAGTGTTCCGTACGGCTGCATATGCTGTGAAAATCAAGTCTCCGATTGAGTTTTGCTCCTCCAGCCATTACAATGATTACAGTGATACAGAGGAGACAGTTGTATGTTCAGAACAGAAAAAGAAGCAGTGAATTCCATCACATATACCTATCATATCGACGGTCTGAACCAGAAGGGAGTTCTGGACCACATCTACACCATTCTTGAGGATGATGACATTACCAGCCACGGCATCATTCTGACCGAGACATCACCGGATTCTTCCTGGACCGGCATGCCGATCGAACTGCCGGAACTGCCGCCGCGCGAGGTCTTTACGGAAGTATACGGCAAGCGCAGGTTCTCCGGCATTACAGCGATCATGGAGTATCATGGTATGACCATTATGCTCTCCTACCGTCCGGATGAAGAAACCCTTGCCATCATCATCCCGAAGGAGACGGCAGCTTCCATTGAGGAAATCGAGAAGAACGTCATTCCGGACGAAATCGATGAGAATCCGGCGGAATAATCCATCCGCATCCATAAAAACCAGAGGAGCCTTTCCCAGAAGGCTTCTCTTTTTTTGCAGTGCCCGGGAAACTGACCGAATGCTATGATGGAGAAAAAGGAGGATCCATCATGGCATTCATTCAGATGAGTCTCTATTCACGCTGTCTGCAGCGTACGGTTCCCGTCAACTGCGTTATTCCGGTTGATTCAACGGATTATCTTTCCCAGCCCCTCCCCGAGGAAAAACCGTTGAAGACCCTGTACCTGCTCAATGGCTTCTTCGGCAACCAGAATGACTGGGTCCTGGCCGGAGAAGCAGCCATCCTGGCCAAAGAATTCAATCTGGCGATCATTATGCCTGCCGGTGAGAATCATTTCTACATTGATGACGGCCATGGGGAGTACCATGGACGCTTCATCGGCGAAGAACTGGTGGAGATGACCCGCAGACTGTTCCCGCTCTCACGGAAACGGGAAGACACCTTTATCGGCGGTCTGTCCATGGGTGGCTACGGGGCTCTGCATAATGGTCTGTTCTACCATGAAACATTCAGCAGGATCGTCGCCCTTTCACCGGGAATCTTTACAAGCGCTCATCTGGAAGCCATGTCCAGTGCACCGGATTCCAACAGTGCAGAGTTCTTCGGCGCCGATGCGCTGTTCATGAACCGCAGTTTCCTGGAGAACTCCTTCGGTGACTTTACAAAGATGGACGGCAGCGGCAATGATGTCTATGCACTGTTCAGAAAAGCAGCGGAAAGCAAAACCGGTGCGCCGGACATCTATATGGCATGCGGAACGGAAGATACCCTGTTCGACAGTGTCAAGCGCTATGCAGTGTTCCTGCAGGAGCATAACGCTCCGCTGACCTGGGTGGAAGACCACGGCATCCATGATTTCCTGTACTGGAATACCCATCTCAGGGATGCGCTGGAGCACTTCCTGCCGCTGCCGTAAGCATAGTAAAAGGACGCGGTCCGTAACGGACTGCGCCCTTTTTTCTATACAGTGATCAGATCACGCCTGTCAGCTTCAGGATGAGCTGGGCAATGACAGCCGAACCAATGAAGGTTCCGAGGAACGCAAACAGCGAGATTGCAACGATGGCCGCACCCTGCTTCTTGAACGTATCCAGGTCCTTGCCCAGGGAAATACCCGCATAGGCCAGAATCGGCGTGCACAGCGGCAGCAGACCGATCTTGTTGATGGAAGCTGCTGTGAATTCAGCGCCCGGGAAGCCTGGGATTGTCAAGATGATGGCAATCAGGGAAATGTAGGCAATCGCCGGCAGATTCTTTTTCGAAACCTTGTTGATGCCTTCCCAGATCAGCTGGCCGAGAATGGTAATGACCAGAAGCAGGATCATGCCCGGTACAGCCTGAAGCGGTGTAACCGGAGCGCCGCTCTTCATGGTGCTGATCCAGTTGCCGATCGCCGCAAATACAGCGGAGAAGCACAATACTCTCAGATATACTGCCCAATCTGTCTTTTTCATGTTATTCTTCTCCCTTCTTTTCTGCTTTGCCTACAGGGACGCCGTCCTTGTAGTGCTTGTTGTTGGCTGTCAGCTTCTTGTACATCCACTCGCACATCGGCAGCGCGATGAACAGGCTCATGTACAGACCGTCAACCGATGTCAGCATGTTGCTGGTTGCGGCATAGGCTGTCAGTTCTTCTGCCATTGTCGGGAATGCGTCAATGACGGCACCCAGGCTGGCAGACATCATGGAAGCGGAACCGGTACCGCAGGCCATCGCCAGTGCGTACGGATGGAAGATGCCTGTAGGCGCCAGTGCGGAAACCATGATTCCGTAGAACAGTGTTCCGAGTACCGTTCCTGTAATGTAGGAACCCATGACACCCATACCCTCTTCAGAGTCCAGACCGTATCTGGAAGCGACTACCGCGAGGGAACCCTCACGGGAGTTGGAGAAACTGGATCCGATGCAGGCTCTGCCCATATGGAATACCAGAATAGCGATCGGCATGGCGAATACCGCTGTGCCCAGGTTACCGAACTCCTGCAGCAGCAGTGCCGGACCGGCTTTGATGACGTTGCCCAGGTTCGGACCGATGGTCGAGCCGACCTTGGCTGTCAGCAGCAGTACGCTGATACCGATGAACGGAGAAGCTTCCTCCATCATTTCCTTCGGAAGGACCTTGGCTGCACCCATGATGCCGCCGAAGATCAGTACATACAGCATCGGGAACAGCGAGAAGGCTGTAAACCCGAGGTCGAAACGCTTTGTACCGATCAGCTCAGCGATCATCGTCAGTACAAATGCGAGGATGTGAATTCTCCATTCATGTGAGTTCTTGTTCATAATCTCCCCCTTGATTTTCACAATCAAAAATGATTTTACATCGAATATATTATTTTGTTAACAGTGGAATACTTCCGCCGGCCTGAGCAGGTCTTTCAATCTTTATACCCCTTTCGGGGTAGAGGTAGAGGTGAAGGACGAAACCAAAGAAACTTCACCACGTGAAACGAGTGAAGTCTGTGTTGATACGGTTGTCCCTTTCAGCAAATACATACCTGTATTGTACGCACAGATTCCCGGAATGAGGCACTGAATGCAGAAAAACAACCCAGTTTGATGGAAATATAAATCAATTTTATGAAACTATTTACATTTTTCCGCGTATGCCTTTGCAATCCTTGAAGCAACCCGGATATTGTTGTAGGCCAGCTCCAGATTGGACGCGAAGGATACACCGTCTGTCATATCCCGCAGCTCAGACAGAACGAACGGTGTAATGTACTTGCCGCGGATGCCCTGTCCTTCAGCCTTCTTCAGCGCATCGTTGATCACACGGTTCATCCAGTCGAAGTCCAGTTCATATTCCTGAGGGATCGGATTGCCGATGACAATGCCGCCCTTCAGGCCAAGGTCCCATTTCACCTTCATGATTTCAGCGATTTCCTCTTCGCTTTCCGCCCGGTAGTCCAGCTTGAAGCCGCTGGTACGGCAGTAGAACGCCGGAAACTCATCCGTGCGGAAACCGAGCACAGGCACGCCCTGCGTTTCCAGATACTCCAGTGTCAGACCGAGATCGAGAATCATCTTGGCACCCGCGCAGACCACCGCTACGGGCGTGGAGGCGAGTTCCTGGAGATCTGCCGAGATATCCATGGTATTCTCACCGCCGCGGTGTACACCGCCGATTCCGCCGGTCGCAAAGACACGGATCCCGGCCATGGCCGCAATCAACATCGTTGTGGCAACGGTTGTAGCGCCGGTCTTGCCTGTTGCCAGGTATACCGCGACATCCCTTCTGGACACCTTGCCGATGTCCACCGGGTTGCACATGAGATCCAGCTCTTCCGGTGTCAGTCCGACCTTCAGCTTTCCGCCGATGATGGCAGTGGTTGCCGGGACAGCGCCTTCTGCCCGGATGATCTGTTCTGCCTTGTGGGCAAATTCCATATTTTCCGGATAAGGCATCCCGTGGGAAAGAATCGTACTTTCCAGAGCCACTACCGGCCGTCCTTCCGCAATCGCCGCGGCAATCTCCGGCTGTACATCCAGGTATTTCTCAATGTTCATGACGAACCTCCTCTATCAGCTTTTCCAGGCTCTCCAGCGACATTTCATCACTGATGGCCGAGGGGGAACGGACCGCAAGCAGACCGGCTGCCAGGGCAAGGTCCAGTGTTTTCTCCAGCGGGAAGCCGTTGACGTAGCCGCAGATCATTCCGGCAAAGAAGCTGTCCCCGGCACCTGACGCATTGACCATCTCTGCCTCTGCCGGCAGACTGCGCTTCAGGATGCGTTCCCGGTCCATGTAAAAACAGCCGTCCGCGCCGAGGGATACATACAGCTGCTGCAGTCCGGCATCCAGAAGCCGTCTGCCTGCTTCCACCATGGATTCATCATCGTTCACCTCAATGCTGCTGAGCACGGACAGTTCGGTCCGGTTCGGCTTCAGTGCACAGATCCGTCCCGCATACGGCCGGATCTTCCCTGCATAGATGTCCGACACCGGATCCACAAAGATCTTCTGCCCGTACTTT